>CAYPSU010000083.1:0-12571 GCA_964413475.1 uncultured Polaromonas sp. | reverse complement strand
TTGCCCCAAAAGACCTGGCTTTTCTGGTTGAGCAGGATGATGCCGACGTTGGGCCGAAAGCCTTCTCGGTCGAGCATAATCGGACCTCAAAATTTTTAAACTTGGACCATTATGCACAGCCATTGGCGGTGCGCCAAGTCGGCAAGCCGGCTTTTAGGTCCCTATCACCCCCTCGGTTTCCCGCATGAAAGCGTCTCAGTTCCACATCGCCACGCTCAAGGAAGCACCCGCCGATGCCGAAGTCATCAGCCACCAGCTGATGATGCGTGCCGGCATGATCAAGAAACTCAGCGCCGGCATCTACACCTATATGCCGATGGGGCTGCGGGTCATCCGCAAGGTGGAACAAATCGTGCGCGAAGAAATGAATCGCGCTGGCGCTATCGAGCTGACCATGCCGGTCATTCAGCCGGCCGAACTGTGGCAGGAGACTGGGCGCTTCGAGAAGATGGGCCCTGAGCTTCTGCGTATCCGCGACAGGCATGAACGCGACTTCGTGGTCCAGCCTACCAGCGAAGAGGTGATCACTGACATCGCAAGACAGGACATCCGAAGCTATAAACAGCTACCGAAAAATCTCTATCAGATCCAAACCAAGTTTCGCGACGAACGCCGGCCACGCTTTGGCCTGATGCGGGGGCGCGAATTCATCATGAAGGATGCCTACAGCTTTGACCGCAACGGGCAGGCTGCCCAGGCGAGCTACCAGGCCATGGCTCAGGCTTACCGACGCATCTTTGATCGCTTCGGCCTGCGCTATCGGGCCGTGGCTGCCGATTCCGGGGCCATTGGTGGAGATTTGTCCGAAGAGTTTCAGGTGATTGCCGCCACTGGCGAGGATGCCATCGTCTACTGCCCGGGCAGCGACTACGCAGCCAATATGGAAAAGGCTGAGGCCCTGGCGCCCTCGGGTTCAAGGCCTGCGGCCACCGAAGCGCTGCAGAAGACGCCCACACCCGGTAAAAGCACCTGTGCCGAGGTGGCCGACCTGTTGAATCTGCCGCTGCAGCGCACCGTCAAGTCGCTGGTGCTGGCCACTGACGAAGTGGACACGCAGGGTCGGGTGATCAAAACGCAGATCTGGCTGCTGCTGCTGCGGGGTGACCATGAAATGAACGAGGTCAAGGTCGGCAAGGTGCCTGGCTTGGCGAACTTCCGGTTTGCCACGGTGGCCGAGATCGAAGCGCACTTTGGCTGCAAGCCCGGCTACCTGGGGCCGATCGGCCTGAGACAAGCAGTCAAAGTGGTGGCCGACCGCGAGGTGGCCGTGATGGCCAACTGGATCTGCGGTGCCAACGAAGTGGACTTTCACCTCACGGGTGTCAACTGGGGCCGCGATCTCCCCGAGCCCGAGCAGGTGGCCGACCTGCGCAATGTCGTGGCCGGTGATCCATCACCGGATGGTCGGGGGGCTCTGGCCATCGAGCGCGGTATCGAGGTGGGACACGTGTTCTACCTGGGCACCAAATATTCCAAGGCCATGAATGCCACCTTTCTGGACGAAGATGGGAAACCCAAGCCGATGGAGATGGGCTGCTATGGCATCGGCATCACACGCCTGCCTGCGGCAGCGATCGAACAGAACCACGATGAGCGCGGCATCATCTGGCCCGATGCACTGGCCCCCTTTACCGTCGCGATCTGCCCCATAGGAGCACACCGCAGTCCGGCTGTGCGCCAGAGGGCTGAAGAGATCCACGACGCGCTGGCCGGCCTGGGGGTCGATGTCATGCTCGACGACCGCGACGAACGGCCTGGCGCCATGTTCGCCGATTGGGAACTCATCGGCGTTCCTCACCGGGTGGTGATCTCAGAGCGCGGGCTCAAAGAGGGCCAGTTCGAGTACCAGCACCGCCGCGACAAAGAAGCCAGCAAAGTGCCAGCCGAGGAAGTGATCGGATTCCTCCGCGGTCGTCTGGGTCTTTGAGGCCCCATCGCCGCGAGGACGCGGCTCCTATCAAACCGGCTCAAGCTGAGGGGGGGGTGAGAGGGCCATCCTCGGGGAGATCGGGCCCACCTCCAAGAAACAATGCCGCTGAAGCAGTCGGCGCCTAGCCGGTGTGGGTCGGTCCACTGAAGCCGCGCTCCTGGGCCAACCATTGCAGCACCGGCACCGTGCCGGGAAGCACGGGCTGCACCTGCACGGGCAGGTTCTGCCAGGCAAAGTCTTGGCCCTCTCTCATCTGCATTTCGCCGGACCAGTGGAAAACCTTGCAGAAGTGCAGTCGAACCAACGCATGCGGATAGTCAACCTGCTCCATGCGCCACAACTGGACCGCGCCTGTCGTCAGGCCGATCTCCTCCTCAAGCTCCCGGCGCAAAGCCTGTTCAAGCGATTCGCCTGGCTCGATTTTGCCGCCCGGAAACTCCCAATAGCCAGCATAGACCTTGCCCGAAGGCCGCGAGGTCAGCAAGAACCGGCCATCGGATCGAATCAGCACGCCCACGGCCACATCTACCGGCTGCCGGTCTGCCTGGCGAGGCTGATCGACATCAACCCGCAGCGGTTTCACGCGCGTCCGTGCTGCCCGGCATAGTCTCGGGCGAACTGGTAGGCCACCCGCCCGCTGCGCGAGCCGCCATGCTCAAGCGACCACAACAAGGCTTGAGGCTGGGCCGATGCAATATCAGCCTCAGAGATGCCGTAATGGCGCAGCCACTGTGCGACGATGCTCAGGTATTCGTCCTGGCTAAAGGGGTAGAAGCTGACCCAAAGTCCAAAGCGCTCAGACAAGGAAATCTTTTCCTCGACGACCTCGCCCGGATGCACCTCACCATCGGGGGTATGGGTGTAGCTCAGGTTCTCGCTCATGTACTCGGGCAACAGGTGGCGCCGGTTGCTGGTGGCGTAAATCAGCACATTGGGCGTGGCCGCCGCCACAGAGCCGTCGAGGATCGATTTGAGCGCCTTGTAACCCGACTCACCGTCCTCGAAGCTGAGGTCATCACAGAAGACGATGAACTTCTCCGGCCGCTCACTGACCAACTCCACAATATCGGGCAGGTCCACGACGTCGTCTTTGTCGATCTCGATCAATCGAAGTCCCCGATCGGCGTAGGTGTTGAGACAGGCCTTGATGAGTGAAGATTTGCCCGTGCCGCGGGCGCCCGTCAACAGCACATTGTTGGCCGGCAGACCCCGCACAAACTGCTCGGTATTACGTTCAATCTTGGCCTTCTGTTCATCGATCTCGCGCAAGTCGGCCAGCGATATCTTCGAGACATGCCGCACCGGGCTCAAAACGCCATGGCCCGATGAACGGCGCCGATAGCGCCAGGCCAATGCGGCCTGCCAATCGGGCGCCGACAAAGGCCCAGGCAGAAGACCCTCAATTCGGGAAATGAGGGCCTCCACGCGTTCAAGTAAGGCCTTGTCCAGCAGGGTCATGACCCAACCACCTTGCCAATCAAAGCGCTGGCCTTGGCACTAGCTGCGGTAATCCGCATTGATCTTGACATAGTCATAGGAAAAATCGCAGGTCCAAATGGTTTCGCTGGCCGAGCCACGGCCCAGCAGCACACGCACGGTGATCTCGCTTTGCCGCATCACCCGCGCTCCGTCGGCCTCCTGGTATTGGGCATACCGGCCGCCGGCGCGGGCCACCAGCACATCATCTAAGTACAGGTCGATGCGGGTCTGATCCAGATCGGCAACGCCACCATAGCCAACGGCCGCCAGGATGCGGCCAAGGTTGGGGTCGCTTGCAAAGAACGCTGTCTTGACCAGGGGCGAATGACCGATGGCATAGGCCACACGCAAACATTCCTGAGCATCGCGTCCTTGTTCAACGCGCACCGTGATGAACTTGGTCGCACCCTCGCCATCGCGCACAATGGCCTGGGCCAGCCAGCGCGCGACCTCGAACAAAGCTGCACGCAGCGCCTGTGCGTCGGGTGATTGCCAGGATGCGATAGGCGCATGGCCGGCCTGGTTGGTGGCCACGACCACGAAGGAGTCGTTGGTCGAGGTGTCCCCATCAACCGTGATGCGATTGAAGGAGCCTTCGGCCAGATCATGGGCCAGGGCATTCATCAAGGACGCTTCTATGCAAGCATCGGTGGCGATAAAACCGAGCATGGTGGCCATATTGGGGCGGATCATGCCGGCGCCCTTGCTGATGCCAGTGATAGTGACCGGCCTGTTGCCCACCATAATCCGGCGGGAGCAGGCCTTGGGCACCGTGTCGGTGGTCATGATGGCCTCAGCCGCCAGGGCCCATCGATCGGCGTGGGCCGCAGCCAGGGCCTGGGGCAAGCCCGCGATGATGCGCTCGCTGGGCAGCATTTCCATGATGACGCCCGTAGAAAACGGCAAAACCTGCTCGGGCGCGATGGACAAGTGTTGAGCCAGAGCCTGACAGCAGGCGCGGGCACGCTCCAAACCTTCCTGGCCAGTGCCGGCATTGGCGTTGCCGGTGTTGATCATCAGGGCTCGCACCGAATTGCCGCCCCCAGCCAGATGCTGCTGGCAAAGCTGCACCGGCGCGGCACAAAAGCGGTTTTGAGTGAACACCGCCCCCACCACCGAACCTTCGTCGAGCAGCATCACGGCCAGGTCTTTGCGACCTGCCTTGCGTACGCCGGCCTCGGTGATGCCCCAGCGCACACCGGCAACAGCGTTCAGCTGATGGGCAGGCGTGGCCTGCAGATTGACGGGCATGAGCGATTCCTCCAGCCTTGATGAACCCGACCGTCTCTTCAGCCGAGCCGGCCGTGACAGTGCTTGTATTTTTTACCGGAGCCGCAGGGGCAAGGATCGTTACGGCCCACGCGCGGAACCGACTGACCCTGCAAGAAGGATTGCAGCTTGGCTGCATCCTCTTCGGTCACCTGGGCTTGGCCTGTTTCGTCAGGCGCTGAATAAGCCACGTTGCTCAACGCCTCGCGCTGCTCCATTTGGGCAGTCGCTTCATCGAGTTGCTCACGCGATTGCACCTGTACCGTCATCAGCAGGCGGGTGACCTCGTTCTTCACACTGTCGAGCAGCTGCGCAAACAGCTCGAAAGCCTCACGCTTGTATTCCTGCTTGGGCTGCTTTTGGGCGTAGCCTCGCAAATGAATGCCCTGCCGCAGATAGTCCAGGGCGCTGAGGTGCTCGCGCCAGTGCGAATCAATACTTTGCAATAACACCGAGCGCTCGAACTGGGTGAAGTTATCTTGCCCAATCTGTTCGACCTTGGCCGCAAAGGCCGCATGGGCCGCCTGAACGACTCGTTCAACGATATCCTCGTCGGTCACTGCGCTTTCCTCAGCCAGTTGCTGCCGCAGTGGCAGGTTGATCTGCCATTGTTCGGCCAGCACCCGCTCCAGACCCTCCAAGTCCCACTGCTCCTCCACGCTTTCCGGCGGAACATGCTGGCGCACCAGATCGGTAAAGCAGCCTTCCCGCAAAGCGGCAATTTGGTCCTGAAGGCTTTGCGCATCCATGATGTCATTGCGCTGCTGGTAGATCACCTTACGCTGGTCATTGGCGACATCGTCATACTCCAGCAACTGCTTGCGCATGTCGAAGTTGCGCGCCTCCACCTTGCGCTGTGCCGACTCGATGCTGCGCGTGACCATGCCCGCCTCGATGGCCTCGCCCTCGGGCATTTTCAGGCGCTCCATAATGGCTTTGACCCGCTCACCGGCAAAGATGCGCATCAGCGGGTCATCCAGGCTGAGATAGAAACGGGAGGAGCCTGGGTCACCTTGTCGCCCCGAACGGCCGCGCAATTGGTTGTCGATACGACGCGACTCATGCCGCTCGGTGGCAATGATGCGCAGGCCACCTGCAGCCTTGACCTGCTCATGATCGGCCTGCCAGCCCTCGCGTAACTTGGCTATCTCAGCCTGCCGCGAGGCCTCATCGAGCGCCTCATTGGATTCAAGCGCCTCGACCATCTTCTCAACATTGCCGCCCAGCACGATATCCGTGCCTCGGCCAGCCATATTGGTGGCGATCGTGATCATGCCGGCACGACCTGCCTGGGCCACGATCTCGGCCTCGCGCGCATGCTGCTTGGCATTGAGGACCTGATGCGGCAATTTTTCACGCTCAAGCAACTTGTCGATGATTTCCGAGTTCTCGATGGAGGTGGTACCCACCAGCACCGGCTGCCCCCGCTCGTGGCAATCCCGGATATCGGCAATGGCAGCGGCATACTTTTCGGCCGTGGTCTTGTAGACCCGATCGAGCTGGTCTTCGCGCCTCGAAGGCCGGTTGGGCGGAATGACGACCGTCTCCAGGCCGTAAATCTCCTGGAACTCATAGGCCTCGGTATCGGCGGTGCCGGTCATGCCCGCGAGCTTGCCGTAAAGCCTGAAGTAATTCTGGAACGTGATGGAAGCCAGCGTCTGGTTCTCAGCCTGGATTTCCACGCCCTCCTTGGCCTCAACGGCCTGATGCAGACCATCGCTCCAGCGGCGGCCAGCCATCAGGCGACCTGTGAATTCATCAACGATGATGACTTCGCCGGCCTGCACGACATAGTGCTGATCCCGGTGGTAGAGGTGCTGGGCCCGCAGCGCCGCATACAAGTGGTGCAGCAACTGGATATTGGCTGGGTCATACAGGGTGGCCCCCTCTGGAATCAGGCCCATGCCCGTCAAAATGCGCTCGGCATTCTCATGGCCCTGCTCCGTCAGGAAGACCTGGTGCGATTTCTCGTCAACGGTGAAATCTCCCGCCTTGATCACACCTTCGCCGGTTCGAGGGTCAGCCTCGCCCTCTTGGCGGGTCAGCAGCGGCACCACCCGATGCAGGGCGCGGTAAAGATCGGTGTGGTCTTCGGCCTGCCCAGAAATGATCAGCGGGGTACGGGCCTCATCGATCAGGATGGAGTCGACCTCGTCCACGATGGCGTAGCGCAAACCGCGCTGAACGCGGTCAGCTGGCTCGTACACCATGTTGTCACGGAGATAGTCAAAGCCGTACTCATTGTTAGTTCCATAGGTAATGTCGGAGCCGTAAGCGGCCTGCTTCTCCTGTCGGCTCATCTGTGGAGAATTGACGCCCACACTCAAGCCCAGGAAGTTGTAAATCTTGCCCATCCAGGCGGCATCGCGTCCGGCCAGGTAATCGTTGACGGTGACCACATGCACGCCCTGACCCGCCAGCGCGTTGAGATAGACCGGCAACGTGGCGGTCAGCGTCTTGCCCTCGCCGGTTCGCATTTCAGCGATCTTGCCCTGGTGCAAGGCCATGCCCCCGACCAGCTGGACATCAAAGTGGCGCATCTTCATGACGCGCTTGCTGGCCTCGCGCACCACAGCAAAGGCCTCGGGCAACAAGGCGTCGAGACTCTCGCCCTGACTCACGCGGGCCCGAAATTCATCGGTCTTGGCCCGCAGTTGCTCGTCACTGAGCGCGACCATGCCAGCTTCCAACGCATTGATGCGCTCGACGCTCTTGCGATAGGTTTTCAGCAGGCGGTCATTGCGACTGCCGAAGATCTTGGTGAGAAATTGAATCGCCATATGCCAAAGACCAGGCTCGGCCGTTACACGGCCAGCACCCGGTCCGAAACCTTTCGGAAATGTTGGCTGGAGCGTCTGACAACCACCGGCCCAAATCCATGGATTGGGTCATCGGACGCGCAAACAGCTGATTTTACGCGGGCCGCTTTCCCCGTCCTGGGCTAAGCCCCATAATCTCCAATCAGCATTCAGCGCCCATGAACCCCAAGCCCCCAAGCGCCGTCCCTCTCGCCCTGGCCCTGCAGCAAGCACCTGTTCTGGCTGGACTGATGGAGCGGGTGGAGCAATCGAGCGCCATGCTGCGCCAAGTGCGTGCCCTCATCCCGTCTGGAATTGAGGTGCGGGCCGGTCCAGTGGAGGATCGGCAGTGGTGCCTGCTGGTGTCCAGCAGCGCCGGGGCCGCCAAGATACGCCAGCTTATCCCCGCACTAACCTCGAGCCTGCGATCTGCGGGCTGGTCGACCGAGACCATTCGCATCAAGGTGATCAGTGCCGGCCCGGGCTCTGGCTCGGCAACCAGAGCCGGCAGCCCGTCGAGATGAACCCCGCAGCCATCAAGGCTTGGGCGTCTGCAAGCCCGCCCGTTCACGCGGAAAAAACAAAGCCCCTATCCCCCAGGCCCCTTTCACTTAGCTCACCAGATGGGCTTATGCGCCCATCTTCCAGAACTCCCTACAGATTAAGCTGGAGTCATGGGGCGGTCGGACAGCCGTGGCAGGCCGTACGCGCCGCGAGATTAAGGCCGAGCGATCCCGCGGCACGCGCAGTATCGACGTGCACTGACCGGCCGTGCATCAGAGGGCAGCGATGACCTGAATTTCCACCATAAGGCCGGGGTCGGCTAGATGCGCTACCTCGACCATGGTACTGGTCGGCAGGTGGTCCTTGAAGAACTCCTCGCGCGCCGCCACGATCTGGCGGAACTCCCGGATGTCGGTGGTGTAGACCGTAGTCCACACAATGTCAGCCAAGCCGCCGCCAGCGGCCGTGAGCGATTTTTCGATGTTGCGGATGCACTGGCGGGTCTGCTCGAGCATGCTCCCAGTGCCCACCTGCTGGCCCTCATTGTCACGCGAGACCTGGCCTGAGACGAAGATCAGGCTCTTGGGCTGGTCGACGCGCACATAATGGTTATAGACCGTCGCGCGCACATTCTTCATGCCGGGGGGATTGCCGCGGGTAATTGGCATGGGAGGCTCCTCGAAAAAAATCAGTCCGACGTGATACCAGCCGCCTGGATGATGGCGTTCCAGCGCTTCTGATCCTCAGCCGCCGACGCGGCAAATTGCTCGGGTCGGTTGCCAATAGGCTCGTACCCCATCTGCAGCAGCCGCTCGCGCACGTCAGGCTGGGACAGGATCTTGACGACTTCGGCCCCCACCCGATCGACCACAGCCTTGGGTGTGCCAGCGGGGAAGAGCAGGGACTGCCAGTTCAGAGCCTCGTAGTCGCTCAGACCAAGAGCCTCGTTAACGGTGGGTACATCAGGTAAGGCTGGGGAGCGACGCCTGCCAGTTACTGCCAGGGCCCGCACTTTCTCGGCTTTGATTTGCGGGATGGCCCCCTGCATGCCTGAAATCATGGCCGGGATGCGTCCGCCCACCAGATCGGTGAAGGCCGGCGGGCCGCCTTTGTAGGGCACATGATTGAGCTGTATGCCCGTCATCCGAGCCAGCATTTCACCCGCCAAATGCTGCATGCTGCCTACGCCTGAGGAGGCATAGTCGACGCGGCCAGGATTAGCCCTGGCCTGAGCCACCAGGTCAGCCAGGGTTTTTCCAGAAAAAGAAGGTCCAACCACCCAAACATTGTGTGAGGCCGTCAGCTGCGTAATGGGCGAAAAATCCTTTACACCATCGAAAGGTCTGCGCCGACTGACCAAGGGTGCAGTGATCGTGTCGATAGCGCCCAGCAGCAGGGTGTAGCCGTCGGCAGGCGCGGTCTTAACGATTTCGGCGCCCAGCATGCCGGCTGCGCCAGGCTTGTTGTCTACGACGATTTGCTGTCCCAATGCGGAGGCCAGGCGCTCGGCCACATAGCGGGCTATGGTGTCCGAACCGCCCCCGGCGGCCTGCGGCACCACCAGGCGCAGAGGCTTTGCGGGATAGGCCTGCGCCCTGACCAGGGCATGAGAGAAGGTCAATACGGGAGTGATACCCGCCGCCAAAAGCCAGCGCCTTCTACGAATTAAGAACATAGTGCGAACTCCTGAGCGGCAAGGGTAGCGAGGACCCACTTGTATCGGCTTGGACTCAAACAGGATACCTAAGAATATCTGGGGGTAGTCTGGGTAAAACCCCAGATGCGGTCGCGGTTAAGGCCTCAAGTGGAACCTCATGCTTGGCTTGCAGCGAGCGCTCGGCACCAGAACCGACAAAGGTCTTCCTTTACGGCCTGGGCATCGATAATCTCGATACCAACGGGTCTTGCCGGTCGCGGCGGCGCTGAATTTAGGCGTGGGGGAAAGCTTCCCTAAGATGGCAATAAAAGTTTTACGTGCCAGCCCATCGGGCCGGCTAACGTTACAGCTGATTTTCGAGGCAGCCAATTTTTTGCATACCCCAGCGGGTATTGACTGACCGGGTAAGGCTAGCTCAAAACCCTCAAACAGCTGAATTTGCAGTCAGAGGGCTGGACATTGGTTTTCAGAGCAGCCGGTCCAATTGACGCCTGGGACAATAATCACTCCCAGTTGAAGGCCCACGACCCCGCCGTGAAGGAATCCAACAATTGATACGCTTCGCCCGCAATAAAGAATAATGAAAGTTGAAATTTCTGAAGACTGGCGGCCGGATACAGTGGTTTCGAGCATGGGCGCAGCGCCCAAACCCATGGAACAGGGAGTGCATGCAATGAAGATTGGAATTGCCGGTTTGGGCAAGATGGGACAAGCGGTGGCGCAGCGCCTGATGGGACTGGGTCATGAGCTCAGTGTGTGGAACCGTTCTTCGGCTCGCGCCGATACGCTAGTGGCCGGTGGGGCGCGTCGGGTCGATCGGGTAGCAGACCTGGCGCGAAGCTGCGATGTAGTAATCAGCCTGTTGACCGATGCGGCCGCCATTGAGGCGGTCTATCTAGGCCCACAGGGACTGCTGCAGGGCGGACCGGCCTTGTTGATCGAGATGAGCACGGTGGCGCCCGAGTTCCAGGCGCAGATGGGGCAGCATGCGCGGCAGGCAGGAGCGCGCTACCTCGAATGCCCAGTGGGCGGCAGCGTCGGCCCAGCCAAGGAGGGCAAGCTGATTGGCTTTGTGGCCGGCGCTGCAACCGATGTGCAGGCCGCACGATCCTTACTCGATCAACTGTGCAAGAAAGTGGTGGAGGTAGGCGCTCACGGTAACGGTGCGCGCATGAAGCTGGCCGTCAACCTGCCCTTGATGGTGTACTGGCAGACCTTGGGCGAGGCGCTTTCCCTGGTGCAATCGCTCAACCTAGATCCGAAACTCTTGGTCGATGTACTCAGCGAATCTTCCGGCGGGCCCAATATGCTCAAGGTGCGCGGCGGCATGATTGCCGATGCTTTGGCCGGCACCCCACAAACGGCAGTCACGGTAGACCTGGCCACCATGCGCAAGGACGTGAGCACCATGATCGAGCAGGGCAAGAAAAATGGCTTTGCCATGCCGCTGACCCAAATTACCCTTGATCACTTGAACCAAGCCATCGACCAAGGACTGGCGGGGGCGGACTGCAGCCAGTTCCCAGTCTGGTGGCTTAACAAGTAAGGGCGATCAGCTCTCGATCTTCATGTCGCGGATGATGGGCCTGAATTGATCCATCTGTCGTTTGAGGATCTCATCTTGAGCCGCTGCGCTCGAGCCCACAGGCTCTGCGCCCAGTTCGATCAGCCGGCGCGAGACCTCTGGATGCCGCACAGCAGCCGACGATTCCCTCTGCAGGCGGTCGACGATCTCTCGCGGAGTTTTGGCCGGTACGAAGAGACCATTCCAGCCTTCGAGCTCCAGACTGGGGAAGCCGAGTTCTCGAACCGTCGGGACGTCGGGCAAACCCGCCACCCGCTTGGTGGCGGTGGTCGCCAGAGCCTTCAGTGTGCCTGCCTTGATCTCGGCCAGCGAGGTCGAGAGCTGGTCACCCCCGATTTGTAGGCGGCCGGCCAGCAACTCCTGTTTGAGCGGTGCAGCGCCCTTAAAGGGCACATGCTGCATATCAACCCCAGCGGCCCTTTTGAAGGCCTCGCCCAGCACATGCATGGCCGAACCAGGCCCGGTGGATCCATAGTTGTAAGGCAGTTTCTGAGAACGCAGCAGTTGACCCAGCTCACGCAGGTCTTTGGCTGGCACACCCGGATGGGCAGTCCACATAAAGGGTACGTAGACCGAGATCGATACGCCAGCAAAGTCAGTATCAACGTTAAACGGTGAGCGCCCCGCCAGTGTCTGCGCCACTGAGGTCATCGGGAAAGTGAGGTTGTGCATCAGCAAGGTGTAGCCATCTGGAGCAGACTTGGCCACCGCATCAGCTCCGATCGCACCGCCAGCGCCGCCGCGGTTCTCAACAAGCACTGGCTGCCCCATGTTTTCACTCATCCGCTGAGCGATCAGACGAGCCACCACATCGGTGGTGCCACCCGCTGGGAATGGAACGATGATCTTCAGTGGCTTGGACGGGAAGGACTGAGCCCAAGACACCCGCGTGCCCGCCCCCAGACTGGCGGCTCCGAGCCCTACGGTGAAACGACGGCGATTGATGCGCATATCAGCTCCTGAGGAATAACAGAGCCATGATGCACAAGGTCCCAGCGCTAGGTCAAGGGAGTAAACCTGATGCCGCTACCGGGTAACTTGGGGCGGTGGCATGAGAGTCGAGCACGAAAACCCTCACGCTCGAGCGCGAAGGTCAATCTGCGGGCGCCACATCCGACGAAAAGCGTGCAAGCGGCAGAGACTGCCGTATCAGCAAGCTTGGTGTTCAGAGAGGGCGGATTTTCCCGAATGCCATTTGAACTAGCGAATGGTGCCGGCTATCGGAGCCAAAGAGCTGCTTTAAGCCGTTGGAATCAGTAGATAACTTTTCCTCGCTAGCAAATTTGTTCCCCCTTTTGTTCCCCCGCCCCGGTATGGCTACCTCACACTCAAACCATCTCTTCGACGGG
>CAYPSU010000082.1:12609-12854 GCA_964413475.1 uncultured Polaromonas sp. | reverse complement strand
TTCACCCTGGCCGATGGCAAGGAGTATGTCAAGACGGCGATGGCCAAGGGGCTCGATGTAGATGAGTTTGCCGGGCGGCTCTCGTTTTTCTGGGCCATTGGCATGAACTTCTATCTGGAAATTGCCAAGATGCGCGCCGCTCGCCTGCTTTGGTGCCGCATCACGAAGGGCTTTGGTGCGCGCAACCCCAAGAGTCTGATGCTGCGCACCCACTGCCAGACTTCAGGTTGGTCGCTGACCGAGCA
>CAYPSU010000082.1:0-12580 GCA_964413475.1 uncultured Polaromonas sp. | reverse complement strand
GGTCTTCGGCGGAACACAGAGTCTGCACACCAACAGTTTTGATGAGGCGATTGCGCTACCTACCGAATTCAGCGCCCGCATCGCTCGCAACACCCAACTCATCATCCAGGAAGAGTCACAGATCACCAAGGTGGTGGACCCCTGGGCTGGCAGCTACATGATGGAGAAGCTGACGCAGGATATGGCAGACAAGGCCTGGGCGATCCTGGAGGAAGTGCAGGCCATGGGCGGCATGACCCGGGCGGTCGACAGCGGCTGGGCTAAGCTCAAGATCGAGGCCAGCGCCGCAGAGAAGCAGGCCCGCATCGATTCGGGCAGGGACGTGATCGTCGGTGTCAACAAGTACAGACTGGGCCAGGAAGAGTCCGTGGACATTCTGGAGGTAGACAATGTCAGGGTGCGCGAGGGCCAGATCGCGCGACTGAAAGACATCAGGGCTCGGCGTGACGGGGCCGCGGTGCAGGCGGCGCTGCAGGCGCTGACCCATGCGGCTCAATCGGGGCAGGGCAATCTGCTTGACCTTAGCATCAAGGCCATGCGTTTGCGTGCCACGGTGGGAGAGGTGTCTGATGCGCTGGAGAAGATCTTCGGGCGCCATCGCGCCGACATTCAAAAGGTGACCGGTGTGTACGCTGCCGCTTACGATTCTGCTCAAGGGTGGGACAAGCTCAAACAGGAGATTGCTGCTTTTGCCGAGCAGTACGGGCGTCGTCCGCGGGTCATGATTGCCAAGCTGGGCCAGGACGGTCATGACCGTGGCGCCAAGGTGGTGGCCACTGCCTA
Source organism: uncultured Polaromonas sp. (assembly GCA_964413475.1). Lineage (GTDB taxonomy): Bacteria > Pseudomonadota > Gammaproteobacteria > Burkholderiales > Burkholderiaceae_C > Polaromonas. Next base: position 11,797 of record CAYPSU010000082.1, on the reverse strand, counting down.
TGCTGACCTGGGCTTTGATGTGGACATGGGGCCCTTGTTTCAAACGCCTGAAGAGTGTGCCCGACAGGCCATCGAAAACGATGTGCATGCGGTGGGGGTCAGCACTTTGGCGGCTGGGCACAAGACTCTGGTGCCGGATATTTTGGCCGAGCTCAGGCGGCAGGGGGCTCATGACATCATTGTTTTTGTCGGGGGCGTGATTCCTCGACAGGACTACGATTTTCTCTACGAGGCTGGCGTCAAGGGCATCTACGGGCCCGGGACGCCGATACCGGCCAGTGCCAAGGATGTGCTTGAGCAGATCCGGGCGGCGCAGGCCTGAGCCCCCATCAGGGCGCGAAAGTCCTTGGCGTGAGTCCCCAAGAACTGCTTGAAGGCCTGCTGCGGGGCGATGCGCAGCAGCAGCGCCGCGCCATCGCCAAGGCCATCACTTTGCTGGAGTCGACCCGCGCTGACCACCGACTGCAGTCCGATGAACTGTTGACTGCCATCCTGCCGCACAGTGGCCGGTCCTTCAGGCTGGGGATCAGCGGAGTGCCGGGCGTTGGTAAAAGCACCTTCATCGAAGCTCTGGGCCTGTACTTGATTGACAGGGGCCACCGTATTGCGGTGCTCACGATCGATCCGTCGTCCACCGTCTCAGGCGGGTCCATTCTTGGGGACAAGACGCGCATGGAAAAGCTCTCTGTGCATGAGCGCGCCTTCATCCGTCCCAGCCCTTCCAGCGGCACTTTGGGAGGCGTGGCCGAAAAAACCCGCGAGGCCATGCTGGTGTGTGAGGCCGCTGCCTACGACATTGTGATTGTTGAGACAGTCGGCGTTGGGCAGAGCGAAACTGCGGTGGCTGGCATGACCGATATGTTCGTTTTGATGCAGTTGCCCAATGCAGGGGATGATCTGCAGGCCATCAAAAAGGGCGTGATGGAACTGGCCGATCTGGTGGTCATCAACAAGGCCGACCTTGATGCAGATGCGGCCACCCGCGCCCGGGCTCAGATCACATCGGCGCTGCGTCTATTTGGGATGCACGGACATCCGGATCATGCGCATCACGATACCTCTATTTGGCATCCGCGGGCGATTCAGCTCAGTGCCCTTCAGAGCCAGGGCATCGACGCCTTTTGGACTGAGGTGCTTGAATTTCAGCGGCTGCAGGAAGCCGGTGGGTATCGAATGGCTCGGCGCCAGCAACAGTCACTGGCCTGGATGTGGGAGCGCATCGATGCCGGTCTGAAGCAGCGCTTTCGGGCCCATCCGGCGGTGCGCTCTCTGCTTGAGACGGTCAGCGTCGATGTGGCCGCCGGCCGGCTGGCGGCCTCTACAGCAGCGCGCAGGCTGCTTGAGCGGTTTGAATGATTTTTCTGGAGGAAGACATGCAGGACATCCTGGAGCAACTTGAAAAAAAGCGAGCAGCGGCTCGCCTCGGGGGAGGCAGCAAGCGCATTGAGGCCCAGCACGCCAAGGGCAAGCTGACCGCGCGCGAGAGACTGGAGGTTCTGCTGGATGAGGGCACCTTCGAGGAATGGGATATGTTCGTGGAGCACCGCTGTACCGACTTTGGTATGGAGGCCAACAAGATCCCAGGCGACGGCGTGGTCACTGGGTACGGCATGATCAACGGTCGCCTGGTCTTCGTCTACAGCCAGGATTTCACGGTGTTTGGCGGAGCCTTGTCCGAGTCACACGCGGAAAAGATCTGTAAGGTGATGGATCAGGCCATGAAAGTCGGAGCGCCGGTCATCGGTTTGAACGATTCCGGTGGCGCCCGCATTCAGGAAGGCGTGGCCTCGCTCGGGGGCTATGCTGAAGTGTTTCAGCGTAACGTTCTGGCCTCTGGCGTGATCCCCCAGATCAGCCTGATCATGGGGCCCTGCGCCGGCGGCGCGGTGTACTCGCCGGCCATGACCGACTTCATCTTCATGGTCAAAGACAGTTCCTACATGTTCGTCACCGGCCCCGAGGTGGTCAAGACGGTGACCCACGAGGAGGTGACGGCCGAGGAACTCGGCGGTGCTCTGACCCACACCACCAGAAGCGGCGTGGCCGACGGTGCCTTTGACAACGATTTGGAGGCGCTGCTGATGATTCGGCGGCTTTACAACTACTTGCCTCTGAACAATCGCGAAAAGGCACCGGTTCGCCCCAACGGCGATCCGATCGATCGGGCCGACCGCAGCCTCGATACCCTGGTACCCGACAACCCGAATAAGCCGTATGACATGAAGGAACTGATTCTCAAGACGGTGGATGACGGGGATTTTTTTGAAATCCAGCCTGACTATGCCAAGAACATCATCGTCGGCTTTGCCCGCATGGACGGGCAGACGGTGGGTATTGTTGCCAATCAGCCCCTGGTGCTCGCCGGGTGCCTGGACATTCGCAGCTCGATCAAGGCCGCGCGTTTTGTCCGTTTCTGCGATGCTTTCGGCGTGCCGGTGATCACCTTTGTGGATGTTCCGGGCTTCATGCCGGGCACTTCTCAGGAGTATGGCGGCATCATCAAGCATGGCGCCAAGCTTCTCTATGCGTATGCCGAATGCACCGTACCCAAGGTGACGGTGATCACCCGCAAAGCCTATGGCGGAGCCTACGATGTGATGGCCTCCAAGCATTTACGCGGCGACGTCAATTTCGCTTGGCCCAATGCAGAGATTGCGGTCATGGGAGCCAAGGGGGCAGTAGAAATCATCTTCCGGGAGGAAAAGAAGGACCCGGAGAAACTTGCCGCTCGAGAGGCAGAGTACAAGGCCCGCTTTGCCAATCCCTTCGTGGCCGGTGCCCGAGGCTTCATCGACGATGTCATCCTGCCGCACGAAACCCGCAAACGGATCGGTCGTTCCTTGGTGATGCTCAAGGACAAAAAGGTTGAGAACCCGTGGCGCAAGCACGGCAACATTCCGCTCTGACTGCGGGGAGGGTTTGAAAGATGTTCGAGAAAATTCTGATTGCCAACCGCGGTGAGATTGCCTGCCGAGTCATTGCCACAGCCCGAAAAATGGGCATAGCCACCGTTGCGGTGTATTCGGAGGCTGACAAGGAAGCGCGACATGTGCAGATGGCCGATGAGGCCGTACTTCTGGGGCCAGCTCCGTCCCGCGAGTCTTATCTTGTAGCGGAAAAAATTATTGCGGCTGCCAAGGCCACGGGCGCCGAGGCGATTCATCCGGGTTACGGGTTCCTGTCAGAGAACGAGGACTTTGCGCGACGGGTCGAAGAGGAGGGCATGGCCTTTATAGGCCCCAAGCACTATTCCATCGCCGCCATGGGCGACAAGATCGCCTCCAAGAAACTGGCCAACCAGGCCAAGGTCAACACCATCCCCGGTTACAACGATGCGATTGAGTCAGCAGAAAAGGCGGTCGAGATTGCCAGGTCCATCGGGTATCCGGTGATGATCAAGGCCTCGGCCGGCGGCGGGGGCAAGGGTTTGCGGGTGGCCTTCAATGACAAGGAGGCCCTTGAGGGCTTTGCCTCTTGCCGCAATGAAGCTCGGAACAGCTTTGGCGACGATCGCGTCTTCATCGAGAAGTATGTGCTTGAGCCTCGCCATATCGAGATCCAGGTGCTCGGCGATGCGCACGGCAACGTGATTTACCTCAATGAGCGCGAATGTTCGATCCAACGTCGCCATCAAAAGGTGATCGAGGAGGCCCCTTCTCCTTTTATCAGTGAGGCCACGCGCAAAGCCATGGGCGAGCAGGCGGTGGCCTTGGCCAAGGCAGTGAACTACCAGAGCGCAGGCACGGTGGAGTTTGTGGTGGGCAAGGACCAGGACTTTTATTTCCTGGAAATGAACACCCGCTTGCAGGTCGAGCATCCGGTGACCGAATGCATCACGGGCCTGGATCTGGTCGAGTTGATGATTCGGGTGGCGGCCGGCCAGAGGCTGCCCCTGACGCAAGAGGAGGTGGGGCGCGAGGGCTGGGCCATTGAATGCCGAATCAATGCCGAAGACCCGTTTCGCAATTTTCTGCCCTCCACGGGCCGGCTGGTTCGTTTTCAGCCCCCCACGGCCACCATGTTCCAGGCCGACACGCAGTCGCTCTATGGCGTACGGGTGGACACCGGCGTACAGGAAGGTGGCGAGATCCCGATGTTCTATGACTCGATGATCGCCAAGCTCATCGTGCATGGCCGTGACCGGCAAGATGCGATCGGCAAGATGCGGGAGGCACTCAACGGCTTTGTTATCCGGGGCATCAGCTCCAACATTCCCTTTCAAGCCGCGCTGCTGGCGCATCCCGATTTTGTACAGGGCCATTTCAATACCGGATTCATCGCCGATCACTATGGCAAGGGCTTCAGGGCCGAGGAGGTCGAGCACAGCGACCCGGGCTTCCTGGTGGCTCTGGCTGCCTATGTCCGAAGAAAGTCACGAGAACGGGCCGCTCGGCTGGGGGGACAACTGCCAGGCTACGACGTCAAAGTGGGTCAACACTACACCGTGATCGTGCTGGGCCAGGCGGGAGAGCATCGATATGTAGAAGTTACGGTCGATGACACAGGCAGCATTCATGGCCCGGCGGTGATTCAGGTCGCCGGCAAGACCTATGCGATTGAAAGTGGATCCCGACTCAATGCGATCTGCATTCAAGGCTCGGTCAACGGGCAGCGTTTTACCGCGCAGGTGGAGCGTGGCGCCCAGCGCAATCCCCTGGCCTTGGTGGTTCAGCACAACGGCTCCCGAATCGAGGCGCTCGTGGTCTCTCCTCGCATGGCACAACTGCATCGGCTGATGCCCTATAAAGCGCCGCCTGACATGAGCCGGTTTGTGCTCTCGCCCATGCCTGGCTTGTTGGTTGAGGTGGCGGTTGAGCCTGGGCAGAAGGTGCAGGCGGGCGAGCGGGTCGCTGTGATCGAGGCCATGAAGATGGAGAATGTGCTTTTTGCCGCGGCCGACGGGGTCGTGGGAAAGGTGCTTGCGGCCAAGGGAGAGTCGCTGGCGGTAGATCAACCCATCATTGAATTTGCGTGAAGGGAGGGGCGTATGAATCCAGAGGCTTTTGAAGCGCAACTCAAGGCGCAGGGTTATCAGGTGATCACCTCGGTTGCACAGCCGGCCGGTTATGCCCTGGGGGAACATGTTCACCCCTTTGATGCCTGCGCCCTGATTTTGGAGGGCGACTTCACCATCCATGTGAACGGCGTTGACCATCACTACGGGGTTGGCGAAATTTTTCGACTGCCCGCCGGCACGCCGCATAGCGAACGTGCCGGACCGCAGGGCGTGAGCTATCGGGCCGGCCGTCGCACCCGAGAGAGCTGAGATGGTTGCCCCAAACGATTCGCCTCGGCCGTTCAAGGTGCTGGGTATTCAGCAGGTGGCCATTGGGGGAGCGGACAAGCAGCGCTTGCGCGCCCTGTGGGTGGACATGCTTGGGCTTTCGGTCACCGGGCGCTTTGTCAGCGAGCGCGAAAATGTCGATGAAGACATCTGCTCCATGGGCAGTGGTGCCTTGAAGGTCGAGGTCGATCTGATGCAGCCGCTCGACCCCGATAAAAAGCCTGCGGTGCACACCACGCCGCTCAACCATGTGGGCCTTTGGATCGACGATCTGCCAGTGGCTGTCGAGTGGCTGACGGCCAGGGGCGTGCGCTTTGCGCCGGGCGGTATTCGCAAGGGCGCAGCCGGTTTTGATATCTGCTTCCTGCACCCCAAGGCCAGCGACGAGTTTCCGATTGCCGGCGAAGGGGTTTTGCTCGAATTGGTACAAGCCCCTCCCGAGGTGATCTCGGCTTTTGCAGCCCTGGAAGGAGCAGGGCGCTAGTGGCCCTAGGCCTGGGGGCGACTCAGCTGCTCTGCCCTGGGCTGCGGCGGCTTCGGGCGCGTTCCAGGGCCGACTCGATTAAAAGACGCTTGCGGCTGAGTTCCTCCGGATCTGTGATCTGACTGTGCGCGGCCAGATTCTTCAGTTTCTCTCGTGCCAGCTGGTCCAGCCGCTGTGACTCCTCGGCCTGGGTCTGGGCCAGCCGACTTTGATGAGCCGCGTAACGCTGGCGAGCTTGCGCGGCCTGCTGCGCCGACCAGGCCGCCCAGCCGGTGGTTTCTGTGACTTCAATCATCTCAATGCAGTCCACAGGGCAGACCGGCAAGCACAAGCGGCAGCCGGTGCAGGCTGACTCAATCACAGTGTGCATCAGCTTGTTGCTGCCCACGATCGCATCCGTTGGGCAGACCGGCTGACACAGCGTGCAACCGATACACCAGTTTTCGTCGATCACCGCCAGTGACAGGGGCGACTCGGCCCCGTGGTGGGTATTGAGGGGCTGCTCGGGCTGCCCGGTGAGCCGGGCCAGCCGGGCGATGCCCTCGGCCCCGCCCGGTGGGCATTGGTTGATTGCAGCCTCGCCCGCAGCCATGGCCTGGGCATAGGCTCGGCAATCGGGGTAGCCGCACCGGGTGCATTGCGTCTGCGGCAATGCATCGTGCAGACGGTCAGCCAGATCTGCTTGGGCAGGCTGCATGAACCTGGGACCCGGTGCGAGACAAGCTGCTTGCGATTCAGGCGCGTGAAGCACCCGATCGGCTGGCCGTCTTGCGAGCCGGCTTCTTCAAAGGGCTGCGACTGGATTTGCGCGCACTGACCTTGGCCGGCTGGTCCGACGCTGCGCCCGATTCGCGACGGCCCTTGCCGGCAAGGCTGGCCTGTCCAGTTTGAATGAAGGCCTTGACCTCGGGGTAGACCACATCTCGCCAGCGGCGTCCGCTGAAGATGCCGTAGTGTCCGGCCCCTGGCACCTCAAGATGTTTTTTCAGGGATTTGGCAACGCCGGTACACAGCCCGTGCGCAGCGGCTGTCTGACCGGAGCCCGAGATGTCGTCAAGCTCGCCCTCTACGGTCATCAGCGCCGTGTGACGGATGTCCTGGGGGCGCACCGACTCCGGTTCGCCCTGGGCATTGAGAACCTGCCAGGTACCATGCACGAGTTTGAACTCCTGGAAAACGGTACGAATCGTCTCCAGGTAGTAGTTCGCATCCATGTCGAGTACCGCGTTGTACTCGTCGTAGAACTTGCGGTGAGCCTCGGCACTAGCGTCATCCCCCTTGATCAAGTCCTTGAAGTAGTCGTAATGACTGTTGGCATGCCGGTCCGGATTCATGGCCACAAAACCTGCGTGTTGCATGAAGCCCGGATAGACCCTGCGTCCCGCCCCTGGGAAGTTATGGGGCACCCGGAAGATGACGTTGTTTTCGAACCAGGAATGGCTCTTGTTCATGGCCAAGTTATTGACCGCCGTCGGTGACTTGCGCGCATCAATCGGGCCGCCCATCATGGTCATGGTCAGCGGCGTTTGCTCGCCACGCGAGGCCATCAGAGAGACAGCCGCCAAGACCGGCACGGTGGGCTGACACACACTCACCACATGGCAGTGGCCGTAACGCTTTTGCAGGTGCCGGATGAATTCCTGCACATACCCCACGTAGTCATCAAGGTGAAAGTCGCCCTGATCAAGCGGCACCATCCGGGCGTTGCGCCAATCGGTGATGTAGACCTTGTGGTCCTTGAGCATCTGCTTGACGGTATCGCGCAACAGGGTTGCATAGTGGCCGGACAGAGGCGCGACGATCAGAACCACCGGCTGGGACTTGAGCGTGGCTAGCGTGGAGACGTCATCACTGAGCCGCTTGAAGCGGCGTAATTCGCAGAAAGGCTTGTCAATTTCAACCCGCTCCTGAATCGCCACAGGCACCCCCCGCACCTCAACCGAGGTGATGCCGAACGCCGGTTTCTCGTAGTCTTTTCCCAGCCGGTAGAACAGGCTGTAAGCGGCGGACAGTCGCTGTGCCCACGGATGCGCGCCGGCGGGCGAGTGCGGGTTGCTGAACAACTTGGCCGCCGCCTGCGCGAAGTCCACAAAGGGCTCCATCAACGTGCGCTGGTTTTCGTAGACCTGGTAGAGCATGTTGACTCCTGGGTAGGGGGCAAGATTGTTGCGGTGCAGCAATATAACAGTTGTCGAGCTTCAGAAGGAGGCAGTGAGCTCTAAAAAAGTGACCAGCTGTCAGCACCCTGACAAAAGGTAACTGTCGCACCGACCCACGGCTTGCCCTGATCGGGTCGGTAGATCAGACCACCTTGGCAATCGAGGCACACACATGGTCAATGTTGCGGCTGTTCAGGGCTGCCACGCACATCCGGCCGGTGTCGGTGCCATAAATGCCGAACTCGCTGCGCAGCCTGACCATCTGGTCCTTGCTCAGTCCCGAATAACTGAACATGCCAATCTGACGGGTGATGAAGCTCATGTCCTGCCGGACGCCGGCGGCCTTCAGGCCATCAACCAGCTTTTGCCGCATCTGCTTGATGCGGCTGCGCATACCGGCCAGTTCCTGTTCCCACTGCTGGCGCAGTTCGGGCGTGCCCAGAACCGTCGCCACCAGCGCGCCGCCGTGGGTGGGGGGGTTGGAATAGTTGGTTCGAATGACGATCTTGAGCTGGCTCAGTACCCGGTCGGCCTCGTCCTTGCTTTGACACAGCACGCTCAGCGCGCCCACCCGCTCGCCGTAGAGGCTGAAACTCTTGGAGAACGAGGTGGAGACAAAGAAATCCAGCCCGGCGGCCACAAATTTACCGATGACTGCGCCGTCTTCCGCGATGCCGTGGCCGAAACCCTGATAAGCCATATCCAGAAAGGCGATCAAGCCGCCGTCCTTGACGGCCGCCACCACCTGGTCCCATTGCCCCCCGGAGATATCGTAGCCGGTTGGGTTGTGGCAGCAGGCATGCAGCACGACGATGGTGCCCGCGGCGGCCGACTTGAGCCCCGCCAGCATGCCCTCAAAATTGATGTCCCGCCGCGCTGCGTCGTAATAGGGATAGCTTTCCACCTGAAAGCCAGCGTTGGTGAACAGGGCCCGGTGGTTCTCCCAGCTCGGATCGCTAATCAACACCTTTGAACCCGGCTTGAGCTGGCGCAGAAAGTCAGCGCCGATTTTCAGGCCCCCGGTGCCGCCCAGGGCTTGTACCGTTGCCACTCGACCGGCACGGACGGGCTCGCTGTCGGCCCCAAAAACCAGACTCTTGACCGCGCTGTCGTAGGCGGCGATGCCGTCGATTGGCAGGTAGCCGCGCGGGGCCGGCTTTTCTGCCATCTTCTTTTCCGCAGCCAGCACGCATTGAAGCAGCGGCAGCTTGCCTTCGTCGTCGTAGTACACGCCCACGCCGAGGTTGACCTTGTTCGGGTGGGTGTCCGCGGCAAATTGTTCGTTCAGACCCAGGATCGGATCGCGGGGGGCCATGGCGACGGCGTTAAACAGGGACATGCTGGGGTTCCGGGATGCTTGGTTGGGGGAAGGGATGGGGTCAGACTGGCGCTGCGTGGGGGGCTTGGCCCAGATGGACCGGGCCGCTGGCAATCGCTTATGCTGTCAGGTTGCTCCGATTTTAACGGCGCCCCGCAAGACCGATGCCTCAGACCCCTGTCGATCCCGATTCCTCGCAAGCCGCAGCGGCCCCGCAAGGTGAGTTCTTGCGATTCCCCGATTCGCCCTTCGAGCTTTTCATGCCGTATCCGCCGGCCGGCGATCAGCCTCAGGCCATTGCCAAGCTCGTTGAGGGCGTGCAGGACGGGGAGGCTTTTCAGACCCTGCTTGGTGTCACCGGTTCGGGTAAGACCTTCACCATGGCCAATGTGATTGCCCGCCTGGGTCGGCCGGCCATTGTTTTTGCGCCCAACAAGACCCTGGCTGCGCAACTCTACAGCGAGTTCAGAGAGTTTTTTCCGCGCAATGCGGTGGAGTACTTTGTCAGCTACTACGACTACTACCAGCCCGAGGCTTATGTACCTCAGCGAGATCTGTTCATCGAGAAGGATTCAGCCATCAACGAGCACATCGAGCAGATGCGGCTGTCGGCCACTAAAAGTGTGCTGGAGCGGCGCGACACGGTGATCGTGGCCACGGTCAGTGCGATTTACGGCATCGGTGCCCCCGAGGACTACACCGAGATGCGTTTCATTGTTCGGCAGGGTGATCGCATCGGGCAGCGGGACATCATCGCTCGTCTCATTCGCATGCAGTACGGGCGTAACGACACAGATTTCGGTCGCGGAAGCTTTCGGGTAAGGGGCGATGTGATCGATGTGTTTCCGGCCGAACATTCGGAGCTGGCCATACGCCTTGAACTGTTTGACGATGAAGTCGAGTCGCTGCAGCTGTTTGACCCGCTGACCGGTCGTATCCGGCAGAAGATTCCGCGGTTTGTGATCTATCCGAAAAGCCACTATGTCACGCCTCGCGACAAGGTGCTAGCAGCGGTAGAGAGCATCAAGCTCGAGTTATCCGAACGGGTGGCCCAGCTGGTCGGTGCGGGCAAACTGGTGGAGGCCCAGCGCCTGGAGCAGCGTACCCGCTTTGATCTGGAGATGTTGGCCGAGGTCGGCCACTGCAAGGGTATCGAGAATTACAGCCGGCATCTGAGCGGTTCGCCGCCGGGCGCCCCGCCGGCAACCTTGTGCGACTACTTGCCTGCCGATGCCCTGATGTTTCTCGATGAGAGCCACGTCATGATCGGCCAGCTCAATGCCATGTACAACGGGGATCGCTCCCGCAAAGTAACCCTGGTGGAATATGGCTTTCGGCTGCCCAGCGCTCTGGACAACCGCCCGCTGCGTTTCGAGGAGTTCGAGGCCCGGATGCGGCAAGCGGTTTTCGTCTCCGCCACGCCCGCGGTCTATGAACAACAGCGCTCTGGGCAAGTGGTTGAACAGGTGGTGCGGCCGACTGGCCTGGTTGACCCGCTGGTAGAGGTCCGGCCCGCCGTCCATCAGGTTGACGATGTCCTGGGTGAAATCCGGATCCGCGTCGATCGCAACGAACGGGTCCTCATCACCACGCTGACCAAGCGCATGGCCGAGCAGCTGACGGACTATCTAGCTGACAACGGTGTGAGGGTCCGCTACCTGCACAGCGACGTCGACACGGTCGAGCGGGTGGAAATCTTGCGCGACCTGCGGCTCGGGGCCTTCGATGTGCTGGTGGGTATCAATTTGCTCAGGGAAGGGCTGGATCTGCCCGAGGTATCCCTGGTGGCTATCCTCGATGCCGACAAGGAAGGGTTCTTGCGCGCAGAGCGCAGCCTGATTCAGACCATCGGGCGGGCGGCGCGCAACCTCAGCGGTCAGGCCATTCTTTATGCCGACAGGATCACCGAGTCCATGCGCAAGGCCATGGATGAAACCGAGCGACGGCGGCGAAAGCAACTGGCTTTCAATGAGCTCCACGGCATCACCCCCCGTGGCGTGGTCAAGAAGGTGCGTGACTTGATTGACGGCGTCTACAGCGACAAGGCTGGCGCTCAGGAGGGCCAGATCGGCCGGTCCCTGCCAGAGCCTGAAGAACTTAGTGAGAAAGACCTCTCTCGCCGCATCAAGCAACTCGAAAAGGAGATGCTCGAGCATGCCCGCGGCCTTGAATTCGAGAAGGCGGCCCGGGTTCGCGACCAGCTCGCTGCGCTCAAGCAAAGAGTTTTGGGCGCCGCCGGAAGCGATCCGACGGCCCCACCGACGTAACTTTTTTTCGCCATCCTATTGCGTCAATCCCGATAAAAACCGTACAGTACAGCTCGTGACTGTCCAGTATTTATTCCATAGAAAAAAGCTCGGTTTTCTTTGCTATACTTGAGAAAATCGCTCAACAAAGATGAGGTCGAGGGAGCTGCAGGCTCTGGACAAAAAGGTCCTGCAAAGAGGGTGGAAAGCGTGCTGGCCGTTTCGGCGGCTGGCGAACCAGAAAGTGGGTCAAGCCATTGCTTGAAGGAGCTTGAAAAATGCGTCTCACAACCAAAGGCCGCTTTG
>CAYPSU010000081.1:0-12895 GCA_964413475.1 uncultured Polaromonas sp. | reverse complement strand
GCACCTTGCCAAGGATTGAAGACGCGAAGTTGCCGCTTCGTGTGTGCGCTGGGGCTGGCCGATAAATCCCGCCTCATCCCGCAAGGGCGATCACGACGGCACTGGGTTCAACTGCGGCCATGGCAGTCTGACGAAGTTTGAGCGGCGACTCAGCGTCAGCAAACCCTAGCAGACCCAGCCCCGGCGTGATCTGCAAGGAAACCTCCACTCCGGCGGCCCCACTCCCGCGACGCACCACCCTGCCCCGCAGGAGGTTGACCCCACCCACAGTCACGATGGTCGGAGCCACCGTCACGGCCGTGGCTTTGCACATGGCCAGCACCTTCTGCCCGGGCTCCAGGCTGAGCAATTGCAGGCTCTCGAGCGTGATCCTCGATGTGAGCTGTTGGCCTCCGGGCAATGCAAGCAAGACGCTGGCTGCACCTCTTGCCTTGCGAATTTCCTGAACGACACAAGGCATCTGGTTGCGCATGCTGGTTCTAAAGCCCACGCCAGCGATCCCGCGCAAATTCAGCCCTGAGCCCTGGGTAGAACGCCCAATTTGAGCGAGAGCCTTCTCGCGGGCTGAATTGAGCAGTTCGGCCGCCTCCAATACCCGAAGTCCTGCGGGCGTGAGCTTGGCGCCACCGCCACCCGAACCGCCCACCGCCTTTTCGACCAGCGGTACGCCGGCAAGATTGCTCAGCGTCTCCAGGGCCTGCCAGGCCGCCTTGTAGCTCACGCCGTTGGCACGCGCAGCCTCGGAGATAGAGCCGGCATGGTGCATGGAACGCAAGACCTCCAAACGCTTGTCGACTGAAGGAGCGCCCAGCACTTCATCAAACTGGATTCTTGGAGCAGCCATGATTGAGAACTCTCAAAATAGATTTTGCGCTATTCTTATATAGAATACCGATTATTTTTCGATTTCTAATTGTCCCATATCGAAGACTGGCATGAACCGCGATTTAATGTGCTCGATAGCCAAGGTCCTCATTGCCATGGCGATGCCCGTTCAGCTGCTGGCCGCTGAGGTCCATGTGGCGGTTGCCGCGAACTTCACGGCGCCCATGAAGGTTCTCGCACGAAACTTCGAGCGCGAATACGGCCACAGGGTCCACTTAGCCATCGGGGCCACGGGCCAGTTCTATGCCCAGATCCGCAACGGGGCTCCTTTTGCGATCCTGCTTTCAGCAGATGACGAAACGCCGCTCAAACTTGAGCAAGAGGGGCTGGGCGTGGCAGGATCGCGGTTCACCTATTGCATCGGCAAGCTGGTCCTGTGGAGCAAAAAGCCGGGATTTGTCGATGCAAAGGGAGAGGTTCTCCGCAGCGGGCGCTTCGAAAAGATCGCCATGACCAATCCCAAGCTTTCACCCTACGGCGCTGCCGCCATGCAGGTGCTGGACAAGATGGGCTTGCGCGAACGCATCGCACCCAGGATGGTGGAAGGGGCCAACATCGCGCAGGTCTTCCAGTTCGCACACTCTGAAAACGCTCAATTGGGCTTTATCGCCCTGTCTCAGGTGTATGAAAACGGAAAAATCAAGGAAGGCAGCGCCTGGGTGGTGCCTTCTTCCCTGCACGATCCCATCAAGCAAGATGCCATCTTGCTGAACCCCGGCAAGGGTAATGCTGCAGCCATCGCGCTGCTCCAGTACCTGCAGGCCGACAAGACGAAAGCAGTCATCCGTTCGTTCGGATACGAGCTGTGACAGTGAGCACGGCCACCCCATGAACGGCACCCTTCCCCCCGAAGCCTGGCAAGCCATCGCGCTGACCCTCAAACTGGCAACGCTGACCTCGGGTCTGCTTTTGCTGATCGCCACTCCACTGGCCTGGTGGCTGTCACAAACCCAGTCTCCCTGGCGCACGCCGATTGGCGCGCTGGTGATGCTTCCTCTGGTGTTGCCGCCGACCGTATTGGGCTTCTACATCCTGGTGCTGCTCGGCCCTCAGGGCTGGGTGGGCCAGTTCACTCAGTCCATGGGGTTGGGTGTGCTGTCTTTTTCTTTCACCGGACTGCTGATAGGCTCGATCATCTTTTCACTGCCCTTTGCGGTGCAGCCTATCCAGTACGCCTTTGAAGCCATGGGCAAAAGACCCATGGAAGTCGCGGCAACACTACGGGCGCGGCCTGTCGATGCCTTTTTCGCGGTAGCGCTTCCATTAGCCAAACCGGGACTCTTGACTGCCACTGTGCTGAGCTTTGCACACACGGTCGGCGAGTTTGGGGTAGTGCTGATGATAGGCGGCAACATTCCAGGCGAAACCCGAGTGGTGTCGACACAGATCTACGGTCATGTCGAAGCGATGGAATACGCCCAGGCCCACTGGCTTTCTGCTGGTATGGTGGTGTTTTCGTTTGCAGTTCTGATTGCATTGGCCCGTCTGAAAAAGCGTAGCGACAAGGTCCTGTCATGACGAATGAGACGACCCTGCAAATCCGTGCGTCCCTGGAGCGAGGCGACTTCACACTTCAGGTAAATCTATCGCTCCCCGCCAACGGGATCACCGTCTTGTTCGGGCCATCTGGTTCAGGCAAAACCACCGTCTTGCGATGTGTTGCCGGGCTGGAGAAGGCTGGCGGCCTCATCTCCCTGGGACATGAAATATGGCAGGACAGTGCCACTGGCCTGTTCAAGCCAACCTGGCAGCGTGAAATCGGCTATGTATTTCAGGAAGCCAGCCTCTTCGAACATCTGAATGTCAGGCAAAACCTTCACTTTGGTCTGCGAAGAGCGGGGGCGACAGGCGACATACCGAGCCTGTCTGCGACGCTGAACTTGCTGGGCATTGGACATTTACTGAACCGAGCCGTGACGAGCTTGTCCGGCGGCGAGCGCCAGCGCGTGGCCATTGCCAGGGCGCTGGCCACGAAGCCCAAACTCCTCCTGCTGGACGAACCCCTGGCCTCGCTGGACATGGCTCGACGCAAAGAAGTGTTGCCCTGGCTTGAAAAGCTGCATGATCAATTGCAGATCCCGATGCTCTATGTCACGCACTCGGTGGACGAACTGGCCCGACTGGCTGATCACATCGTGATCCTTGAACGGGGAACCGTCCGATCTTGCGGGCCCCTGACCGAAGCCATGGTGTCACCGGACGTCGCCCTTGCCATTGGCGAGGAGGCGGGCCTGGTAAGCAAGGGGCAGATCATTGATCGCAGCGCAGAGGACCACGTCGCTCAGATTCGGTTCGGTGGCGGCACCCTTTGGGTGCGGGACCCAGGCCTGGCCATAGGGCAGAACGTCCGCGTGCGCATTCTGGCCCGCGACGTCAGCCTTGCTTTGTCCGCGCACGAAGATTCGACCATACAAAACCGGCTGCAGGGCATCATCGATTCCATCGATGCTGACACCCATCCTTCTCAGGCTATGGTCCGGGTGCGTTGTGGTGAAGAGTTGATTCTCGGGCGCATGACATTCAGATCTTTGCGCAATCTCGACCTCCACAAAGGTTCTCCAGTATGGTGTCAAGTCAAGTCAGCAGCCCTGATCGTCTAAGAAAGGCGTCATCGCAAACCAAGGCCTCGACGGTGGGCAAGCCTCACTGAACTTGCGCCTGAAAGCACGGGTCGCTGCGCTCTTGGCTCCGATGCCCGCCCTCACGCAGCTGCGCTTGAACCTGCTCACCATGGCCCGTTCGCAGCGCGACTCGCACCCACCGGTGTGCGCCCATGCCGGGCGCACACAAAAAAAGCCCCGCGCACGGCGGGGCTCTTGAGGCCTAAGGACTCGGTGGAGCGCCTCGGCAGGTCTTGTCTGGCGGTCTGTCAGAGATTCTTCGGTCCACTTCCCCTGTTTTCAGACCCTCTGCCTGGGGTGGAGTCGGTGATTCGAACTTTAGCGCCGTCTATCGACTGCGGCTAAACCGTCCCGGATTTCGAAGCAAAGCTTTGACCGCCTCCCACGTCAACCGCCTACCCCGAGCCATCGCACCAAAGCCGTCGACAGGTCTGGTACGAATGTCACAACTGCATGGGTGATCATGAGCGCGATAAACATGGGCATCAGCGGCCCGTTGGTCTTCGAATAATCCACGTTGGCTGACTTGGCCGCGATCAGAACCAGCACCGCAACGGGCGGCGAAAGTGATCCAAGCAGGGTACCGATCGTCATGATGACGGCAAAGTGGACGGGGTCGATGCCGTAGGCGTTGGTGATCGGCAGCAGCACTGGCACCAGCATGATCATCGCCGGTATGGGCTCAATGAAGATACCCACCAGGAACAGGATCACCAGCAGCAGGAACAGCAGCATTGCCTTCGATTCGACATGCGCCTTGACCAGCGCTGCCAGTTCAGCAGGGACTCCCTCGCTGGCCAGCAGCCAACTCACCAATGCTGCACCCCCCAGGATGACCAGGATGCTCGAGGAGGTAATAGCCGCCGCCAGCGTTTCGCGGCGCAAGGTCGCAAGGGTCAATTGGCGCGTCACAAACCCATACACGATGCCGTAAGCGACCGCTACCACGCCGGCTTCAGTGGCGGTGAACACACCCGAGAGGATGCCCACGATGATGATCAGCGGCATCAGCAGGGCCGGCAACGCCTGCTTGAACGCATGCGACCGCTCACCCCAAGTAGAGCGCGCCTGCGCTTTGGCACCCATTCTGCCCGCCAGGGCGTACACCATGCCCATCAAGACAAGGGTGATCAGCAAGCCAGGGATGACACCGGCAATGAACAGGGCCGCCACCGACTCGCCCGTCATGGAGCTGAAAATGACCATCAGAATGCTGGGCGGGATGATCGGGCCGAGAATGGCCGAACTGGCCACGATGACGACCGAATAGGGCTCGTCATACCCTTCGCGCTTCATGGTTGGAAGGAGCATGCCGCCCACCGCGGCGGCAGCCGCAGCTGCCGAGCCCGAGATGGCCGCAAATATCAGACTGGTCAACACCACCACCTGACCCAGCCCGCCGCGCAAATGCCCCACCAGCGTCTTGGCAAAGACGACGATCCGTTCAGTGATACCGCCGCTGTTCATCACGGCGCCGGCATAAATGAACAGTGGAATGGCCAACAGCGGAAAGCTGTCCAGTGATGCATAGACCTTCTGCGCCGCCACGACCAACGGGATGCTGCCGTTGATCATCATGGCCGTCAGGCCCGCCAGCCCCAGAGCGAAGGCGATGGGGACACCCAGCACCAGAAAACCGAGCAAACTAATCGTGAGAGTCAGCAACATACTTCGTATCCTTGTCAGTGACCGTGGCCGTAGAGTCTCGCCATACCCGTCCCACAACGACGAGCACGGACAGTGCACTACCCACGGGAATGCTGGCGTAGAAGAGCCATCGGGGTAGCTCGAGCGCGGGCGACAGGGCATCTCCAGCGCGTTCGATGAAGTCCAGCCCAGACCAGGTCATGGCTATGAGGAACACCACCGAGGCCAGTTCGGCCAGGCCGAGTTGCAGGGTCTTGAGTCGGCCGGGTTTCAGGTCGAGAAGGTCCACAACGATTTCGTTGCGCGACCACAGTGCGACGGGTAAGCCCGTCATGACCGACCACACCGACAACAAGATCACCACCTCCTCGGTCCAGTACAACTCGCCACCAATCAGGTAGCGGTTGATAACCTGCATCAAGGTGAGCAGGCAGAAGGTACCAAAAGCGACAGCGCATACGGCAGCAGCGATCCGCACTGCCTGCGCTGTAACCGTAACGGGCCAAGTTGCAGCCACGGTCATCAGCCCTTCTTGATAGCAGCCAGGATGTCAGAAGCCCTGGCCGAATTCGCGAAGTCGGTGTGCAGAGGCGCCAGCTTGGCTGCAAAGGCTGCGGTATCAACCTCGTTGATTTCCAGCTTGGACTCGTTCTTGAGCCTGTCAAACCACATGGTTTCGCGTTCAACATGCTCCTTGCGCTGCTGCTGGGTGCACTCTCGCGCGGCGCGGTCAAGAGCCGCCTGCTGATCTTTAGGCAGGCTGTTGTAGAACTTCTGATTCATCGCGAAGCTGCCGTCCAAGATCATGTGCCGGGTACGCGACATGTATTTGGTGACTTCGAAGATCTTGAAGGTAAAGGCAAGCTCGTTGGTGCCTTCCATCGCATCCACCACGCCCGTCTGCAAGGCCGAATAGATTTCCGGAGCCGGGATGGGCGTCGGAATAGCGCCGAGCGCGCGGAAACTGCGCACAAAGGCCGGTGCCTCGGGCAAGCGCAGCTTCAAGCCGGCGAAGTCCTCGGGCCTGCGAATGGGGCGGGTGCGGGTGAAGGTGTCGCGGTAACCGCCGATCATCCAGTTCATGATCCGCAGCCCGGCAGACTTCTGCAGCTCGCCGGCCAAGCCCGTACCGATGGGCCCGTCGACGATCGAGGCCCAGTGAGCGAGGTCGCGGTACATATAGGGCAAGCCCAGCACGCTAAAGCGCGGTGAGTTGTTGGCATAAAGCCCGGATTCACCATAGGCCATCTCCAGCGCACCCAGCGACACCGACTCGATGGCCTCGCGCTGGCCACCGGCCTGGGCTGCGGGCAGCACACGAACACTCAGCGCGCCGTTGCTAAACCGCTGCACCAGCGCAGCAAAGTTCTCCGCGGCCTTGTGCTGCTCAGATTGCAGGCTCACATGGTGGGCCAGCCGGATGACTTTCGTGCCCTGGGCTCGCGCATGAATCCAGGGGGCGGCCATGACACCGATCGCGGCCAACTGGCCGGCACGCAGCACATTTCGACGACTGACGGGCTTCTTGATTTCTTCCATTTATGTCTCCTTTTGTGGTTTTAGAAGGGGTCGATCTGGTTAACGGGGATAGGGTCGGTGCAGTTCGCACGCTGGATTCAGACGCACGCCAAAGCCGGGCTTGTCCAGCACGCCCACACTCATGCGACCGTTGACAGGCACGGGCTCATCGAGCAGCAGCGGCGTGAACATGGGGACCACCTGATCCGCCTTGGGCGCCATCATCAGGAACTCGGCAAACGGGCTGTTGTGCCGCGTGACTACGAAGTGGTAGCTGTAGACGGAAGAGCCGTGCGGTACGACCAGCTTGCCGTGGGCATCGGCCAGGGCCGAAATCTTGATCAGTTCGGTGATGCCCCCACACCAGCCCACATCCGGCTGGATCAGGTCGCAACAATCCATCTCCAATAGCAGGCGAAAGCCCCAACGCGTGGCCTCATGCTCCCCGGTGCTGACCATCATGCCCGAGGGAATATTTTTCTTGAGCTCTGCATACCCCCAGTAATCGTCCGGCGGGAGAGCTTCCTCAATCCACTTCAGGCCGTACGCACGGGCTTCATGGGCCAACCGGGTGGCGTAGTTCACATCCAGGCTCATCCAGCAATCGACCATCAGCCAGAAATCCGGTCCCACAAGTTCGCGCATGCGGGCCAACTTGGCCAGGTTTTTATGCAAGCCCTCTTGGCCCTCGGCCGGTCCATGCTGAAGCGGGAATTTGCCGCCGATGAATCCCATCTGCTTGGCAAGGTCCGGCCTTGCGCCCGTCGCGTAGAACTGCAGTTCGTCGCGAACCGGACCGCCCAGCAGTGCGTGCACCGGCTCTTTGCGCACTTGTCCAAGCAAATCCCACAATGCAAGATCAACACCCGAAATGGTGTTGATCACCACCCCCTTGCGGCCGTAGTAGAGGGTGGCGTTGTACATCTGGTCCCACATCTTCTCGATGTCAGTCACCCGTTGGCCCTCCAGAAAGCGCGCCAGGTGCTTCTCCACGATGAAGGCGCCGATCTCGCCTGCGGTGGTCACGCCAACACCCACGCTGCCATCGGTGGCCTCAATCTGCACCACCAGGGTACCGAGCACGTTGATGCCGAAAGCCTGACGGCTCTGTCGGTACTCGGGGTAGCGCGCCATGGGCGTGGCGATGTGGTCATCAATCCAATGGCCGTCACCCTGGTCGTGATAGTCGGCGCCGCCTCCACGAACGGTGAAGGCGCGCACATGCTTGATGCGTGGCATATCCATGGCCTTGATCCTCCGTTCAGTACGTGGCGCGGCCGCCAGAAATGTCGAACACGCTGCCTGTGGTGAAGCTGCAGTCGTCTGAGGACAACCAAGCCACCAGAGCCGCTGCCTCTTCGACCTGCAGAAAGCGGCCCATGGGAATCCGCGAGAGCATGTAGTCGATGTGCTCCTGCTTCATTTGGTCAAAGATCTCCGTCTTGGCCGCAGCGGGCGTGATGGCATTGACCACCACACCTTGATGGCTCAGTTCCTTACCAAGCGATTTGGTCAGGGCGATCAAACCTGCCTTCGATGCGCTGTAGTGCGAGGCATTGGGATTACCCTCCTTGCCCGCAATGGACGCCACGTTGACGATGCGGCCCCAGCCCCCCTTGATCATGTACGGCACCACCGCACGACAGGTCAGGAACGGCGCCACCAGATTAACTTCCAGGACGCGTCGCCAGACATCGGGTGCCAGGGTCCAGGTGGGTCCGTTACCGCCTGTGATGCCAGCGTTGTTCACAAGAATGTCGATCCGGCCCAACGATGCCGCGACATCGGCGGCGGCGGCACCCACTTCACCCTCATCGGTCAGGTCCAGCGCCCGGCTTTCTACCCGTCGGGCCGGATGGGCTGCGCTGAGCGCAGCCTGACTCTGGGTCAGGCGTGTGGCGTCGACATCCCACAGGCATACATCAGCGCCGGATTGGAGAAAACGTTCGGCGATCGCGTAGCCAATGCCGCGTGCCCCCCCGGTGATGATGGCTACGCGGCCTTTCAAATCGATCTGGTTCATAGTGCTCTAAAGAAAAAAGGAAGGGTCAGGCGCTGATCGTGGTCTGGGCCTGCTCACCCAGGCCCTCGATGCCAAGGCTTAGGGTCTGGCCCGGCTTGAGGTAGACCGGAGGCTTTTGCCCAAAGCCAACGCCCGGCGGCGTACCGGTGAAAATCAGGTCACCCGGCTCCAGCGTCATGAACTGGCTGATGTAGCTGACCACGGTGCGTACGCCGAAGATCATGGTGCGGGTGCTGCCATCTTGATAGCGCTTGCCGTCCACATCGAGCCACATCCCCAGGTTCTGGGGGTCTGGTACCTCATCGGCAGTGACCAGCCAGGGGCCAATCGGTGCAAAGGTGTCATGTGACTTTCCCTTGTCCCACTGGCCGCCACGCTCGATCTGGAAGGCGCGCTCGGACACATCATTGGCCACGCAATAGCCGGCCACATGCGCCATGGCCTGCGCCTCGCTCACATACTTGGCACGTGTTCCGATGACGATGCACAACTCAACTTCCCAATCCGTCTTGTCACCGCCGCGCGGAATTTCCACGTTATCGAACGGCCCCACGATGCAGCTGGTCGGCTTCATGAACAGTACCGGCTCCTTCGGTATCGGCATGCCTGATTCAGCCGCATGGTCCGCATAGTTCAGTCCGACACAGACGATTTTTCGTGTCTGTCCTACACAGGGCCCGATCCGCACATCGGCCGGCAGAAGGGGCAGGGTAGAAGGCTCAATTCGGCGCAGAGCGTCCAGACCGGCCGGCGACAGCACCGTGCCAGCAATGTCGGCGCAATGGCCTGACAGATCGCGGAGTCTGCCCTGCACATCCAGCAGGGCGGGCTTTTCGTGCCCAGTCGGGCCAACACGCAGCAGTCGCATCCTTTGTCTCATCAGAAGTGATTCGGCTGGACTATATCGACCGCTGCGATTACCATCTAATCAATTATTTGAAGTTTGCGATTACCAAATGGAATCAATTGTCAGCCCCGTCCAGTCCCCCTTCAGTCCGGTGCTTATCCAGCGGATTCAGAGCCGCTTGCGGCTCAAACATCTGGTGTTGCTGCGGGCCCTGAGCGACAGCCGAACCCTCCATCTGGCTGCCGAAGAGCTCAACGTCACGCAGCCGGCAGCCACCAAGCTGCTCAAGGATGTGGAAGACACCCTGGGCGTGGTGCTGTTTGACCGCCACTCCCGGGGCATGGTGGCCACCCCGTTGGGCGAGGCGGTGGTGGCACACGCGCGGCTGATCCTGGGGCAGATCGGACACTTCACCGCTGACCTGGAAAGCAAGCGGGCCGGCGGGCATGGCTTCCTTAGCGTTGGAGCCATCATGGGAGCCGTGCCCGACCTGATCGGGCCGGTCATCGCGCAAATGAAGGCGCGATACCCGCAGCTGACCGTAAGGCTGCTGGGTGACACCAGCGACCAGATCATTGCCTTGCTGGAATCGCACCAGATTGAATTTGGCGTATGTCGCTACATCGTGGCCGAGCAGTATGGCCAGTTTGATTTCGAGCCACTGGGCAATGAGTGCCTACAGTTCGTGGCGACGCCCGGACATCCGTTGGCGACCAAGCGCAAGCTCTCGCTGGCCAACCTGCTGGACGAGACCTGGATCATGCAGCCCCTGCCCTCGCCCACACGCATCCTGCTGGAGGAGGAGTTCGCACGCCTGAACCTTCCACGGCCAGCCCGGCTGATCGAGTGCAGTTCGGTCCACGCGTCGCTCGAACTGTTGCATCACAGCCGTGCGGTGGCCCTGCTGTCCGAGCCTGTAGTGAGGCGAGCATTGGCCGCAGGCCAAATCACGCGCCTGCGAATCCCTCATCAAGGCCGGCTTGCCGATTACGGCTTGGTCGTTCGTCGTTCAGCAGTCTTGTCTGCGCCGGCGAGGGAGTTTGTACGGTTGCTTCAAAAGAAAGCTCGGGAGACTACGCTGCCACGAAGGTAGCCGTCTCGCGCAGGGTCACCCGGCGCTCACGGTCAAGGCGCTGGATTTTGATCACCCCATTGAAGTTGTCCATGCCAGGCAATCTCCTGCCCATGCTGCGTCAGCGCATCCAGGGTCGCAAAAACTTGGGGGCCTAGCGCTCGCCTTGACCGGCTCTCTACATGGGTTCTCAAGCGAGTTGGGCGGGCGCCGGTTGAGGATTGGGGCAGCCATGACCGCAAAGAAGTCTTTGCATTTGTATAACAAAGTATCGGCTGTTTCACTGAGCCAAACATCAGGTCGGATAGCACCTTCTATGCGCAAAAGCCCCTAGAGCTCACTTCTTGGAGCCGGAGATTTGTGGTTCGGCCGGGCGCCAAGTCGCTTGAACCGGTTTACTTGGTTTAACAAACTGAGCCGGCTGCTACGCGAAACTTCTCCACGTGCTCACAACCCATGCTGGCGATCTCTAATTTTTGTGGAACAGCCCCATGTCTCTTCAACTGACCCTGAAAAGCCCATTTGTCTGGCGCGCCAAAGCCGCCAAGGCCGATCCAGCTGAAATGCTCGATCGCCTGATCGAATCCATCAGCGCAGATCCAAGGCAGATCCAGTTCATCAGGTACGGCCCGTGCAGCTCGATGGCGCGTCTGGGGGAACTCAAGCCAAGGTGGCCCGGCGATCTTGATCCGCAGCAGCGCCTGCTTTTGGGGACCTTGTTTGCTCCGGGCGTAGCCATCCACCTGTTGGCGGTCGCCCGCTGCCTCAAAAACGATCCGTGGCCAGCCGTTTACCTCGAGCTCTCCAATGATGACCGCGTGATCATCAGTCGCCGACTGGACAACGACCGTACCCCGTTTAGAGATTGGGGTGATGCCTTGGATCACCCGCAGACCCGAAGTGCGTTTACGGCGCTTGAGCGGGCTGCTGCGGGCAAGTCGTCGCGTCTGTCACTCAAGGCCTGCTTACCTTGGCTCGCTGGTCTGCTGGCTTTGGGCCTTGCGTCCCTGCTTGTCCTGGGCCCCAGCAGTCCGGCTCATTTTTCAGTGTCCGCATGGGCCACCGGCTCAGCAATTGCGGATGCCCCAACGGTCCAATCCCCCGGCGTATAGCAGCAACGCGGCCGTTCTGAGCTGCGCTGCCTTTTCGACAAATACAGTTTCGCGCTTGGTCCGAGCCTAAAGGCTGCCGGATCGATTTTGGCTTCAGTGGCGCAGTGCCCATGGCACCTTGGAGCCCTTTGGAGCCTTTAGAACTCGATACTCTCGCGTATGGCGGCGAGACCCGCCTTGGCGCAGTGATCATCCGCTTCGCCCCCTGGCGCCCCAGACACTCCAATGGCTCCAAGAGAGCTACCGCCCGCCTCGATAACCAGGCCACCCCCAGCGGCGAGAAATCGCGGCAGATTCCTCAAGCCGCTCATGGGCATGCCGGGCTGAGTCTCGCGAGCAAGATCCGTCGTCGCGGTTCTAAAACTGGCTGCTGTCCAAGCCTTGTTTGTCGCCACTTCAACCGTGTGAGCCCCAGCGAAGCGATCGCGCAACAGGACCTGCGTCAGTCCTGCCCGATCAACAACCGCAACGGCGACTTGATAGCCCTGCTTACGACAGCTCTGTAGCGCAGCATTTGCCGCAGCAAGTGCGGTTTCGGCGGTCAGTGAGCGGCTGGTGAATGTTCCCTCCTGTGCCAGCGAGGGGACGCATGCCAAGATGGACCACAGCGCAAAAATTTGCTTCAACCGGTTCATGCGGGACATCCTCATCATTTGGGCCTTCACGATGGTGTTGTGGCAATCAGCATACCCTGTCTTTGCCAGACAGAAGAGCGCCGAAGCCCCATTCGGTTTCACCTAAGCGGTGTTTGATACGTCAGGTAGCAATCTCGGCGCAGCACTGCTTGCGCACCCGGATGCTCAGCCTGTCGACGGATCAGCCTCACCTCCACATGGCTTTGCCCAGATTTGGCCTCATGCTGCAAAAAATCGCCCCAGGCAGCGAGCGGCCGGCTCAACCAGTCCGCGGGCCGGTTCAGGAGCACGACACGAGACACGGAGCCAGGCGCACCGAATCAGCTCAATATGTAAATATTTTGCACTATCCTCCGATCGCAGGATATGCCTTATTTGTGAAAAACTTTATCCTCAGATGAGCTTAACGCGCCGTACCGCGTACTCATGACGAGACTGCTGTCCCCCAAAACCAATGTGCACGAAGATACTTTCCGCGTTACTGGCGCTCGTCACCCTGTCGGGATGCATCACCACGATCAAACCCGTACCGCTC
>CAYPSU010000080.1:4077-13093 GCA_964413475.1 uncultured Polaromonas sp. | reverse complement strand
TCAACACATCGGCATGGGGCACCGGGTTGGGGTAGAAGCCCGCAGCAATCAGACCGGCATAGTGCGCCATGTCCACCAGAAAGATTGCGCCCACCGATTGAGCCACTTTGGCAAAGCGCGCCCAATCGATGCGCAGGCTGTAGGCCGACGCCCCGGCGAT
Organism: uncultured Polaromonas sp.; assembly: GCA_964413475.1. Classification (GTDB taxonomy): domain Bacteria; phylum Pseudomonadota; class Gammaproteobacteria; order Burkholderiales; family Burkholderiaceae_C; genus Polaromonas. The sequence goes on along the minus strand of CAYPSU010000080.1, from coordinate 12,933 downwards.
GATCATCTTCGGGCGTGTCTCATGCGCCTTTTTTTCCATGGCGTCGTAATCGATTTCTTCCTGCGCATTCAGGCCATAAGACACGACATTGAACCACTTGCCAGACATGTTCAGCGGCATGCCGTGGGTCAGGTGTCCGCCCTCGGCCAGGCTCATGCCCATGATCGTGTCGCCCGGCTTGAGGAAGGCCAGGAAGACCGCCTCGTTGGCCGAGGCGCCGCAGTGCGGCTGCACGTTGGCGGCATCGGCGCCGAACAGTTGCTTGACGCGGTCGATGGCCAACTGCTCGGCCACGTCCACGTTTTCGCACCCGCCGTAGTAGCGCTTGCCGGGGTAGCCTTCGGCGTATTTGTTGGTCAGTTGCGAGCCCTGCGCAGCCATGACTGCGGGAGAGGCGTAGTTCTCGCTGGCAATCAGTTCAATGTGATGTTCCTGACGGGCATTTTCCGCCTCAATGGCGGCCCACAGTTCGGGGTCGGTTTGTGCGACCAGATGATCTCGGTTGTACATGGCAGTCCTGTAAGACGTGATCCCTGCAGAGGTGGCAAGGGCTGCCCAGGCGAACGGCTCAATGGCTGGAACCCAGTCTCCGGCCACGCACGCTTCCCCGTGGTTTTCCACGTCAGCCCCGGCCCTGAGGCCGCAAGGCCTATCGCCAGTCGCGCACGAAGGGCAGTGTATCCCAGCGGCCGGGCCGCCGGCTCAGGACTTCTGGCCGACCGGTGGCGCAGGCGCTGGGCCAGAGGCAGGCCGCGCGAGCGGTGCGGCCCAGGCCGACTGGCCGCTGGTGGGTACCGAAAGTCCTTCGGCCACCTGATGGAGCCGCGCCTGTTCGGCCAACACCTTGTTGGCGTAGCCGTTGTCCTCGTCCAGGTTGGCTGCGCCCACGTAGAACTTGAGTCCACCCTCCAGTGAGCCCGCTCGCTCGATGCAGGCCAGCAGCACCCGTATCCCCACGCGCATATTGGACAGCGGGTCGAAGGCGGCCAGCTTTCCGCCGAAGGGCGAATACTTCTGATGGTGCACGCTGGTCATCACCTGCATCAGTCCCTGCGCCCCCATGGGACTTTGGGCAAACGGGTTGAAGCCCGATTCGACCGCCATGATGGCCAGAATCAGGGTCGGTTCCAACTGAACCTTGGGCCCGATCTCATGGGCTGCCGCCACCAGGGCGGCGATGGGTTCTGGCGCTACGCCATATTTGCGGCTGAGCCAGTAGCTCAGATCGGCCTGCGGCTTGGGCAGATCGGCCGGATTGAGGGCGGTGGCCCTTTGGGCCGCTCCCGGCTCAGCGAGGGTCAGATTGGCTTCCTGCCGTTCCACCAGCAGGGCCATCAACTGGCTCTCAGCCTCCTGGCGCAGATCGGGTCGCGCGGTCAGCGCGATGACCACAAAGGCCAGGGCCAGCCCCAGCATGGCAAAGCTGTTGTGCGTGATCTCAAAAAATCCTTGAGCAATATCTCGTCCCACATGGCCCAGGCTGCGCCGAGTGCGCTGCCATCGGGACCATTCCGGAGGGTGCACTTGGGTCTTCATGGTGTCCTTTCTGAACTGGCCGGTTCTCGCCCCGCAGGCGAGTCAAAGCCAGAAATTGGGGGCCGGTGTGTCTGGACGCAAGCGGCGCCGTTTCTTCGATCCCCGTCCGCGACCTAGGGTTCCCCCTAGGTTTTTTTAAGCCTGCGGGATTCTAGGGGCATTTGGAATACCCCAGCACCCCTTTAGGGTGAGCCCCCCATTTTTCAGATGGCGAAAAAGGCAATCCCTCAGGCGAATGCAATCGTCGAGCTTCAGACCTCGTCTGAAGATGCAATTGCGGTCAAAATACCACTTTTCCCGGTCTTCCATGCGCAAGCTGCTCAGGGCCGGGCTCAGTCCTGTCATTCTGATCGGACGCTGGTCCGCCGGTTTGTTGATTCCCTATGGTTCATCCCGATCCCGCTTCAGATTCCTCTGTGCAGCCCAGGGCCGCTGACGCGTCAGCCCTCGACACCCTGACGGGCGGGGCCTTGAGTGCACCCACGTCCGGAGAGCGCGCTGCGCGCATACGCCAGTGGCTCGCCTCCGAGCCGTCGCCCGAGCAACTGACCGATGTGTTCAGGGAACTGTCGCACCGGGACAAGGGCGCTGCGCGGCCAGTGCGTGAGCGTCTGGATGAGTTGCGCAGGCTTCGCAGCCAGGATGCCTTGGCCTCACAATGGATCGACCGTGCCCGCAGCCTGCTGGACCTCAGCCGCCTCAACCTGGCCGATGCACTGGCGTGGCAGCGCGATGCGGCCAAGGCGGGCGCACCGCTTTCGCGCGAGCCTTTGGCCAGTTTGCGGCAGCAACTGAACGATCGGGTCAAGGCGATCGAGGACTTGCAGCATCGCGCGCAGGTGCAGCGTGAGGCCGCGGTCTTGCTGGTCCAGCGTATCGAACTTCTGTCGACCAAACCCTGGCGGGATGCCCAGTCCCTGCAAGCCGGCCTGAAAGACGATGTGGCCCAGTGGCAGGTTCAGGCCGACCTGTTAGGGGCCGATCCGGCGTGGTCCAGCGTCGATCCCCGGTTCCCGCCCCAGATCGAGGCGGCGCGTCAGCAACTGCAGATCGTGTGGCAGGCTTTCGATGCCGCCTTGCTGCAGGCCCTGGCCGCAGCTGAAAACGCCGCCTTGCCCTTGCCGGCCGTGCCGGTTTGGGCCGACCAATTGCGTGCGGCGCGTGAGCAGACGGCCTTGGCCGCCAGTGACAAGCCGCCCAGGCCCAAGGCAGATCCGGCTGTGGTGGCCCGTCAGCGTACCGAGGCGGCCGCCGCCGTTGAGCAGGCGCTTGAGGCGCTGACCCGTGAGCTGGGCGAGGGCCATGGCAAGGCGGCCCCCAAGGCAGCAGCCGAACTGCGACAGACCCTCAAGGCGCATGGGAAACATATCGATGCAGCCCTTGAAGCCCGGGTCCACGCCGCGCTCACCAGCGCCGGCGAGCTCGAGGGTTGGCAGCGCTGGCGTGCCGATCAAATTCGTGAAGAGTTGCTGGCCAAGGCCCAGGCTCTGGTGGCGCAGCCTTTAGGGGGCCGCAAGCAGCAGGAGGCCTTGCGCCAGCTCAGGGAGCAGTGGAAAACCAGCGACCAAGGTGGTGTGCCCAACCACAGTCTTTGGAGAAAGTTTGACGAAGCGTGCAACCAGGCCTACCAGGTGGTGGAGGCGTGGCTCAAACAGGTGCGCGAACAGCAAGAAGCCAACAAGACGCAGCGCCAGGCTCTGATGGATGAGCTGCGGGCCTGGACCGAGGCCCACCGGGCCAATGAAGATTGGAAGCTTCACCTGCGCGGCCTGCAGTCCTTCGAGCAGCGCTGGCGCGAAGCCGGACACCTGAGCGAAAAACTCTTTGCTCAATGGCAGACCCAGTGGAAGCAGCTGATCGATGAGGCGCAGTCTCCGCTGCAGGGTGCGCGGCATGACAGCGTGAACCTGCGGCGGTCCCTGATCGATGAGGCTCACCAGCTGGCGGCCCAGCAGCCTCTGCGGATCGATGCGGTCAGGGCCTTGCAGCAGCGCTGGCAGCAAGAATCACAGCGTGTGCCCCTGGACCGGCGGCAGGAGCAAAAACTCTGGGACGCCTTCCGAAAACCCATCGACGAGGCCTTCGCTCGCAAGACCACCGAGCGGGAAAAGGCGGCCCAGGCGCTGGGCGAGTTTGACCGTCGCGTCATCGCGGCCGCGCAGGCGCTTGAGAAGGCCAACACATCGGGCGATGCCCAGCAAATTCAGGCGGCCGTGCGCGCTCTGGAGGCCGCCCTGCGCGCCCCCGTCGATGCGCCTCAGGCCCGCGAGGACAGTCGCGGCAGTCAGGCCAGCGGGGCGGTGGCCGCAGCCGCAGTCCCTTCGGACGAAGCTGCAGCATCGCAGCCTGAGCCCGGTTCTGCAGAGACCACGGATCAGACGCCAGCTGAAGTTTCGGCTGGGGCGGCGGATCAGGCACCGGCCCAACCATCCCCGGTGCCTGCGCAGGCACCCCGGCCGGTGATTGCCGTGCGGGGTGACGACAGGCCAGGTGCCCGCAAGCCAGAGCCTGTTCATTCGGCGCGTGCCCCCCGCGATCAGCGGCGTGAAGGGCCGCGCGATCGTGCGCCGATACGTGCCCCGCGAGAGGGGGGGCGGTTCGATCCCTCTCAGTCTCGGTCCTCAGATCGCGCTCATTTTGAAGAGCGCGGACCGCGCCTGGGCGGTGCTGCCTTCCGTGCTCAACGCGAAGCCATGGAACATGCCCAACAGGCGCTGCGAAAACTCGCCGCCCAGGCGCATGGCGAAGTACTCACCCAGATCATGCATGCTTGGCAGGCTCGCGATGCATCGCAAGTCCCTGCGGCGCAAGCCTTGGGCAAAGCCCTGAGTGCTGCCGCCCGCCAGCGCTGGACCCAGGCTCTGGAGCACTCACCTGCGCTTGATGCTGAGGCTGCCGATCAGGTGATGCTGCGTTTGGAAATCGCTGCCGACTTGCCGACACCGGCCGAGCACTTGCCGGCCCGTCGCATGCTGCAGTTGCAGATGCTCACCCAGCGACATGCCGCAGCCCCTGCACAGACCTGGTCAGAGGATGTGGCCAAGGTGCTGTCGTCAGCTCACCAACCGACCCAAGCCCGCCGGCTGCAGGCTGCGCTGAAGGTTCTGCTCAGGCAGTAGGTTGCGGTTGTGGCGGGGCGCCTGCAAAGCGCGTGTGGGAGCGCAGCCCCCCGCGCGATGCGGCGCTCAATCACTGCGCGTGTGGCCCAACCCGGAAAAATTCATCGAACAGACCGAGCAATTGGGGCCACTCCAGAGCAAAGCGTTCACGGTTGACAAAGTAAGCTTCAGAGGCCACCGCAAAAAATTCCGCCGGGGCAGTGGCGGCGTATCGATCCAGCCAGGGCTTCGGGCCACCGAAGCGGTCGGCCAGGGACAGGGCTTCGGTCAATTGCGCGTAGGCCGCCTGCATCTCCTGCGTCCAGCGTCGGGCCAGCTCACGCGATGGCAGGGGTGGGCAACCGTCGGCTACACCGTCACGCATGTCGAGCTTGTGCACGAACTCGTGGATGACCAGGTTGTAGCCTTCTGCAGCCGATCCCTCCTGCACATCTTCCCAGCTCAGGGTGATCGGGCCTTCCAGCATGGCCTCGCCGCTCAGCTCTTCCTGGTAGCTGTGCACCACGCCAGCTTCATCCTGAAGCTGTCGCGGAGCCAGCATGGCCGAGGGGTGGACCACGATACCCCGGAAATCGTCATACCAGTGCAAACCCAGCCCGAGAACCGGCAAACAAGCCTGGGCGGCGATCGACAAGGCCATCTCGTCGGTGATCTGCAGGCCGTGCGCGCCGCTAAATTCCTTGCTGCGCAGAAATTGCAGGCACATCTGGCGCAGCTTCACGAGCTGATCATCGCTGCGTGCCGCCAGAAAGGGATGCCGGAGCAGCGTGGCCTCCCACAAGTCCTGCGCTATGGCCTCGGGCTTGGCCGCCCACCGGGACCAAAGTCGCCGCCACCAAGGCATGGGATTGACCACCGGGCCCGCCTTAAAGCAGATCGATGCGCTGCAACTGCACGGCCTGGCCCGGTGCCAGACTCAGGCGCAAAACCTGGGCACGCGGCGGTCTGTCTTGCGCGTCCCAATCGCTGAGCACCTCGCGGGCAAGACCCGCGCCCAGTTCATGGCGAGCAGGCCGGTGGGTATGCCCATGAATCAAGGTGCTGGCGCCAGCGCCCTGCAGACTGCTGAAGGCCGCTTGGGCGTCGACCTCTGCGTAGCCTTCACCGCGCGTTGATCGAAGAGCCTGTTGCTGTTGACTGTGTTGGCGCATCTGCCGAGCCAGCGCTTGCCGCTCATGCAGCGGGCGGGCCAAAAACTGCGCCTGCCAGGCTGGGCTGCGCACCTGCTGGCGAAACTCCAGATAGGGCTTGTCGTCCAGGCAGAGCGCATCGCCATGCGACAGCAACCAGGGTTGACCGGCCAGCAGCAGTTTGCAGGGGTCGGCCAGTCCGGTGGCATGGCATTGCTGCATCATTTGATGACCCATCAGGAAATCCCGGTTGCCGTGCATCAGAAACAGAGCCAGCCGACGGCCAGCCTGCGCCAGCGTTCGCGTGCACTGGGCGGCAAAGCCCTCGGGCTCTTGGTCGAGCAGGTCATCGCCCACCCACACCTCGAACAGGTCGCCCAGGATGAACAGGGCGTCGGCAGGCGTGCGGTTGATGTAGTCGGCCCAAAGCGCATGCGTCTGGGGTGAGCCGGGCTCCAGATGGATGTCGGAAATGAAGTCCAGCGTACGCCAGTGTGCAGGCGCCACCAGCTCGCTCAGGCCGGCCTTCATGGCTGTAGACCGCTCAGGCCAGCACTTGGGCCTTCTCGATCACCACGTCCTCTTCAGGAACATCGTCATGCAGGCCGCGCCGGCCGGTGGGCAGGGCTGCGATCTGGTCAACGATGTCCTTGCCCTCGACCACCTTGCCAAAGACGGCATAGCCCCATCCCTGGGCCGTGGGTGAGGAGTGGTTGAGAAAGTCGTTATCCGCCACATTGATGAAGAACTGCGCGGTGGCCGAATGGGGCGCACTGGTGCGGGCCATGGCCAGCGTGTACTGGTCGTTGGTCAGTCCGTTGTTCGCTTCGTTTTCGACGGCTGCGTCGGTGGGCCTTTGCTTCATGCCTGCGCCAAAGCCTCCGCCCTGAATCATGAAGCCGGGGATGACGCGGTGAAAGACCGTACCGTTGTAGTGACCCTTGTCGACATAGCTCAGGAAGTTAGCCACGGTCTTGGGCGCCTTGTCGGCGTCAAGCTCCACGGTGATCGTGCCAAAGGAGGCGATTTGCAGTTGGACCTTGGGATTGCTCATGGTGATGTCAGGGCAGTTCGGTTGCAGAGAGGATGACCACCGGGGTGCGTGGGACATCGCTGGGGAAGGGGCCGCCAGCACCAGTGGGGCGGGACTTGATCTTGTTGACCACGTCCATGCCACTGATCACCTTGCCGAAGGCCACATAACCGAACAGTTGTGGGGCCGACAGCAGATTGGCGCGAGGCACATTCTCGTACACCCGGCCCTGGTACTGAAAGCGAGGGACCGGATCACCCGCAGGGATGGCGACCGGATCCAGGAATGCATTGTCCTTGACGTTGATGAAAAACTGCGCGGTCGCCGAATGGGGGTCGTTGGTGCGCGCCATCGCCAGCGTGCCCAGGGCGTTGAGCGGCCCGCCGCGCGCCAGCGATTCACGGCCCTCATGGGCGATGGGTGCGCGGGTGGGTTTTTGCTGGTAGCGGCTGTCGAAGCCGCCGCCCTGAATCATGAAGCCATCGATGACGCGATGAAAAACCGTACCGTCATAGTGCTTGTCCTTGACATACTGCAAAAAGTTCTCGACCGTCTTCGGCGCTTTGTCGGCGTAAAGCTCAACCGTGAACTCCCCCTCGCTGGTGACGAATCGCACTTTGGGTGTGGTCTGTCCCAGCGCGACCGAGCCCAGCAGGCTGTAAGCGGCGAAGACGAGGGCCAGCGAGAGCCGGAAAAAGTGGCGCAGGTGCATAGGTGGTCCTGGGTTTGTGGATTCAGGGGCGAGCCGCTGGGTTGAGCATCTGCCTGAGCTGATCCACCTTCAGCCGTATGGAAGAGCGGCCCGGTTCGATCTGCAGCGCTCGCGCATACGAGAGGGCAGCCAGTTGCGCCAGTACATCGCCCAGATTTTCGTGGGCGGTGGCATAGGCCGGATCGTTGCGCAGGGCCGCCTCCAGTTGCAGACGGGCCTGATCAAACTGCGCTCGCTCGGCCAACAGCACTGCCAGATTGTTGTACGGCTCGGGCAACTCGGGATATTCGCGGGTCAGCGCCAGAAAAACCTCTTCTGCCTCTTGTTTGCGCCCGCTCTCAGACAGGGCCATGCCCTTGAGGAAGCGCATCTGTGGATCACGCGGTTTTTCAGCCAGATAGGCGTCGGCCTGAGCCAGGGCCTTTTCAAGTTGGCCGCTGCTGGTCAGGCGGTTGACCTCGGTGTAGGCATCGGCCATGGCCGGCCCGCAGACGGTCGCCAAAGCCAGGGCCGGCAGCAGCTGGCGCCCCAAGCCACGCAGTAACGCGCCGGTTGTGACAAGCAGATGGTTGAAATTCATGGCCAGGGTGTGCGGGGATCGGGTCCGACCGAGTGGCAAGCTCGCCGGTGACCGGGCCGTCCTAGGGTCGACCCGTAGTCTGCAGGGGTGGAGCGCCAAAAGTGTAGCGCAGCGTTATAGTTGTCGCCATTCGAGGGACTGCTTTCTGGCCAGACTCAGGGCAGCCCTGCTTTGAACCCGCATCCTCATGAGCTTACGCATCTACAACACGCTCTCGCGTGCCGTGGAAGATTTTTCCCCGCTGCAGCCCGGTCACGTTCGTATGTACGTGTGCGGCATGACCATTTATGACCTCTGCCATATCGGTCATGCGCGCATGATGATGGCCTTCGATGTGGTGCAGCGCTGGCTCAAGGCCAGTGGTTTGCGCGTCACTTATGTGCGCAACATCACCGACATCGACGACAAGATCATCAAGCGTGCGGTCGAGCGGGGCATCACCATCGGCCAGTTGACGGGTGAGATGACGCGGGCCATGCATCAAGACATTGCTGCCCTGGGCATTGAGCCGCCTTCGGTTGAGCCGCGTGCCACCGAATATGTCCCCCAGATGCTCGATCTGATCGGCCGTCTGCAAGCCAAGGGCCTGGCCTATCGGGCCGACAGTGGCGACGTGAACTTTGCGGTACGCAAGTTTCCCGGCTACGGCAAGCTCTCGGGCAAGTCCATCGACGAGCTGCGCGCCGGCGAGTGGGTTGCGGTGGGTGAGGACAAGCATGATCCCCTGGACTTTGTGCTGTGGAAGT
>CAYPSU010000080.1:2357-4067 GCA_964413475.1 uncultured Polaromonas sp. | reverse complement strand
GGCCATGAGCTGCCAGACCCTGGGCGAAAGCTTTGATATTCATGGCGGTGGGGCCGACCTGCAGTTCCCTCATCACGAAAACGAAATTGCGCAGAGCGAGGGCGTCAGCGGCAAGCCACTGGCTCGTTTCTGGATGCACAACGGATTTGTGCGGGTGGACAACGAAAAGATGTCCAAGTCCCTGGGTAATTTCTTCACCATTCGCGATGTCTTGCAGCGCTACGACGCGGAAACCGTGCGGTTTTTCATGGTGCGCACCCACTACCGCAGCCCGCTGAACTACAGCGACGCCCATCTTGATGATGCCCGCAGCGCCCTCAAGCGCCTGTACACCGCGCTGGACCTGGTCAAACCCGAGCCGGTGCAGATCGACTGGACGCAGCCCTTGGCGGCCCGATTCAAGGCCGCCATGGACGAAGACTTTGGCACGCCTGAGGCGGTGGCGGTGTTGTTTGATCTGGCCAGCGAGGTCAACCGCAGCAAGTCGCCTCGGGATGCCGGGCTCTTGCGCGCCCTGGGTGCCACGCTCGGACTGTTGCAGGGCGATCCGGCGGCTTTTCTCAAGGCCGGCGTGCAGGTCTCGCCGCAGGAAATTGATGAGCTGGTGGTGCGCCGGGCTGCGGCCAAGGCGGGCCGCGACTTTGCCTTGGCCGACCAGATTCGGCAGGATTTGCTCTCGCGCGGCATCGTGCTCAAAGATTCCCCCGCCGGTACCACTTGGGAGGCGGTTTCATGAAAACCCTGGCCAAGACCGGGCCGGCGAGCACCGAGCTGACCCAGGCCGCGCCTGTAGGCATCACGGTGCCCGATTACTGGCAAGAGGCCTGTGCCCATCTGGTCAAGCGTGATCGGGTCATGAAGCGCCTGATCCCCCAGTTCGGTCAGGCTTGCTTGCAGTCCCGCGGTGATGCGTTCATCACACTGGCACGCAGCATCGTCGGCCAGCAAATTTCGGTAAAGGCCGCGCAGAGCGTCTGGGACCGCTTCGCCAGGCTGCCGCGCCAGATGACGCCGCGCAGCGTGCTCAAGCTCAAGGTCGACGATATGCGGGCGGCCGGGCTTTCGGCCCGCAAGATCGAATACCTGGTCGATCTGGCCCTGCACTTTGATTCGGGCGCGGTCCATGTCAAGGCCTGGGAGGCGATGGGCGATGAGGCCATCATCGAAGAACTGGTGGCCATACGCGGCATCGGTCGCTGGACCGCTGAGATGTTTCTCATCTTTCACCTGATGCGGCCCAACGTGTTGCCGCTCGATGACGTCGGGCTGATCAACGGCATCAGCCAGAACTATTTTTCGGGTGAGTCGGTCAGTCGCAGCGAGGCCCGCGAGGTGGCCATGGCTTGGGCGCCTTACTGCACCGTGGCAACTTGGTATATTTGGCGATCGCTCGACCCCCTGCCTGTGGAATATTAGGCTGGGCCGGCTCGGGCGCCGCCGGGGCGGGCAGAGACGGTGTGAACGCACAAGAAGGAATAGGACATGGCCAAGAAAGTCTTTCTCGATTTTGAGCAGCCGATTGCCGATCTCGAAGAAAAGATCGAAGAGCTGCGCTACGTTCAGACTGAATCGGCGGTCGATATCTCTTCCGAGATCGAGCAGCTGTCCAAAAAGAGCTTGCAGCTGACCAAGGACATCTACAGCGACCTCACGCCCTGGCAGATCACCAAGATCGCCCGCCATGCCGAGCGACCCTACACCCTGGACTAC
>CAYPSU010000080.1:0-2347 GCA_964413475.1 uncultured Polaromonas sp. | reverse complement strand
TCTTTACCGACTTTGTCGAGCTGCATGGCGACCGGCACTTTGCAGACGACCTGAGCATCGTCGCAGGCCTGGCCCGATTCAATGGCTCGGCCTGCATGGTGGTCGGCCAGCAAAAAGGGCGCGACACCAAGGAAAGGGCGGCCCGTAACTTCGGCATGACCAAGCCCGAAGGCTACCGAAAGGCCCTGAGGCTGATGAAGCTTGCTGAAAAATTCAAGCTGCCGGTGTTCACCTTTGTCGACACGCCCGGCGCCTATCCCGGCATAGACGCCGAAGAACGCGGCCAGTCTGAAGCCATAGGCCGCAACATTTTCGAGATGGCCCAGCTTGAGGTGCCCATCATCACCACCATCATTGGCGAGGGTGGTTCCGGAGGGGCCCTTGCCATTTCTGTGGCCGATCAGGTCGTCATGCTGCAGTACTCGGTGTATTCGGTCATCAGCCCCGAGGGCTGCGCCTCCATACTTTGGAAGACCGCCGATCAGGCACAGACCGCGGCCGAAGCCCTGGGTATCACCGCGCACCGGCTCAAGGCCTTGGGTCTGATTGACAAAATCGTCAACGAGCCGGTGGGTGGTGCCCACCGCGACCCGCGTCAGATGGCCTCCTTCCTCAAACGCGCACTCGGCGAGGCCTTGCGGCAGGTCTCTGACCTGAAGGTCAAGGAACTGCTCGAGCGTCGCTACGAGCGTCTGCAAGGCTATGGCCGATTCACCGACACCCGGGCCGAGGCGCGATAGCTCGCCCCTGCCGCCGGGTGCCGTACCGGCCCCCGCGCCGGCTTTATTGCAGTCACAGACCGACCCCCTGCAAGCGGCTCTGCGGGCCTTTGTCCAGCGCCATCGGATGAGTGGGCCCTGTGCCGTGGCCTACAGCGGCGGCGCCGACTCCTCGGCCCTGCTGCATGCGGCCTCGCGCTGCTGGCCCGGGCAGGTCACGGCTCTTCATGTACACCACGGGCTGCAAGCGGCCGCTGACGACTTCGAACGCCACTGTCGGCAGGTCTGCGAGCATCTGTCGGTCCCGATCGTGGTGCAGCATGTGCAGGCCAAGCCCCAGCCGGGTCAGAGCCCGGAGGATGCGGCACGCCGCTATCGTTATGCCGCTTTGGCGCAGGCAGCGCGGCAGTCGGAATGCGCGTTCGTGCTGCTGGCCCAGCATGCCGACGATCAGGCTGAAACCGTGTTGCTGGCGCTCGGCCGTGGCGCTGGCCTGCCGGGACTGTCGGCCATGCCCGAGCGGTTCGAGCGACAAGGCGCGGTCTTCGCCCGTCCCCTGCTGGATTGGCCCGGGGCCGATTTGCGGCAGTGGCTGCACCAACAAGGGCTGGTTTTTATTGAAGACCCCACCAATGCCGACGAGCGCTACAGTCGCAATCGCCTGCGCGCCCGCTTGATGCCGGCCTTGGCTGAGGTGACGCCGCATTTCCGGCAGACGCTGGCCCGCAGTGCTCGCCACGCAGCCCAGGCCCAGGCCTTGCTGGATGAGCTGGCGCAAGACGACCTCAAGCGTACCGGTTGTCCGCCGGACCTTGCAGCCCTGCAGACCCTCTCGCGGCCGCGTCAGGCCAATCTGCTGCGCCACTGGCTGGCCGTGCAGCACGGCACGCGGCCGAGCGCCGTTCAGGTCGACGAATTGCTGGACCAAGTGGCCGACTGCACCACGCGCGGCCATCGTATCGAGATCAAAGTGGCTGGTGGCCAAGTGCTCCGGCAGGGCGAGCGGCTGGTCTACCAGGCGCTCTGAGCCGCTGCGGCTTGCCCTTTTATAATTTCGGGTTTTGTGCCGGCTTGGCCCGGCTTCAAGTGGCGCTTTGGGCGCCCATCCTGCAAACACTCCATGGCTCTGATCGTTCATAAATACGGCGGCACCTCGATGGGCTCGACCGAGCGCATTCGCAATGTGGCCAAACGCGTGGCCAAGTGGGCTCGCGCCGGTCACCAGATGATTGTGGTGCCCAGCGCCATGAGCGGCGAGACCAATCGCCTGTTGGCCCTGGCCAAGGAATTGGCCCCCGCCAAGGCTGGCACCGACTACCACCGCGAGCTTGACCAGCTGGCCGCCACCGGCGAGCAGGCCTCCTCAGCGCTGCTGGCCATTGCGCTGCAGGCCGAGGGCATGGCCAGCGTCAGCTATGCGGGCTGGCAGGTGGCCATCAAGACCAATTCGGCCTATACCAAGGCGCGCATTGAATCCATCGACGATACCCGCGTGCGTGCCGACCTGGCCCAGGGCAAGGTGGTCATCATCACGGGCTTTCAGGGCGTCGACGACGGTGGCCACATCACCACGCTGGGCCGGGGCGGCTCGGACACCTCGGCGGTGGCGGTGGCCGCTGCCATGAAAG
>CAYPSU010000079.1:0-13262 GCA_964413475.1 uncultured Polaromonas sp. | reverse complement strand
GATCAGCAAGAGTATCAAACAGTTGGTTGATGCGCAGACCCAAGATGCGAAGCAGCGGGGTCACCCGGTGGCTGAGATTTCTGCCCGGCTGGGGGTCAGCACCCACAGCCTGTACAAGTGGACTTCAGCCACCGAACCTCCTCGGACTGCGAGACCTGCGCCTGACGCTACTCGGGTGCAGCACGGCGCTGCTTGATCCATTCGTACAGACTGTGTTGGCTGACACCCAGCCGCGCTGCAACATCAGCCACCCGATGTCCTTGCCCCAAGACCTGGCTCACCGCCTCGACCTTGAACTCGTCCGTAAACCTCTTCGTGCTCATCGCACCTCCTGTATGACCTCAAGTTTGAGGCACACAGGTGTCTACGATTTCCGGGGCGATTCAGGAGTTCGAGGGGGCTTCAGACGGCCACAGGCTAAGCAAGCTTCCGCGCGGACTCCTCGGCCGGTTCACCAACGCTCACCTGGATACCGCGCCGCTGTAAGTCCCGCCTTTCCTCTTCGGGTAGGCCAACATCCGTAATTACTTCATCGAAGTCCGAAAGCGGCACTACGTCACAGAATCCTGGGCCTCCGAACTTCCAAGAATCGATCAACAGGATTTTGGTACGCACGGCCTTCATCAACAGTCGCTTCGTGCTCGCGCTCTCAATGCGGCTGTCAGTGAGCATCCCGTCGCTGGCGCTTTGTGCGCCAATTAGCGCGACGTCTGCATGCAAATGGCTTAGGAAGCTGTCGCCTGGTTCCCCGGCAAGCATGTTGGTGCCTGGCCTGCGTGTGCCGCCGGGAATGATCAGCCGGATGTTGTCTGAGGTTGCCATCAATTCCGCAATCTTGATGTTGTTAGTGACGGCAGTGATCCGGAGGCGAGCTTCGACGATCGCACGTGCGGCCTCGAGTATCGTGGTGCTGCTGTCGAAGATCACGCTGTCGCCTTCGCGGAGGCGCGTGGCGGCGAGCCGACCGATAGACCTCTTCGCCTCCTTCATTGCGTCTGATGTGGCGCGGGACTCCTCAGTTTCGCCCCAAGCCTTGGAGAGTGATCCGAGAATCGCACCACCGTGCGTGCGCTCGACAAGCTTCCGACTTTCCAACTCGTCCAAGTCACGCCGGACCGTGGAGAAGGAGGCGCCAAGCCGCTCGGCGAGATGCTGCAGCGTGACCACACCGTGCTCTGTCAAAACGTCAAGGATGAATGTCTGTCGCTGCCGGGGAAGCAGCTTTTCCGCGCGTCGTCCAGCCGGCTTCGTGATCACGTCTGATACATTCTGAGAGATTAGTGTAGCTATCGTACCCGAGGTTGTGCAGAGTCTCTACAGGTCTTTCCGGCCCGCCTGGCGGTCGGAGCAGCTGTTCCTAACTGCTCCGGATATTGGCGCTTGGTCCTACGCTGACCTCGAGCAGGTTACAGGTGATATTGCGTTGCTATTGCGTGGAGCGGGTCTGCAGCAGGGCAACCGCCTGGTGACTTTGCTCGAGCGATCACCATGGAACATCTTTCTATACCTCGCGTGTGCGCGGGCAGGTATCGTGTACGTGCCGCTCAATCCGCGGCTGACGGTTACTGAGTTTGCCCCGATCGTGGCTGACGCGGATCCTGCTCTCGTCTTGTGCGATCCGGCAATATTCGACATCGTGCGCGGCGCACTGCCTTCGATCATGGTGCGAACATTCGATGTGCTTGGCAAGGGCTCCTTGCGTGACGTGACGCTTGCTGAAGGTTCTCCAGATGCTGATCTGGCCGACGATGCAGCCGCAGCAATCATCTTCACCTCCGGTACTACCGGCCGGCCCAAAGGTGCGCTGATGCCACATGCGTTGTTCGTGGGCAAGGCGCGTGCGCTGTCTGGCGTACTTGGGTACACCGCGCGGGACTGCCTGCTGCATACGTTGCCGCTTTACCATGCGCATGGTTTGTTCATGACACTGCACTGCGTATTGGATGCGGGCGCTTCGATCCTGCTGCTGCCGCGGTTCGATGCCGCGGAGGTGGTGCGACAGCTACCGCAGGCCACAGTTTTCTCCGGCGTACCGACAATGTACAAGCGCCTTTCCGAAGATAGCGGCTTGCATCAAGCCGCAGCGGGGATGCGTCTGTTCATCTCCGGCTCGGCCGCGCTGCCGCGCGAGGTCTTCACTGCCTTCGAGCAACGTTCGGGACACAGCATTCTGGAGTGCTGGGGCATGTCAGAGACCATGACCAACACTGCTAATCCGCTGAAGGGCGAGCGGCGGCCTGGCAGTTGTGGCCAACCACTGCCGGGCGTAACCCTGCGCGTGGTGGCCGCCGACGGGAAACCCGTGCCGACGGGAACTACCGGGGTGCTAGAGGTCGGCTTTACTGCGGCCTTTGGTGGTTACTGGCGACGTCCCGCCTCCGAGCAGCCGCGGATTCATGATGGCCATATGGTTACTGGCGACATCGGTTGGTTAGATGATGAGGGCTACCTGACGATCGTTGGCCGCACCAGCGAAGTGATCATCAGTGGCGGCTACAACGTCTATCCCCGAGAGGTAGAGATCGCGCTGGAGGAGTTGCCCGAGATCGCTCGCGCGGCGGTGTTCGCTCTGCCACATCCCGACTTGGGTGAAGCTGTCGCGGCTGCGGTGGAGCCCGCCCCGGGCGCGACAGTGGAGCCCGCCGAACTTCTGCACAAGCTACGCGCGAGTCTAGTGGGCTACAAGCTGCCGAGAGCGATATTTCCGGAACAAACTTTGCCGATGACAGAGCTAGGCAAGGTGCAGCGAAATATCCTCACGAAACGATACGCGGCGCACTTTCGGGAGAGATTCTGACCGTTTCCGGCGCTCGTCTGGTTGACATGTCTCAAAATCGATCATATTCTGGCGATACGATACAAAGGAGACAATCATGTTCGCAGTCAAGACGCGCCGGCGCGAGGTCATCGCGGTTCTGGGCGCTACTTTGGCGTTTTCGGCGCCTGCCGTGCATGCGCAGTTCGGCAAGGCCCCCGTGAAGCTCGTGGTTCCCTTTGCGCCTGCGGGAGCGACTGACTTCGTGGCGCGCACCATTGCGCCCCGGTTATCCGAGAAGTTCGGGGTTCAGTTTGTCGTGGTCAACACGCCAGGCGCAGCCGGGACGATCGGCGCCGCCTCGGTGGCGAACGCCGAGCCGGACGGTAATACGCTGCTTGTCTACCACATCGCAATGGTGACCACCCACCATGTGCAGAAGAACATGCCGTTCGATCCGCTGAAGTCCTTCACTCCCATTGGTATGCTGTCGGAAGGCTCCAACGTGATCTCGGTCAACCCGAACGTTCCCGCCCGCACGCTCTCGGAACTGGTGGAGTACGCGAAGAAGAATCCGGGGAAGATCAATTTCGGGTCCTCCGGTGTCGGCGGCTCCGACCATCTGGGCGGGGAATTGCTGCAGATGACGACAAACACAAAAATGACACACGTGCCTTACAAGGGCGGCGGACCCGCCACTGCGGCGGTGGTGGCGGGAGAGATTGAGATGAACGCGGGCACGGTCGCGCAGGTCGTCCCTATGATCAAGGCAGGCAAGCTGCGGGCGCTGGCTGTGATGCAGACCGAGCGCAGCCCAGCCCTCCCTGATGTCCCCAGTACAACCGAAGCGGGCTTCCCGAGCCTTGACCATAAGACTTGGTTGGGCCTCTGGGGCCCGGCAAAGATGCCGCCGGAGCTAGTGGGCCGCATCAACGCCGCACTGCGCGAGATCCTCGCGCGCGACGACGTGCGGCAGGCTATGGCCAATGTGGGCATGGATGCCAGATCGAGTTCACCTCAGGAGTTCGATGCCTACATCAAGGCGCAGCACGCCCGCTGGGACAAGATCCTCGCCGGCAAGTTTCAGTGACGCGGGCGGCGTGACGGACGACTCAGTTCTTTACCGCGTCCAAGACGGGGTCGCTTGGGTTTGCCTCAACCGGCCGGCTGTGCACAACGCGCTGGCGCCACAGTCGGTGCGCGCACTGGCGCGCGTCTGGCAGCAAATCGCACTCGACCGTGAGGTGCGTGTGGCGATCTTGCACGGGGCGGGCGACAGTTTCTGCTCTGGCCGGGACCTGCGCGAGACAGACCTCGGCTTTGGGCCAAGACAAAGGCAGGGTCAGGGGAGGGGTACCAACGATGAGTGGAGTAGCTGTCCCGGCGAGGCCCGGCGCATCCACTACGTCCCGCCCCCTACGCTGCACAAGCCCGTCCTCGCTGCTGTGCAAGGCCTCGCACTCGGCGGCGGGATGGAGCTGGCACTGAACTGTGACATACGGGTAGCTGCCGAGGACGCGCGCTTCGGCCTGCCAGAAGTAACACGTGGTGTGGTGCCGGGCAGTGGTGGCATGTACTGGTTGCCGCGGATCGCGGGCGCGGGTCTGGCGATGGAGATGATGCTGACCGGGCGGATTGTGGACGCCCGCGAGGCACTAGCAATGCGTCTGGTGAACCGCGTCGTCCAGCGCGACAAGATACTGCCTGTGGTGGAGTCTATGGCGCGGCACATCGCGCAGCTAGCACCGCTGGCTGTGCAGGCCATCAAGGAGACGGTCTGGCGCACCCTTGGCGCCGGCGTCGAGGAAGGTCTGCGCGTGGGCGAACACCAGAATCGCCTACTACAGATGACCCGCGACGCGGAAGAGGGCGTGCTCGCCTACGAGCAGAAGCGCCAACCAAAATACGAAGGCCGCTAGCGCCGTGGGGCGTTGGTCGCACCAAAGAGAAAGCCATGGAAAAGTCCAGATACTTCGAGGAACTCATCGTCGGCGAAAATTTCCGCTCCCCTACGCGCACTATCGCCGAATATGATCTGTACGTATTCGCTGGACTCACGGGTGACCTGACCGATTTTCACATCAGCACGGAAGCGGCCAAAAATTCCGTGTTCGGCCAGCGCGCTGCTCATGGCATGCTCCTGATCAGCATCGCCAATGGCCTCTACAACCGTATCGGTATCACTGACGAGACTGGCATGGCGTTGGCTGGCGTGGAGTGGCGTTTTCTGGCGCCCGGCTTCATTGGCGATACGGTGCACCTCGTGGCCGCCGTGAAGGAAAAGCGCGAGGTGTCCAAGAAGGATCGTGGCCTGGTGTTCTGGGACGCACGCCTTGTCAAGCAGGACGGCACCACGATGTGCCAGGGTCAGATGATCCGCATGGTTCGGCGCCGTGGCGGAAGCTGACGTGCGCCTGTGCGGCAAGGTCGCAGTGGTCACAGGCGCCGGCGCTGGCATCGGCCGCGGGATCGCGCTGCGGCTGGCGGCAGATGGGGCGATTGTCGTTGCGACCGATGTGCTGGCCGAGCGAGTAGCCGAAACCCTGCGACAACTGGCCGAGATCTCCAACCAGGCCATAGGCCTCACGCTCGACGTCACTCTCGCAGAGCAGGTCGAGCAGGTTTACGAAGAAGTGGTGCAACGCTTCGGCCGCGTAGACATCCAGGTGAGTAACGCGGGCATCGCTGAGCGTACCCCCTTCCTGTTAACCTCCGTGGAGCAGTTCGAGCGTGTGCTGCGTGTAAACCTAATCGGCGTGTTCCTCACCGGTCAGGCGGCCGCGCGGGTGATGATGCGCACGGGCGGTGGCCGGATCGTGAATATCTCGTCGGTCTCGGGTCAAGCCGGCGGCATTGGCCGCGCGGCCTACGGATCGTCCAAGGCTGGGATCATCAACCTGACGCAGACGATGGCCATGGAACTCGCGCCGCACGGCATCCTAGTCAATGCCGTCGCGCCTGGTCCCATTCAGGTGGAGCGCACCGCACATGCACCGGAGCAGCGCCAGGCCTTCCTTAGCCGCATGGCGTTGAAGCGCTATGGGAGCCCGGCGGAGATCGCAGCCGCCGTTAGTTTTCTGTGTTCAGACGATGCTGGTTTCATCGCCGGCCACGTCCTGAACGCTGACGGGGGTTTTGCGGCAGCCGGCGTGCTATACGATCCGGAGCAGGGCGAGATCCGCTGACGGCTGCGAGGGGCCGCCAGTGGATGGGTCAGCGATAACCGAGTTCATACTCGGCGATCAGGCCGCGGTGGATCTCGTTGCTTCCTTCGATGGTTTGCATGAACTTGGCATCGCGCCAGTAGCGTCCGATCTCGTATTCTTCCGAGCAGCTGTAGGCTCCGTGGATCTGCATGGCGTCCTCGGCCACGCGCATAAGCGCGTCGCTGGCGTACATCTTCGCCATCGATGTGTCGGCTCGCGCACGCTCGTCGTTGTCCTTTTTCCAGGCGGCTTGCAGCACAAGCAGGCGCGCCGTCTCGTAGGCCACGCGCATGTCTGTGATCTTCGATTGCACAAGTTGTCGGCGCCCAATCGGTTCCCCGAAAGTCTCGCGCGTCTTGGCGTAGTCGGTCGCCAGCGTGAGGCACGCGCGCATCATTCCCACGCAGCGTGCAGCAACACTCAGGCGCCCACTCTCAACCGAAGACATAGCGATCTTGAATCCCTCACCCTCGGCGCCCAGCCGGTTAGCTACCGGGACGCGCACGTTGTCCATCACCAACTCGCCGGACTCCAGCGGCCGGAAGCCGACCTTGTTCTTGAAGGCTGTGCGGCCTATGCCGGCCCACTCTGGCTCCAGCAGGAAGGCCGTGATCCCCTTGCGGTCAGCGGCTGGGTCGAGATTGGCGAAAGTAAGGATCCAGCGCGCCTTGGCGACCATGGATATCCATACCTTCGAGCCGTTCAGGACGTAATGGTCGCCGTCGCGGACGGCGCGGGTGCGCATCGAGGCGACATCGGAGCCCGTGTGCGTCTCGGTCAGTGCGAAGGCGACAGGTCCCTGACCCTTAGCCAGCGGCACTAGGTATTTCTGCTTTTGCTCTTCTGTGCCGAAGCGCAGGACGCTGATCCCGCCCACGCCACTGGCCCAACTGGCCGAGCACGCCATTACCTGGCAGACTTCCGCGAGTTCCATGATCAAAAGCGAGTAGGTCTGGTAGTCCATTCCGGCCCCGCCGTACTCTTCCGGGATGACGCCGCCGCACAAGCCTAGCTGCCCCAATTCGGCATAGATGTCGAGCGGAAAATATTCCTCGCGATCGTACTCACGCACATGCGGCCGGATCCGCTCACGCGCGAACCGACGCGCTAGGTCTAGGATGGCCGTCTGATCTTCGGTTTGCCTGAAATCCATGGTGAAGCTTCGTGGCCCTCAGTTACTGCGCAGAGAATGCACTTCCAGGTCGCGCACGCGCACGCCTTCGGCGTTTATCGCGTAAAGCGCCGCCAGGAATCCCTGGCCGTACGCGTTGCCATGGTCGTGATAGCGTGGGTTAGGGCTGGGCACGTTCACGATCATGGGGCCATACTGCTGGTTGCGCAGAATCGCATGCCTCCAGTCGAAATGGTGACGCATTACGGCTTCCAATGCAGCGAAGCTGGCCTTCTCTGCATTCTCGCCGCCCAGGCCGAACTGCGCACCCTTGGCCATGGCGTACCCGATCATCACGGTCGCGCTGGTGTCCAGCAGGGAGTACGGGTCGTCGATCGTGGCGCGCCAGATGCCTTCGTCCTGACACTCGATCAGCCGAGCGCAGGTCTTCTCATACATCGCCACTAGTTCGCGGTCCCACGAGGCCTGTGGAATCACCTCCAGCGTGTCGACCACTCCGGACATCCACCAGCCGTTGGCTCGGCCCCAGGCAGTACCGTCGATCCACAGATCGATGTCGACATAGCTTTCCTCTTTGGGCACCGAGGCGTTGAAAACGTGGCGCATCAGTCCGTCGGGCTGCGCCAGGATCCTGTGGAAGCCCTTCAGGTCCTCGTAGGCAAGCTCCCAGTTACCTAGGATGGCCTGCGAGGGCGGCACCAT
Organism: uncultured Polaromonas sp.; assembly: GCA_964413475.1. Taxonomy (GTDB): domain Bacteria; phylum Pseudomonadota; class Gammaproteobacteria; order Burkholderiales; family Burkholderiaceae_C; genus Polaromonas. Next base: position 5,467 of record CAYPSU010000079.1, on the reverse strand, counting down.
GTAGGCGGTGTCGGCGAAAACCCAGCCGTGCGTGCTGCGGGCAGTGGTGTGCTGAGTAACGCCGCCGGCCACCACGCGCTCCCTGTGGAAGATTTCGTTGGCGGCCTTCGCTTCCGCGACCCGACCAGCAAGTACCAGGGGGCGCATGCGCGAGGAACTGTCCGCGATATTGGGGTGCGTGATTACCTGGCCCGCCAGCACCTCCTGCACCTTCTCTTCAAAGCCATCCCGCAGCCCCGCGGTGTACATCGCATTCAGCAGTCCGGAATGCTTGCCCCCTGTATTCACGCCCCGCCATCCGTACTCCACGATGCGCTTGACGATGCTGCTTTTCATTCGGCTGTCTCCGTGCTGGTCAAAGCCACTATTGGCTTGGACATGAAGTATATGGCAGAGTTTGGTAGATATTGCGCTAATTTTTGAATGTGTTTGCACGAATTTGCTTGACGTAGCGCATCGCGCCTCCCATACTTTTCGTCATTGAGCAGGAGTTGTAGACGACTATGAGCAAGGGCCCCCTGTCCGGCGTGCGCATCGTGGAGTTTGGCGGGATCGGCCCCGGCCCCATGTGCGCGATGCTACTGGCTGACCTCGGCGCAGATGTGATCCGTATCGATCGTCCTGAACCGCATGGACTCGGAACGCCTCGGCCAGATCGCTTCAACATCCTCAAGCGGAGCCGGCCTTCCGTTAGCATCGACCTGAAGCAGGCAGAGGGTATCAACGCGGCGCTGCGCCTGATCGACCAGGCCGACGCGCTGGTGGAGGGCTTTCGTCCTGGAACTATGGAGCGAATTGGCCTTGGCCCGGAGGTTTGCTTTGCGCGTAACCGCAAATTAGTGTTCGGCCGGATGACGGGCTGGGGCCAAGATGGCCCGCTCGCGATGGCTGCTGGCCACGACATCAACTACATCTCGCTAAGCGGCGTACTCCATTCGATCGGCCGCAAGGGCCAGCCGCCGACACCCCCGCTTGTGCTGACCGGAGACTTCGGCGGCGGTGCGTTGTACTTGGCGCTGGGCGTGCTGAGCGCGGTGATCGAGGCACGCAGTTCCGGCCTGGGCCAGGTGGTGGACGCCTCAATGGTCGACGGTAGCGCATCTCTGATGACCGACTACTACGGTCGCTATGCCGCTGGTCTGCACAACGACGAACGCGGCACCAACGCCACAGACAGCGGTGCCTTCTATTTCGATGCCTATCGATGCGCGGACGGTAAGTACATTTCCATAGCGCCCGTGGAGCCCAAGTTCCGCGCCGAGCTGATGCAGAAGCTGGGGCTGAGCGATCGCAAACCTTCGCTCGACGAGATCCCTAATGCGCAGGCGCGGGAGATCCTGCAGACGGTGTTCAGCATGCGAACCCGCGCAGCTTGGTGCGAACTTCTGGAAGGTTCTGACGCTTGCTTCGCACCGGTGTTGAGCCTGGGTGAAGCGCCGTTCCATCCGCACAACGTGGCGCGCAGGACCTTCGTGGAAGTGGACGGCATCGTGCAGCCAGCGCCGGCGCCGCGCTTCAGCCGCACACCGAGCGCACTTCCCACGAAGCCTGACATCCCTGGCCAGAGCACTAGTGTCGCCATGGCGCGCTGGGGCTTTCAGCCTCAGGAGATCGAAACGCTGACGCGCACCGGCGTGCTGGGTTCGCGACCGAAATAGTCGTGAAGCGCTTTTGTACCAGCCCTTTCCCGAAAGACCCACATGGAAAACCTTACTGGCCTTGGTCTCCGCATTAATCACGAGTGGCTGCGCGTAGAGCCCGCACTGGTGGAGCGCTACCGGAAGGTGCCGGTAGCCGTGATAGGCGATGCGGCGAATCGGCTGCAGGCTTTCATGGCGGGCTTCCTAGCCTACGGTGGCCGGAAAAAGTTCGCCGGCCCGGCGTTCACCGTACGCGTGCGTCCTGGCGACAACCTTTTCGTGCACCGTGCTTTGGACTTGGCCAAGCCCGGTGACGTTATCGTCGTTGACGCCGGCGCGGCGCTGAACACCGCCATCATTGGCGCAATGATGTCGCGCTACGCTCGCACGAAAGGCATCGAAGCGCTGGTCATCGACGGAGCAATTCGCGATGTAGACGAACTAGAGAAGATGGACTTTGCCGTCGTCGCGCGAGGTGCCACCCCGAACGGCCCCTACAAGAGTGGCCCTGGCGAGATCGGCTATCCGGTCTCCGTGGGCGGCCTATCGATCGCCCCGGGCGACCTGCTTGTTGGCGACCGTGACGGCGTTCTGGTCGTTCCGCGCAGCCAGGCCGCCAGCGTCGTTGACATGGCCGAAGCTCGCCACCGTGCCGAGCAGCAGCTTGAGCGCGACATCGATGCCGGTCGCTGGGACCGCAGCTTTGTCGAGGACGTACTACGTAAGCTCTGACCGCTCCCCGAATCCGCCCTCACTACGTTTCACGAAGGAGAAAATATGAAACCTCTGCGCAGACTCATCCTGCTGGCCATCACCTCATTAGCCACCGCTCCCGCTTTTGCCCAGAGCTGGCCGAGCCGGCCGATCACGCTTGTGGTTCCCTTCGCCTCCGGTGGCAACACGGACATCATGGCGCGGCTGCTGACGGACCGCCTCCGCGACATCGTGGGACAGCCCGTGGTGGTGGAGAACCGCGGTGGCGCCGCCGCTAACATCGGCGCGGCTCATGCGGCTAAGCAGCCGGCCGATGGCTATACGCTGCTGATGATCTCCAACACGCACGCGACCAACCCGAGTCTGTACAAGAACCTAACGTACGATCTTGAAAAAGACTTCGTGGCTGTCGCCCCCGTGGCGATGGTTCCTAACATGCTGGTTGTCAGTAACGAGGTGCCAGCTAAGGACATGCGCGAGTTCATCGCGCTGGTGCGTAGCGGTAAGCCGGAGATCAACTACGGCTCAGGTGGCAGCGGCACTTCGCAGCACCTAGCCGGCGCATTGTTCAACAGCACTGCGAATGGCAAGATGGTACACGTGCCCTACAAACAGGGCAGCGCGGCGCTTGTGGACGTCATGGGCAACCGCGTTCAAGCCTACTTCGGCGGCATCTCAGAAGTGGCGACGCTAATCGACAGTGGAAAGGTGCGCGCGCTGGGCGTGACCACGCAGGCGCGCAGCCCGCGCTATCCCAACATCCCGGCGATCGCTGAGTTCATTCCGGGCTATGAGATCCGCATCTGGGTGGGGCTAGTCGCGCCGCGCGGCACTCCGCAAGAGGCGGTGTCGAAAATTAATTCTGCAGTGAAAACTATTTTGGCGGAGGCAGAGACGCGCCGTAAATTTGCTGAACTGGGCGCCGTGCCCATGGCCGGCACGCCAGACGAGTTCAACGCCTTCATCCGCAAGGAAATCGTGGACCTTGGCAAGGTTGTGCAGATGTCCGGCGCCAAGGTCGAATGAGGATCAATGGCTACAGTGCAACCTAGTAAGTTTATCACGGCCGTGGAAGCGGCCGCGATCGTGCCGTCTGGAGCAACCGTGGTACTGGGCGGTATGGTGTCTATGGCGGTTCCTGAGGCTGTACTGAAGGCGCTCGGCGAGCGCTTCGAGGCGGAAGGTGGTCCGCGCGAACTGACCATGTTTCTGCCAAACCGGCAAGGCTGGACAGCAGAGCCTAAGACCGGGGTCGAGCACCTCGCGCATGAAGGTATGGTTAAGCGCGTGATCACCGCCACCTTCAGTCACCGTGACTCTCCCCGCTTTGCGGACCTAGTGAAGGGCGGGAAGGTGCAGGCCTACTCCTTCCCCATGGGGTGCCTCTTCAAGATCTTGCGAGAGCAAGCTACAGGCTCTCCCGGCTTCTTCACGGAGGTCGGAATCAACACCTACGCAGACCCTGGTGCACTGGAGGCGGGCTGCACTGAGGTGAACGATGCGACGCCGCCTACTGACCTGGTGCGACGCATGGAGCTGGATGGCAAGCCCTACCTGTTTTACCGGACCTTCCCCATCCACGTCGCAATCATTCGCGGCACGTCCTCCGATCCAGCAGGCAACATATCGATGGAAGGCGAGCCGGTCGATGTCGGGATCAAGTACCAGGCGATGGCCGCGCGGAATTCTGGCGGCATCGTCATCGCGGTGGTGAAGTACAAGGTCCAGGCCGGCACGATCAACCCGCGGATGGTTGCGGTGCCAGGTATCTGGGTGGATTATGTCGTGGTGGATCCGGATGCAATCCAGACCCAGTTGGGCGGGCACGACCCAACGCTCACCGGCCAGCTGCGCACCGAGAACCCGAGGCTGGAACCACTGCCGCTGGACGTGCGCAAGATCGTCGCTCGCCGAGCGACGATGGAGTTGCAGCCCGGCGACGTGATAAATCTGGGCGTAGGAATGGCCTCCGGCATTCCCTCCATCGTGCAGGAGGCTGGACTGGAGGGCCCCTTCCACTTCAGCACCGAGCATGGTGGCATTGGCGGCATGCCCGCGCTCGGGTCTCCCAAAAAGACGGGCGCCTTCGGGGCGCACTTCAATCCAGACTGCATCCTCGACTCGATGGAGGTTTTCGATTTCTATCACGGCGGTGGACTCGACGTAGCCGCCCTCGGCTTTGCCGAGATCCGCGCTGATGGCAGCGTAAATGTGGGTGACTTCCAAGGAAACCTGCGCGGTCCAGGCGGCTTCGTGGACATCGCGCACCGCGCGAAGAAGGTTCTGTTTTGCGGTGAGCTCACCGCTGGGCAGTCCGACATCCGCATCGTGCAGGAGCCGCAAGTTCGCTTGGAGATCTCGCGTGACGGCCGGCATCGCAAGTTGCTGTCACAGATTAACCAAGTGAACTTCCATGGACCGACTGCATTGCGCAAGGGCCAGACAGTTTTGTACATCACAGAGCGAGCCGTGTTCCAACTTACGGCGGGCGGCCTGGAACTCATAGAAATCGCGCCAGGTGTCGGTGTGGAAGCGGTGAAGTCTGCGATCGGGTTCGACATCGCCGTCAGCGCCCATCTGAAATTTATGGACGATCGCCTATTCCGCGAAGTCCCTGCCAATACCTGATCGCCAATTTACGGGCCAGGACTGGCAAGGTTTCCTGCGGGACTACAACCTGGTCACCAGCATGAGCAGGCGTGGCAATTGCCTTGACAACGCGGTGGCCGAAAGCTTCTTCCAGCTGCTCAAGCGCAAGCGGATTCGCTGCCAGATTTACCCAACACGACGAGATGCCCGTGCCGATGACTTCAATTACATCGAGATGTTCTACAACCCCAAGCGCCGCCACAACACGTCTGGTGGCGTATCTCCGGTAGAGTTCGAAAAACATCAATCCCAACGGCTCGGAAGTGTCTAGTAGATCCGGGTCGATTCAGGGGCAGGGGAGCCAAATGCGCGTTCACTAAGCTGAAGGTGTGATAGCGTGCGATGGTCGATGCACACTTTAGCTAGCCGAAAAAAACGGCCCGCACACGCGGACCGAATATTCAGAGGCGACATGGACTCATTGCTCAAGTCCGCAGCCAGTTTAGGCGGCGGAGGGCAGGTCT
>CAYPSU010000078.1:0-13292 GCA_964413475.1 uncultured Polaromonas sp. | reverse complement strand
CAGCTTCATCGCCGCCGCCCGCCGCGCCCGCTTCTTCAGACGAAGCCACCACTTCACCGCTGAGAACTGCGGAAATCTGAGCGGTGGCTGAGGCAGTGATCGAGGCATCACCGCCGGTGGTCAGGGTCAGGCTCCAGGCATCGGCCGCCACCTGCGAACGCACATCGTTGAGCGAGAACACGCCGCCAGCTGCCACCGTCGAGCCCGAGCCACCCGCCACATTGGATGACATCGACACTTCGGCACTGATACTCGCATCGTCGATGGCCGAGACCGCAAGGCCGCCGCCAAGGTCAAACGCACCTTGACCGGCGCCCATGAGCTGTTTCTTGCCGTCAACAAAGGCGCGGGTGTCTGAGCGCACCCGGTTGCTGGCCAGGATCATGGCTGCGCCAACCGACAGGCCACCGCCTGCACCGCCGCCGAGCACATCGGCCGAGTTGGTAATCAGGGCTTCGATGCCCATGGTGTTTTCGGCGTTCACGCTCATCTCACCTGCGAGCGTGAGATCGCTGCCGCGCACATAGGCCTGGGTCACAAGCGGCGAGGCAGTAGCGCCGATATCAGTGCCCAAGATGCTGTTGAGACCGGCTGCGGCGATATTGCCCATATCCCAGCCGACCGCATTGAAGGCCAGAGAGGCGCCCGCTGCGGCTCCCGAACTGACGGCGGTTCCCGCTTTGCTCTGGGCCTCGAGCGCCGCGCTGTTGACCGCCTGCACCGCCAGATCGCCATCGGTGGTCTCGACTGTGCTGTCTTCAACAAAGGCCAGCACCTGGCCGTTGAACTGGTTCCAGGCAAAAGTGCCGCCGAAGGCCATTTGCATGCCCGAGCCGCTGCCCTGACCCTCAGCCGGGGTGTCGGCCGGCGCTTCGGCCCCTGTGGCTTGGCTGTCAAACACCGCCATTGACTCGAGCGAGACGCTCAGGGTGCTGTCGTTGCTGGCAAGCACCGCCATTTCGCCGGCGCTGACAGTACTGCTGAGCAGATAGGCCGAGACCTTGCGATCGACCGTGTTGGTGGTCGAAGCGATGCCTACCTTGAGGGTGTCGAGCTTGGGGATATCAGCGGAAAAGCCTTCGCTGGTGGCGGTAAAACTTGCCAAGTCCCGGGCGATCAGTGCGATCGCACCGGCGCTGCTCAAATCGGCACCTTCGATCCAGGCCTGGGTGTTGCCCTCCACCTTGTTGCGGGCGATCTTGCCGTTGGCCAAGGCGCTGGTTTCGTTGAGCGCATAGACGTTGAGTGCGCCCACTTCCAAGGCAGAATTTGCGACGAAGGCCTGCACATCGTGATCGATGTTGCTGATGTGCAATCCCACCAGGGATGACATCACCGAGCCGTAAACACCCGCGTTCTCGCCGTCTTCATTGCCCGCGCCGTCGAAGCTGGCTGCCGAAATTTGCACCAATCCATCAGTACTTTGGATGCGCGTGGGGTTGGAGGCGCCAGCCTCACTGCCCAGCCCAGCCACCGTCTTGCGCACCAGATCGATCTGCGTCCATCCGAGCTCAAAGCCCTCGAGCGCCTGGCCGGCCTGAGTGTCCTTGCTCAGACCGGTGATTGCGCCATCGGCCATGTCCAGAACTACCGAGGCATCGCTCCAATCGATGGCCTCGATCAGCAGTCCCACACCCAGGTTGCCTTCGTCGCCGGCCTCGGGGGTGACGCTGATATCCACACCGCCCTCGACCAGCGCCTCGGTGGTCTGCACCAGATCGAGCGCCAGCCGGCCACCGATCAGGCCATCGTTTGCGGCCAGTGCCCAGCGCGACTCGGTGATGGCACTCACCGCCAGGCTCTGGGCGGTGATCTGCGCGCCGTCGCTGATCCGCACGCGCGAGGTGGTACTGCCATTGACCTCGTAGTAGCCGGTGAGGGTGACCTCTTGCTCAAGCTCGACCGAGACCTGCGCAGCCAGCACCACATTGCCCACCACCTGTACGGTGCCGGCGACGTCGATGCTCGCACTGAGCTCCAGGTCGTCGGCGCCGATGGTCAGCTGACCCAGATCGCCTGCGAAGCTGTCGCGGGCCATCAGCAGCACGTTGTTCTGTCCGGTCAGCGTGCTGGTGGCCGGAATGTCGATGGCCTCGACGTCGACCGACAGGCTGGTCGAGCCCAGGTCCACGTTGTCCAAGACCAGACGGTCGATGCCGCCCTCGCCGCGGATGCCCAAGATGCTGGTGGGCTTGGCAAACACGAGTTCATAGGGCGAGGCGCCGTCGATGCGCGACAGACGCAGCATGCCGTTGGCATCGTTGCTCAAGCTCATCTGGCTGTCGCCGTCGCCCAAATCGAGCACCAGGGCCTGCAACTGCGAATTGAGCTTGAGCAGCGAGGAGGTCGAGCCGGTCCAGTTGAATTTGCTGTTTTGCTGCGACTGCGGACGGGTCAGATCAATCAGGGTGGCGATGCTCGAGACGGTTTCCAGATCGAGCGGATCGAGCGGTCTTTTTTTGGAGCTGTGCTCCAGGTTTTCAACCACGAGCGGTTGCTCTTCATCGGCCCGATTGAATTGAATCAGGGGCTCGGCCGAAAGCAGGATGCGGTCTTCCAAGCGTTCGACCGTACTGCGCGACCGGCGGAACACATGACGCAACCGACTGGAACTCCAGCGCTTGATATTCTTCATGCTGTGCTTTCTGCTGCAAGAGGCATTCGCTTGGATGAGGCCTGCAGCGGTGCGCTGAGTACTGCGCGAACTTGGGCGCTGCTGATGGCGCCATAAAACGTTAAAAACGGGAGGTTCGGGTGATCCAGGCCGGCGTGCAGCCAGCCCAAATCCTGCTCAGTCCACGAGCTGATGAGGTCAGAATGGTCCCTCAAGTTCAAATCCCAGGCCGCTTCAACGGGCGCAAAACAGCTCAACAGATCGGCCACCTTCAGACCGCTGTCATAAAAGCGCACCCCGACGCCCTGTCGAGGGCTCGCCTGGTCGCGCACCAGCAGCAAGCGCGTGTCATTCCAATCCGGCGCTGCCCGCAAGGCCCACTGCAAGCCGTCGGCAAGCGCCCCGTACACCAGTCGAAGGCCAGCAGACAAGGATTCGCTCTCGCGAAGCAACTGCACGACCGCCGCACCATCAACTCCTGACAATCGCCAGTACTCTGTTTGTCGACTCGACGCGGGTACCTCCCGCGCCCCATCGCAACGCCATTTGCAGGACTGAATTTGCAGGGCAACTCGACGCTGATCGGGCGGAAGAGCCTTCTGCTCGGTCGCGGGCAGCGCGTATTCAAGATAGACCTTGGCCACCACTTGCTCACCGGTCTGCTCCACGCCCAGCCCGACTCGCCGCGCACGACGCCAGTTCGTTACAAACCAGCGGGCGTCATCGGCTGCCATACCCAATCGCTGTGGCAGACCGGCCAAGCGCTGTGGCGAGACGCCTAAGGTGGAAAAGCCCGCCAGCCACCGCCCACTGGCCAGGCCAGCCGGCGACAGCCGGACCGAGGCCTCGCCACCAATGACGGGCAGCCCCTGGAGTTCGCCAAGCATGGCATGCAATATGGCCTGGGCCGAATCGCGCCAGGGAGGCCATAGGGTCGGACTTTGCAGAGAAGTCATGCAATGCCTCGCTGATCGAAGGGCAGTGCCGATGCAAGCCAGTCGTCCTGCCTGAGCACGGAAAAACGGCGGGCAAAGGCGTCCGCCTCGGCCCGTCGCTGGGCCCATACGAAAGCCCATCGGAGCCACCGCGCAGCAAGGTCTAAAGAACCCTCTGGAAGACAAGCCAAACCCAAGCGCAGCCAGCCAGGCATGTAACGCTGAACCAAAATTTCCTGCAAACACAAGTGAAGTGAAACACTGCCCGGATCCCCCTGGCGGCCACATCGGCCGGCCAGTTGGCGGTCCACACGGGCCGACTCGTTGATCTCGGCAACAATCACATGCAGACCGCCACCAGCCTCCACCGCTGCGCTGAGCTTGATATCGGTACCGCGGCCCGCCATGTTGGTGGCAATGGTCACGCGCGCTGGCTCTCCAGCCTGTGCCACGATTTGCGCCTCCTGCGCATGGTTGACTGCATTGAGCACTGAAGGCTGCATGCCGCGCTCCCGCAGCAGGCGGGCCAGAGTCTCGCTGGATTCAACGCTTCGCACACCCACCAAAATCGCACGACCGGCACGGTGCATCTGCATCACTTCATCGGCCACCGCCTGCCATTTGATTTCGCTCGTCAAGAACAGGCGTGGCGGCATGATCACGGTGCGCCGTGGTCGATGCGTGGGGATACGCACCACCCGCAGGCGGTAGACGCGCCAGAGTTCGTCGACCGCCTCCCAAGCGGTCCCCGAACAACCCGACAACCTGGAAAAACCACGAAAGAAGGCCTGAAAGCTCATCTGGCTAAGCGACTCGTTCGGATCGGTGATCTCGACCTGCTCCTTCGCCTCAATGGCCTGATGCAGACCCGCCGTCAGGGTTCGACCCGGCGTCATACGACCGGTAAATTCGTCCAGCAGAACGATCTCGCCCTCATGGACCAGATATTGATGCCCAGCCCGAAAGAAGCAGTGCACCTGCAGGGCCTGACGCAGCAGCTCCTCCCGCCGAGGTGCCGGTCGCCAAACCGCAGGCAGGCGATCGGCCACTTGCTCGAGCGCCGCCAGTGCGCCGGACTTCAGAACAACGGTTCGAGTACGCTCCACTCGCTCGTAATCAAGGTCGGTTCTGAGCGTCGGGGCCAACTGAGCCAACATTTGTACCGCCTCCCCGAGCCCGCGGCTTGGACGCCGAGTGGAAAGGATGAGCGGTGTAACGGCCTCATCAATGAGCACGCTGTCGGCCTCATCGACTATGGCCGTATGCAGACCGCGCACCAGCAGAAGAGACGGCCCCCGATCAGACCGTGCCTGCGTATCGCCTGCGAGCCAGCGCTGGAAATCCTGCCAATCGGCGTCCTGACCATCCCCGGCAGCCAAGCGGTCTCGCAGATGATCGGCCAGCAGGTCTTTGGGGGTGACATAGACCACATCGGCCGCATAGAGCGCCGGCCTTTGTTCGGGTGTGATCTGTCCGTAAACTGATGCCAGCGTGACGCCGCAGGCTTGAAAAAGCGGGCGCATGGTTTGCGCGTCGCGTTCGGCCAGGTAATCGTTGGCGGTGATCACATGACAGGGACGGCCACTCCAGCCGGCCATCACGGCAGCCAGCGCCACGGTTAGCGTCTTACCCTCTCCGGTGGCCATCTCGGCGAGCCAGCCTTCGTGCAGGGCCAGCGCGCCCATGAACTGCACCGGATAGGGCCGCATGCCTAGAACACGTCGGGCGATCTGGCCAACCAACGCCAGCGTCTGCACCATTTGACCCTTGGCCGCCAGCGGATCGCGTCGCATCGCCTCCTGGGCCTGCAGCAGAGCCAGGGCAAGCGCCGCCTCGTCCAGATCGTCGAGGGCCATGCAGTGCTGATAACAATCCTGCGCGCGGCTCCATAGAGGGCTGGCATGAAAAGCGCGTCTGCGATACCAGCCCTGAGCCCGATCGGCCCACGCATCGAGTCCCTTGGGAAGCTTGTGCAAGGCTCGCAGCTTGCGGGGCGGCGCGGAACTGATCGCGCCGTCAGACTCCAAGGCAGGCCACGCGGCGCTCATACCCGGAATTTCCTTTGCAAAAATTGCCTGGCGCCTCGCTCCCACTGCACCAGCAGGGGTGAATCAGGCAGGGTGATGCGCATGGTGCCCAGTCGGCCGTGCAGCCGACGTATGTCCTGGCCTGCGGACGATCCCGGGGGCGGCAACTGGGCATGAATGCGAAAGAACGGCTCGGCTGCGGCCAAGCCCTTGGGGTCGGACGATTGAACAGCAATCTCGCCACCACCGGCCATACCCAGCGCAACCGACGGCAGTTGCCCTTGCTCGAAAGGCATGACTTCGGTTTTGATCGACAGGAGATTGAGTTCCTGCTGACCACGGATCCGAATCTCCGATCGAACCAGGCCGGCTTCAAACAGATGGGTTCCCGCCTGGGGTAAAACGGCTACGAAACGCCAGGCCCGGTCATCCACGAGGGTGCCCAAGCTTGCACCACGGGCAATCCACTGACCTCGGCTTGACTCCAGCTCGCCGGCGCTCCAAATACCTTCGATGGGGGCCACCAGCACCAGCGCCCTCTGCTGGCTTAGCAACTGCTCGATCCTCTCTTCGATCGCCTGGCGCTGTCTCAACAGAGGTTGCAGGTTACCCACCGCAGAGGCAACGGCCTGCAACTCCTGAGCCCTGACCTGCTCGCGCTGCCGCCTGGCTGCTCGAATTTCGTAATCGATCTCCAGATTTTCCAGGCGGGCCAGCGGCTGCCCGGCCTGCACCCAGCTGCCGGGCTGAGCCAGCAACTGAACCAGCGTGCCGCCGCTATCACTGTAGAGTTCCCGAAACTCACTGGCCTGCAGCACCCCCTTGATGCGTACCCGCTCAGGTACAGGCACACCCGCCAACACAGTGGCGACTACCCCGCTCAACAGCACGGTACTGGTGATGGCTCGTAAGCGCTGATGCTGCAGACGCGGATCGCTGACCAGGTACTGGATGAACTTGAGCACCGGTAACCCAATCGCGGTGAAAAAGACAACCCAGGCCAGGGCGATGCCGACTTCAAGGTACTGCTCGGCGATGAAGAAGATGATGGTGCTCATCAACATCAACCAATAGACCAGGCTGACAATGCCATACGTCGGCAGCAGCCAGGCCTCCTTGCGGGTGCGTGCCGCCGGCTGCGCCGTCTTGACGCCGAGCACAAAGCGCTCACCGAGGTACTTGAGCTGATCACGCGAGCGCTGGAACAGATTGGGCACTTCCAACCAATCCACCAGCATGTGATAGCCATCAAAACGCATCAGCGGATTGAGATTGAACAGCAGGGTCGAGACGCTGGCCACGAAGATCACGTTGTAGGCCAGCGCATTGATCACGCCCGGCGCCGTGTTGGCCCATATCAGGGCGGCAACGGCCGCCACGGCAAACTCTGCCAGCACGCCAGAGGCACCCACCAGCAGGCGATGAAAGCGGCCGCGAAAACCCCAGCTGGAGGTCGCGTCCACATAAGGCAGAGGCGCGAACAGCAGCAGCATCACACCCATCTTGTGCACTTCGCCGCCAAAGCGCTTGCAAGCTGCGGCATGACCGAATTCGTGCACCAGCTTGGCCAGCACCAGACCGATGTAGAGCAGTCCCAGATTGGCCGGCGCCAGCAGGCCTGCCGATTGATCAAATAGGCGCCCCGATTCGTCGACCAGGGCCTTGAGTCCCAGCACGATCAGTACACCGTAGAGCACCCAGCCGAACGGCCCCATCAGCCATCGGATCAGCGGCAACATGCGATCGAGAAAGCGATCAGGATCGATCAAAGGAATCTTGATCGCCAGAAAACCCATCAGTAGCGCCTTGATCTCGCGGCCGCGTCGCTCGCGGTAGCGCTCGAAAAGGCTGCCAGACGCAGCCCCACGGTCAAACTGGAGCAGGTTAGACAGATGCAACTGGCCCAGCAACTGGACCACTTCTTCCTGGGTCAGAGCCAATTCCGGTTCCGCCTCCAACCACTCGATCCAGACCTCGTCGATGGTGCGCTGCGGGCTAAGCCGACTCAGGAAGGCGTAGGCCTCGGCCGTGACACGGAAAAAGTCGCTGCTCAGACTGTCACGCAACACGACCCAGTCTTGCCCCCGGAATCTCTGACGATGGGCGCGCACGCTGCTGCGCAGGCAGGCCCGCACAGCCGAAACCCGGTGCCAGGCATCGCTGTAGGTCCGTCCGCTGGCTTCGTCCATGCTCATAGCCAAAAGAACTCCCGCAGAAAGCGCACCGTCCGGTGGGTCATCACCCAAATGAGGGGGCGCTCGCCCACATCGATACGGGCTGTTCCCCCCATGCCAGGACGCCACCACGCGGCCAAGTCGCCATCGGCCCGCCCGCGCGCCAGATAAACATTGCGGCCCTCACGCGAGGTGGCGGCGGGATCGATACGATCGACCTCAATGGCAAAGCGCTGGTCGGGCCGGCCTACCAGGGCAAATTCGCCGCGGGAGCCCACCCTGACCTCGTGCACATCGCTTTGATCGATTTCCAACTCCAGATAGCTGCTCTCGGTCTGGGCCAGCTTGAGCAGCAGGTCGCCCTTGCGCAGGGGAGCGCCGAGGTTCTTCTTGAGCTCCCCCTCGACGACCACCCCGTCCTGCGGTGCCACCACCTTGGCATTGGCCAATTGATGTCGAACCAATGCCAGACGCGAGGCCGACTGATCGCGACGCGCGATCGAGATCTGCATTTCGGCTAGTTGGCGCAGGGCCTGGGCTTTTTCCGCTTCTCGGCTGTAACGCAGCACATCGGCCTGCGCCATGGACTCCTCCAGGGCCAGCTCTCGGGTGTCGAGCTGCATCAGCACCTGACCAGCCTTGACCCTGTCACCCATCTCGACGTGAACCTGCCGCAGATAGCCGTCGAAGGGGGCGGGGATGAACGCCAGATCCTTGCTACGCATGGTCAGCCGCGCATCCACCCGGTAGTCCCAGGGAATCAAAAACAGGGCCACCAAGCCCGCTAGCGAGGCCAAGCCCGCCAGCTTCCAACCCACATGGCGGGGGCTCCGGTTGGCCTGCCGCTCGGTCAGCGCGCTCCACAGGCGCGCACCCCACCAACGATCACCGGCCTGCCGCTCTGCCAAGGGATACACCGTGGCTTGAGCCAGCAGCCGCAATTCCCACAGTTCGTCGGCACTCCATGGGCCCTGACGCTTTTCCAGACAGATCACACCGCGCACCCGATCCTCATCCATCAGGGGAACGCTGACCACCGCAGCCACCCCCTGCATGAGCGCGTAGGACTCGTGAGCCCTGCACACGAGCCGGGAGACCCTGGGCGCCGGAAAGACGATCGTCTGGCCCTGATCGGCCGCCTCCTCCATCGCGCTTTCCATAGCCCGGCTCAGGGCAGACAGACGGTCGAACTTCTCCACATGGCTAATGGCCTTCAAGCGCACATAGGGCCCCTGGGTCCAACCGATGGAGACACGATCGGCTTCAAAGCGCACGGCCAGAGCGTTGCACAGTTCGTAGGCACGCTGCAGAAAGCGGTTCTGCTTGGACAGGTCTATCGACAGGCGAAGAATTTGGTAGAGCCGCTGCGCGTGGGGCTGGTCCGGGGGAATATCGGATTGCCCATCGGAAATCGCCGAGGGGACAGCGAAGTTTTGGTTGGGCCTATGGGCCCTCCGGGCATACAGAGCCGGCACCCGGCCGACCTCAGCGGCCCATGTCAGGAGTTCTGAGGCGTCCTGGCTGAAATCACCCGGATGCAGCGCGATGATCGCAACCACCGTCCCGCCCGCTGCGGGGGCCTGCAGCAGGCGCATGGACAGTGCTTGGCCGCCCTGGGCCAGACGATCGAGTCGGGGTTGATCGTCACCCAGGCGAGAGAGGATCTCCAGGGTATCGGCCGCATCATCGTTCCACTGCAAGGCCTCTGCCGGCCACTGGGCCAAGGCCTTCCAGGGTAGTCCCGGCGCAGAGGTCAGCAGCAACACACGACGAGCCTGCAGATGCTGACCCAACGCGCTCAGGAAGAGTTCCCAGAACTCCTGCACCGACCCTTCAAACCCAGCAAGCTCGGCCCAAGTCTTGCCTTGCCGGCGCAGAGCGGCGGCGAGCTCGGCCTGGGCTGGTCTGGAATCGGCGTTCATGATCAGTCCAGCTCAAAACGACATCCGACCGGTGATACCGGGACGCACGGAACCATCGACGTTATCAAACTCGGCAATGGCCTCCACCAGCCCGCTGGACGGGTCAGTGACTGGAGAGACGAAGACCAAACGGGCTGGCCGGGTTTTGAACATACCCTCCTGACCTAGCTCCACTTTGACACCCGCTCCAACGCGCAGGCGGTGTCCCACAGAGGCCGGGACGGCCGCAATGAAACGGACGCGGCTGGTGTCCACCACGGTAATCACCGGCTCGCTAGGTCCAATGCTCTCGCCCTCCTTGGCTGCCAGTTTGGTGACAGTACCGCTGATCGGAGCGCGCAGGTGCCGACGCTCATAGGCTTCCTGGGCCAAAAGCAGCTCGACCATTTCTCTTTCCTTGGCAGCCTCCAGAGATCGGCGCTCGGAGCTGACGCTTCCCAGGGCTATTTCCTCATCCTCCAGCTGTTTGCGTGAAACCCCGCCCGTGGCCAGCAGGGGGCGCAAGGACTGGACCTGCTCGGTCAGGATCTTTTCTTTCTGCCGCAGCTCGCTGATACGCTCACGATCTTGGACCAGCAGCATGCGCCGGCGCACTTCAAGCTCCTCCAACCTGCGGTCGAGATACAGCAGCAGATCCCCCTGACGAACTACGCTGCCTTCGCGCACCACCAAAGACTCGATACGGCCGGCCACCGTCACGCTCAGCTTGACCTCCTTGAGCGCCTGCGTGACCCCGGGCGCCGACAGGCCGGCCGCCGTGGTGGAGGTCTGCGCCCACACCTGCCCGGCTGCAAAAAAAACCAGCCCTATGAGCCAAGTCAGTCGCAAGTCCTTAGACAAGGTCTCCTCTCCTCAGGATGGCCAGCGCCTCAACAAAATCCCCTGGGCCGACTCCAGTACCACCTGGGCCTTGGCATAGGCCATCTGCTGCTCCAAGACCATGAGTCGGGAGTTGATGGTCCTCTCCTCCCTAATGAGGATTTCACGCATTTCACTTCGGCCCGCCGCGAAACGCCTGCGCTCGACTTCCAGTTGTTGCTGCTCACGACGAGCAACATCGCGCCAGTGGGTCCAGCGCTCGGCCGCGCTGGCCAGCAAGCTAAGGCTGTTGTCAATGTCATTGGCAATTTGGACCTCCAGCGCCTTGAGGGCCAGGAGAGCGTTTTCCCGGCGCAGTTGCGCCGCCGCGATATCCGCGCGACCGAGCTTGTTTTCTCCCAGGGGGACCTGCACTTGCACCCCCACACTCCACGTCGGATAGTCGCTCATGGTGCTCCAACGGTAGGCCTGGGACGCGGAAAGGGCCAGGCCGTTTCGGCCGTAAGTGGCCACCAGATCAACCCGCGGCAAGGCCTGATTGCGTGCGTACGCCAGCTGCACGCCTTCCCTCTCAATGACCTTGCGCTGCATGAGGTAGTCGGCACGTGACTCCAGCGCCAACCGCGTCGCCTGTTCATGCACAAGAGAAGACACCGCACTGGAGACCTCGGGCAGCTTGTCGGAGGCCTGCCAAGTCTTGAGTTCATGGGTCTTGTTCGACATGGCCAGGGTGTGCAAGCGGTTCTGCCTATCCCTTCGACCCTGTATCGCTTCGCTCACGCCAGCCTGGTATCGGGAAACGGAGTTTTCAAGCTCGAGCAACTCCGACTCTGAGAGACGGCCCTGGCGCGCCAAATCGCGCGCCTGCAGCAACAGCCGCTGACCCGTGCTTCGCTTCTCCTCAGCCGCCTCAACGCGGTGCTGGGCCAAAACCAACTCGTAGTAAGCCATGGCCGCCTCGGCTATCACACTGGATTCGGTCTCGACCTGCGCGTGCGAGGCAACCTCGACATCGAGCCCCGCAATCACCGTCCGCGCTTGCGTGACTGTGGTACCGCCGTCTTTGGCCAGGGGCTGGGTCAGGGTCAGCCCCCAGAAGGTGCGATGGTCATTGTCGCCAGGCGAACGACCGTCTTTCAGGTCCTTCTGATTGATGTTGGTGATGAAGCGCGACAGCGTGGTCTTGGCCTCAAGCTTGGCGCCAGTCGGCAATAACTGGCTGATCCCCGCCGAATAGTCCTGACCGTCGCGCAAATAGTAGCTTTCCGAGCTGCGCGACAAACTTTCCTCGTAGGTATTGGGCTGACGGTTGCGTCCATCCGTACCAGACAGAGCCGCCATAGGCTGGAACGCTGCCGAAGCACGATCAATCCCTGTGCGAGCGATCTCTGTCTCGGTGCGCTTGATCTTCACATCCTTGTTCGATTCACGAATTCGGATGATCAAATCACGCAGGCTCAACGGCACGGCCTGCTCGGCAGTCGTAGGCGGGACAGGCAGAGCCATTGGACTGGCTTGTGCCCACACCCAGCCCGCACAGCAGGCCCAAAGAGTCACACTGCGAAAGCTCGTTCCTGGTTTGGGAAGGTATCCCATGCCACACTCCCTCTCTAAGGCCTAGCGATCCGCCACAGCGGTCCGCTCGGACAGCCGCAGTCTTACTGCAGGGTTTGCTTGGTGCGGCGCGATCCGACGGCCGGTGGGGCGGGTTCAGCCGACGCTGCTTCAGCAGCGGGCTTCTTCAGACCAGCCAGACGCTCAATCTGCGACAGAGAGATCAGATGTGCGTAGATGGCTGGCAAGTAGCCCTTTTGCCGAATCTCGCTGAACTTGCTGTCGTTGAAGTTGTTCAAACGCTCTTCATTGATCACGTAGCAACCCGTGATATTGCGCACCTGATTGGCTGCATTCACACGCATATTCAACGGTGTCAACAAATTGTTCTGTACCAGGAAGCGGCTGAACTCATGGGTCATGGTGTCCATCTGCTGCAGCTCGCTGAGATATCGCTTGACGTTCTCAATGACCTGAGTGGCGTTGCCCTGCTCATCAAACAGCGGCGCGCCCTCGGTGTCGCTGAGCAGATCGCTGGCTTCATCAACGCAAACAATGAAACGGTCAGCCTCAGCCGCCTTGGTCAGGGCAAAGGGATAGCGGCGAATGATGGCCGGAATGTAAGAACCGACCCATTGCCCCTGACTGTCTACAAAAAGGTTTTCGCCGGCATCAAGCCCCATCAAAGCAACCGGACGAAATTGATCGTTGTCCTTGTCTTCGAGAAAGACGAGCGGATAGATCGCCGCAGCGCGAGCAAATTCATGGACCGTCACATAAGCCACATGAAACTTCGAGGCAAAGCGGAAATCGTTGCTGGCGCGTACCTTTTTGCCCGCATGGCGCTCTTTATTGACGGGGACAACGCGTTCAAACATGACCATCACTCCTATAACAAAACAACAGGCTAGGAAAGGTGCCTGACCGGGAAATCTGTGAAAGAACACAGGGGTCGGCAAGCTCATCCGGGCGGGAGGAGAAGCATCATAGATGGAATGCAAAAAATCCTTATAGGGGTTGCCGAGGGAGGGACAAAAGCCGATATCGTCGACAGACTATAGGAATACTTTTTAAATATTTTCTAATGTACACCTCGCTCACCCAGCGGAATCCAGATCCCAAGCCCACGGTTTAGCGGGCTAAAGCTTGTCATTTTGACTCTGGAAAAAAGGGTTTACCCTAGTATCAATCCGACTCAAACCCCAAGCACAGACCCGTCGACGGTGATCGCATCGGGATCGAGGAAG
>CAYPSU010000077.1:11162-13366 GCA_964413475.1 uncultured Polaromonas sp. | reverse complement strand
ATCCCACATCGCCCTGCAGCAGGCGATGCATCGGCTGCTGGCGGAGCAGGTCCGCCGTGATCTGCGCGTCCACCCGCTGCTGCGCCGTGGTGAGTTCAAACGGCAGCCCTTGTAGCAGTCGCTGCCGCAGGCCAGCTGCCCCATGCTCGCCCGGCCTGGGCCGCAGCGCCGGCGCCCGCATCGCATCGCGCGCACGCCGTGCCTCCAATTGCGACAGTTGCTGGGCCAGCAATTCTTCGGCCTTCAAGCGCTGCCAGGCGGGGTGACTGCGGTTTTCCAGGTCCGCCAGGCTGACCTGAGGGCCGGGCTGGTGCAGCAGTTCCAAAGCCTCGCGCAAGGTCCAGGCCTGACCCAGCGAGGCCGGCCAGGCACCCGGGGGCAAGGTTTCCGACAGGTCGGCCCGAGCCAAACCACCGAGCACCGCCTTGCGCAGATACGCCTGCGGCAGCTGCGCCACCGAGGGGTAAACCGGCGTGAGCGTCTGCGGCAGCGGACCACCGGCGAGCTTGAACGTCGGATGGACCATTTCCCAGCCCAGGAGGCCGCCGCGCAATTCACCCCGCACCCGCACCGCCGCCCCTTCGATCAGGGTCTTCTGATGGCTGGGATAGAAGTTGAGAAAACGCAGCGTGCAACGGTCGGTTCCGTCATCCACCTCCACCCGCAACTGGCGACGCGGCCTGAACGTGACTTCGCTGCGCACCACCCGCGCCTCGATTTGCGCCACATCGCCGGCCCGGGCATCGGCCAGGCGGGTGATGCGCGTCTCGTCCTCATAGCGCAGGGGCAAATGCAGGGCGAGGTCCGCAGCCTGGATCAAACCCAGCTTTTGCAAAGCCCTTTGTGCGGGTGAGGAAGTGCCGCGTCCGGTGGCAGCAGAGGCGTCGGTGGACATGTTCAGGGATTTTGCCTTGCAGGGCCACCGGGCATGACACAATTGCGGCATTTCTTGGAACGGGCCCGTCCGGCCCTCAAGCTCCATGAGCACTTCAGCCTCTGTACCGGCCGACGCCTCGCGCGATTGGACCCTGGACGATTTCGATTTTCAGCTGCCCGAAGAACTGATCGCGCAGCATCCGACGGCGCAGCGGTCGGCCTCGCGGCTGCTTGATGGCCGTGACAAGACGGCGGCAGACCGATCCTTCCGTGACCTGCCCTCGCTGCTTCAAGCCGGTGACCTGCTGGTCTTCAATGACACCCAAGTGATCAAGGCACGGCTGTTTGGCCGCAAGGAGACGGGCGGGCGACTGGAGTTGCTGATCGAGCGGGTGCTGCAAGACCGGATCGTGGCGGCGCACATGAAGGTCAGCAAAAAGGCACCGGCCGGCTCCACCCTGGAGATGGACGGTGGCTTTACGGCTCGGGTGTTGGGCCGCTGGCCCGACGACAGCGGACCGCTGTACCGGCTTCAGTTCAGCGCCGACCCTTACGCCCTGATGGCCGCGCATGGGCACGTGCCGTTGCCGCCGTACATAAAGCACGACGACACCGCAGATGACGAGAGCCGCTACCAGACGGTTTTTGCGGCCAAGCCGGGAGCGGTCGCCGCACCCACCGCGGCGCTGCATTTTGACCAGAGCGTTCTCGATGCCCTGGCCGAGCGTGGCATTGAGCGCAGTCATATCACCCTGCATGTGGGGGCGGGCACTTTTCAGCCGGTCAAGGCCGATCGCATCGTCGATCATGTGATGCACCACGAGCGCTTTGAGGTGCCCGAGGCGACTTGGGATGCCGTCTCGCGCTGCAAAGCCCGTGGCGGCCGGGTGCTGGCGGTGGGTACGACCACCGTGCGGGCGCTGGAGTCAGCGGCGCGCTTTGGCCTGGACTACAAGGACACCAACATCTTCATCACGCCCGGTTTCCAATTCAAGGTGGTCGACCTGCTGATCACCAACTTCCACCTGCCGCGCAGCACCCTGATGATGCTGATCAGCGCCTTTGCCGGTCACGCACACATCATGGCCCTGTACCGCCGGGCGGTGGCCCAGCGCTACCGTTTTTTCAGCTACGGCGACTCGATGCTGCTGCAGCGGCAAGGTCTGCGCTGAAAGTCACCCTCGCAGGACCGATTCCCGATGCTTCAATTTCAGATCCTCAGCCGCGACAGCGCCACCCATGCCCGGCGCGCCACCCTGACCCTCAACCACGGCGTTGTGCAAACCCCCATCTTCATGCCGGTGGGCACTTATGGCACCGTCAAGGGC
>CAYPSU010000077.1:6605-11152 GCA_964413475.1 uncultured Polaromonas sp. | reverse complement strand
GCCTGCATGAGATGGGCGCGCAAATTATTCTGGGCAACACCTTTCACCTGTGGATGCGGCCAGGGCTGGACGTCATGAAAAGCTTTGGCGGCCTGCACCATTTCGAGCAGTGGCACAAGCCCATCCTCACCGACTCGGGCGGCTTCCAAGTCTGGAGTCTGGGCGCCATGCGCAAGATCACCGAAGAAGGCGTGCACTTTGCCAGCCCGGTTAACGGCGACAAGCTGTTCATGTCGCCCGAGGTGAGCATGCAGATCCAGACGGTGCTCCATTCCGATATCGTGATGCAGCTCGACGAGTGCACGCCCTACGAAACCGATGGTCGCCTGACCACCGAAGAGCAGGCCCGAAAGAGCATGGAGATGAGCCTGCGCTGGGCCGAGCGCAGCCGCGCTGAATTCGAACGTCTGGGCAATCCCAACGCCCTGTTCGGTATCGTGCAAGGCGGCATGTTCGAGCACCTGCGGCAAGAATCTCTCGAAGCGCTCGTGCGCATGGACTTCCCCGGCTATGCCATCGGCGGCGTGAGCGTGGGCGAACCCAAGGACCTGATGCGCCGCATCATGGCGCACACGCCTCACCGGCTGCCCGAGCACAAGCCGCGCTACCTGATGGGGGTCGGCACGCCCGAAGATCTGGTGCAAGGGGTGGCCGATGTGGTGGGCCTGTTCGACTGCGTGGTGCCTACGCGCAATGTACGCAACGGCGCGGTGTTCACCCGATATGGCGATCTCAAGCTGCGCAACGCACGCCATCGCGACGATCCACAACCACTGGACCCCAGCTGCACCTGCATGGCTTGCGCCGGACCATCGGGCCAGTCCTGGGATCAGGGTGGACGCGAGGGCTTCTCTCGGGCCTACCTGCACCACCTCGACCGCTGCGGCGAAATGCTCGGCCCGATGCTGACCACCATCCACAACCTGCACTATTACCTCAACCTGATGCGCGAGATACGGCAGGCGCTGGAGACCGGTGCTTTTTCCGGCTTCGTACAACAGTTTCACGAAGACCGCGCACGCGGCTGCTGAGTTCAGGGGGCTTGGCGCGCCACAAGCCGGGCATCGCTGCGTAACTCGCCCCAGGCCAGTACATCGGCCTCATGGGCCGGCTCGATCCAGGGCTCACGCAAAGCCGCGTCGTACCACTGGCGCATGGCCGGCAGGTCCAGCAGGGTCTGCACATAGGCGCTGCACGCCGGATCGAGCGGCAGGCCGTAGGTCTGCATCCGAAACGCCACCGGGCAGAAGAAGGCATCCACCGCGGTGAAGGCATCGCCCGCCAAAAACGGCCCGCCAAAGCGCTGCAAGCCTTCGCGCCACAAGCGCTGTAGCCGATCGAGGTCGGGGGCAAGCGCTGTCAGCGCCTCGGGGCGCAGTCGCACCCGTACGCCGCAACTCATGGAGCAGATCTGGCGCAGCGTCGAAAACCCGGCATGCATCTCAGCACTGGCGCAGCGCGCCCAGGCCCGCGCCGCTGCCGATGCCGGCCACACCGCCGGATCGCGCTCGGCCAGGTACTCGATGATGGCCAGACTGTCCCAGACGGTCAGATCGCCGTCGGCCAGACAGGGCACCTTGCCGGTGGGTGAGAAACGCTCAAAGCCGCTCGGCGCACCCCCCGTCGGGAAAGGGTGAAGGGACTCCTCAAAGTCCAAACCCAAAGTACGCATCAGCACCCAGGGACGTAGCGACCAGGACGAATAATTTTTATTGGCGATGTACAACTTCATAACAGAACCTGCTCAGGATGAGGTCACAAAAACCGTCAGCACGCCGGTATAGCCATAGAGGCTGTTGCCCCCAATTTCTCCGGCAGCGAAAAACCCCACCAGGGGCACGTCGCCCAAGGCGCGGCGCACGATCTGCATTTCGGCGCTAGGGCCGCCAAAGTGAGGCCCCCCCCGGCCGGAACAACTGACATACACCGCACCGGCGATCTGCCTTTGGGGCCGCTGCGGGGCCGGCGATTCGGTCGAAGGGTCGTTGAGCGCCCATTCAGGCGCTTCGACTTCCTCCCGAATCTCGGCGCAGATGCGCACCAAATCAGCACGGGCGGCCTCGACATGGCGCTCGCAGAAACTCAGCCGCATGCCGGGCTCCACCGCATGCGCCACCGCCACGGCACGGCGAGCCGGATCCAGTCCGATGATGTGCCGCACCAAGGTGTCGGCACCAAAGGGCCCGCCCCGGCGCAAGGGTCCTGACTCCACACCGGCTGGTCGCAAACCGACCAGGGTGCGCCGCACCTTGGCCAGCGCCGGCTGCGGATCATCCAAACTGATTTGCAGATCCTCCAGCAGACACTCAAGGGCCGGCAGATGGTCCAGTTCGATGACCACATGGTTATCGCAGGCGGTGATGGTTCGCTCAATCGAAACCGGTTGGCAGCCCTGAGTGACCCGCGAGATCAGCTGCACTTCGGGCCCGAAGGCCACCCCGCTCAGACCGCCGGCAAAGACGCTGCCGGCTGCGCCCTGCCCCCGCAGATGACCCTGACCGCTCTGGGCGAACTGCACCGTCGCACCGCGGCTGGCCGTCAGTCCCCCGAAGAGGTAGCCCCCACGGGTGGTGGCGGCCAGTTCGGCAATCAGCTCGGCCAGATCCGGCTCGCCCGGATCGGCGTGCACCAGCGCCGTCTGGGCCACAAAGCGACGGCCCGCAGCGCTCAGCGGAGCGACCCCCGAAAACACGCGGTACTGGTCGGGGGGCAACTCGCAGAGCATGACTGCCATCGCCGGCTCGTCGAAATACTCGACCTGGTTCGACGCAATGCCTACCCCCACCGTACCGGCCCAGTCGACCACCTCGGGCAACTGGTCGCAGAGATGGTCCAAGATCTCCCTTGCGTGGGCCGCATAGTGGTCGGTGATGTAGAGCAGGCCCAAAGTCGGCGCAGTGGCATGACCCGCAAGGGCCATCTGGGCGCGCAGCTGGGTCAGCACCAAGGCAGCCGCCATAGCCCATTGCGGATGGGTGGCATGGGCGTGTGGAAAACGCGGGTTCATCAAGGCTGGGGCTTGCGCTTTCGGGATGTGGCAGCCACGGTCTTGCGCCCGGGCGACTTGGCCTTGACCGCCTCAGCCTTGGCGCTGCTGTGGCCGCCCGAGGAGGTAGCAGCTGGCCCCTGGGCCTTGGCCCCGGGTGGCCGGGCCTGTGCATCAGCCATCGCAGCGCTGGCAATTTGCTGAAATTGCTGCGTCAAAGCGCCCCACCATTGCATGGGATCGACCACGCCAGAGGCGCTTGGGCGGGCCGCTGGCGCCTTGGCGCGGGCACGCTTCGGACGGGCCGCGGACTTGGCGGGCTTGGCCTCCTGCGTCGGCGACGGCGCGGCCGTCGGGGCAGGTGCCGGGTCTGCCGCAGGTTTGACCGTGAAGGCCTGCGCCATATCTTGCAGACTCACGTTCATGCCCTTGAGGGCACCCAGCGTCATCTTCTGCACTTCCAGCGCCTGAATGGTGGCCTTGAGAGCCGCCGAATTTTGCTCCAGCCAGAACAGCACCGCCCTGAGCTCCTGCACCCGCTTGTCGAGTTCTTCCTCGCTCAGGGTGGGCGCCACCCAACCGACAGGTCCGGCCGAAGGCGCCGCCCCAGCGCGGGTCAGACTCTGCAGAAATTCGAAGCCCGGCACCCATTTGCCGAAATCGCCAAAACCGTTTGCGTCGCTCATGGTCTGTCCTTCCTTTCTGCGTAGGGGCAGCTTGCTCCCCCGCCCATACCGTGCTCCGCATTGTGACCGCTTGGCCGAGCTGGTGGATGAGCCCACAGGCGGAGAAGTTCACGAGGAAGCGGCACCCGCCACAATTTTTGACCGACGAGCTCTCAAACCCTGCAAGGGCTTTGCTATGCTCGCCGCCCGCATGGAACACACCCTGGCCTCTGCCACCATCTTGCTGCTGCTGATCACCGATCCGCTGGGCAATATTCCGATCTTCGTCAACAGTCTGAAGGCGGTGCCTGATCATCGGCGCAAATGGGTCATCCTGCGCGAGGTACTGATCGCCTTTGCAGTCTTGCTGGCCTTCATGTTTGCCGGTCAAGCCTTTCTGAAAGCCATGCACCTGTCGGAGGTGTCGCTGCAGATCGGGGGCGCCATGGTGCTGTTTCTGATTGCGCTGCGCATGGTGTTCCCACCGCCTCCGGGCGAAAATCCAGTGCCCGAACATGAGCCCCTGATCGTGCCGCTGGCCATCCCCGCGCTGGCCGGCCCCTCGGCGCTGGCCACCGTGCTGCTGCTGGTCAGTCAGGCACCCGAACGACGCCTGGAATGGGTGACCGCCCTGAGCCTGACCATGACCGTCTGCGCGGTGGTGCTGCTCCTGGCCGATCGGCTGCAGCGCCTCGTCGGCTTGCGGGTGATTGCCGCCTTTGAGCGTCTGATGGGCCTGATCTTGGTGAGCATTTCGGTGGAAATGTTCATCCGCGGCCTGCAGCTCCTGTGGCAGAGCTGGCCGGCCTGAGCCGGCCGATCAGGTCTTCGGCGGCGCGATGCGTTGGTCGATCGCACCAAAGAGGCTCTGCCCGTCCTTGCCCTTCATCTCGATG
>CAYPSU010000077.1:0-6595 GCA_964413475.1 uncultured Polaromonas sp. | reverse complement strand
AACTTCATGAACTCGGTGCTGGGTTTGCCGTCAACAAGGGTTTCAATGGCCCGCTTTTCGGCGATGCAGCTATAGCCCTTGGGCCAGGTCTTGCGACCGTTTTCCTCAACGCCCCGGTTGCTGACCGTTCCGCTACCCACAATCGAGCCAGCGCGCACATTGCGCGTCTTGCAGATGTGCGCGATCAATTGCCCGAAGTGAAAGGTCATATCGGGGCCCGCATCGCACAGGCCCACCTTGCGTTCATTCCAGGTGGACTGCAGCGTCAGATGCACCCGGCCACCCTGCCAGGCCGCGCCGAGTTCATCGGGCGTGACCGCCACCGGGCTGAAGGCCGTGGCTGGCTTGCTTTGGAAAAAGCCAAAGCCTTTGGCCAGCTCATCGGGAATCAGGTTGCGCAGGGACACATCGTTGACCAGCATCAGCAGGCGAATCCCATCGAGCGCCTGCTCGGGACTGCTGCCCATGGGCACATCAGCGGTCACCACCGCAATCTCGGCCTCGAAGTCGATGCCGTAAGCCTCATCGGGGCAGATCACTGGATCACAGGGGCCCAGAAAATCATCACTGCCGCCCTGGTACATCAACGGATCGGTGTAGAAGCTCTCCGGCACCTGGCTGGCGCGCGCCGCACGCACCAGCTCCACATGGTTGATATAGGCCGAACCATCGGCCCACTGATACGCGCGCGGCAGCGGGGCCATGCAGCGCTGGGGCTCGAAGGGAAAGGCATGACGGGCCTTGCCCTGGTTGAGCGTCTGGTAAAGGTCTTCCAGTTGGGGCGCCAGAAAATTCCAGTCATCGAGCACCTGCTGCAAGGTAGAGGCGATCGCGGTCGCATAATGGGCCGTCGTCAAGTCACGCGAGACCACCACCAGCTGGCCATCGCGCGATCCGTCTTTATAAGTTGCAAGTTTCATGGTTCAAGAGGGCACATAGCCCGTTAGGTCAAAACGATCAGGACTTTGATCGTGCAGTCAAACCTCAAGCTTAACGCCTCGCCTAAGCTGCGGGGTGGCCCACCCTGGCCGGTGGGCCTGGCCCTGCTCTTGTGCGTGGGGCTGGTTCATCTCTGGCTACTGGCTGCCGCACCAGCGCAGCTGGTGCCCACACCCGGCCCAGCCCTGAGTGCCTCGGCCGTCTTGTACCAACCGCTGGCCTTGCCAGCCACGACGGCGGCGCCGGCTCCACAAACCGCGCGCCCCGCGCCCCGACAAGACCCAGGTTCCCAACCCGCGCGTCCTGGCCCCGATTCGGCCCCAGCGACCGCACCGGCAGCGACCCTCACCCGCCTGCCGGACGAGGGGCCAGCGGCCGAATCTGTCGTCAGCCAAGGCTCTGCGTCCCGGAATGAATCGACCCATGAAGCAGCCGCCGAAGCACCGCCTGCTCTGCCAGCGCCGCCCGCCCAAGACCCCCCCGCTTCTGCAGCACCACCGGTGCAGGGCGCAGCCGAAAGCCTCGCCCCGGCCCCTTCGGAGCCAGACGGCAAGTCCGCCGAAACAGCGCCGTCGGCCCCTGCGGCCCAGGTGGCTCTGTCGATTCCAGGTTCAGCGCGACTCAATTACCAGCTCACTGGCAGCGCCCGCGGGTTTGAATACACGGCCAGCGCGCAACTGGATTGGCAGCACGACGGACAGCGCTACCAGAGCCGGGTGGTCATCAGCAGCTTTCCTCTGCCCAGCCGCAGCCAGACCAGCGTGGGTGAACTCGGGCCGCAGGGGCTTTCACCCCGACGGTTTTCAGACCGCGCCCGCTCCGAGGTGGCGATTCACTTTCAACCTGACCTCGGCCGGATCGTGTTCAGCAACAACAGCCCACAGGCCCCCTGGCAAGCCGGAACACAGGACCGGCTGAGCGTGTTTTTTCAGCTCGCCGCGCTGATGGGCGGCAACCCCGCACGCTTTGAGCCCGGAGCCACCATCAGCATACCCACCGCAGGGCTGCGCAACGTCGAGCCCTGGGACTTTACCGTGGTACGCCGTGAAAACCTGAGCCTGCCGATCGGCGAGCACCCTGCCCTGCTCCTGCGACGCGAGCCACGTCACCTGTATGACCAAACACTGGAGCTGTGGTTTGCGCCCACGCTGGGCTACCTGCCAGTCCGCATCGCCATCAGTCAGTCCAACGGCGACCGTGTAGACCAACGTCTGGTCAGTATCGAAAAGCCTTGATCCGCAGGGCTGGCCCTTGAAAGTCCGGGTGCTTGGCCGCAGATAGTCAGCACCCAGCCTGTCCCACCGCACCCCATGACCCTGCAAATGCTCTACGACTCCGAGGCCTTCGTGGTCCTGCACATGGTGGCCGATGAACCCGTCCCACCCGGAACGCCCCGGCCGCTGCAGCAGGTGCGGCACGGCTTCGAGATCGTTGACAAGCGCCACGGAAAAGAAGTTTTCCTGGAAGGGTCCTGGGCGCGACTGTTCGAGGAAAACCTGCAGCGCTGGCGTGAAAAAGCGCCCAGCCAAGACGAGATTGAGGCCACGCTAGAGGGCTATGCGCAGCTGGCCCACACACCGGTGGTGTTGCATTAATCGCTGCAGCCTCAAAGCGCAGGGGTTAGCATGATCACATGCGCAACCCAACGCCCTTTCAGCCCCTGCGGCGCCAACTGCTCGCCGCTGCTGCGGCGGCGCTGACTCTACCGGCAGCGCCGCTGATCGCAAAAACGACCGAGAGTACCGAGCCCTTGAACGAGCGGCTGAGCCGGCTGGCCGGCGCTGCAGTGCTGCTTCTGGGCGAGCAGCACGACGCCCCCGACCACCAGCGCCTGGCCGCCGAAGTGGTGCAGATCCTGGGCCCGGCAGGACAGTTGGCTGCGGTGGTCATGGAAATGCTGCCAGCCGGTCGTCACAGCGGGGCACTGAATCCTTCGGCTGCGCCGGAAGACCTGCAGCGAGCCCTGGCCTGGGATGACAAAGCCTGGCCCTGGGCCGCCTATGCCCCGATCGTGGCAGCAGCGGTGCGGTCTGGGGTGCCGGTGTTGGGCGGCGACCTGCCGCGCGATCAGCTGCGCCAGAGCATGGGTCGCATCGAACTGGAACAGCGCTTGCCGCCTGATGCCCTGAGGCGTCAGATGCAGTTGATGCGCGAAGGACACTGCAAGCTGCTGCCTGAAAGCCAGATCCTGCCGATGACCAGAATGCAGATCGCCCGCGATGTCAGCCTGGCGCAGGCCTGTACCGAGGCGGCTCGAACCGCACGGCCGGGGCAGACCGTGCTGCTGATCTGCGGCAGCGTGCATGCTGACAAGGCCCTGGGGGTGCCGCAGCATCTGCCGGCCAATCTCAGCAGCCGAAGCGTGCGACTGCTCGGCCGCGGGGTAGACCCGGCAGATGGCCAGTTTGATGCACACTGGATCACCGAACCGGCACCGGTCACCGACCACTGCGCCGCCCTGCGCGAACAGTTCAAGGGCCGGCCCGCTACCCGGCCCTGAGCTCTGTCATCGGCGGGCCGCTCAGGCCTGCTCGGCAATGGCTTTGCCCAGCACCTCGACCATCTGGTCGATCTGTGCTGGCTCGACAATGAAGGGGGGGCACAGCACCAGGTTTTCGCCAGCCGGTCGAATCAGCACCCCGCGATGAAAGCAGCGCAGGAAGACCTCGTAGGCGCGCTGACCCGCCACCGCCCCAGGCGCCAGCTCGATGGCTGCGGCCAAGCCAAGCGTGCGAATCCCCACCACGTGAGGCAGCCCCTTGAGGCGGCCATGGACTGCCTGCCCCAGCAGCGTACCCATGCGGCCAGCACGCTCAAACAAGCCCTCGTCATCGAAGAGCTGCAAGGTGGCGATGGCGGCGGCGCAGGCCACCGGATGACCCGAATAGGTGTAGCCATGGAACAGTTCGATCGCATGCTCTGGGCTGCTGCCATGGGACTGCATCATGGTGTCGTAAATGCGGTCGGAGCAAATCACGCCTCCCATCGGGATCACACCATTGGTGACGCACTTGGCGAAGTTGATCATGTCCGGAATCACGCCAAAGAAATCTGCGCCGAAATTCGTGCCCAGCCGGCCAAATCCGGTGATGACCTCATCGAAGATCAGCAAAATGCCATGCTTGTCACAGATCTGGCGCAAGCGCTGCAGATAGCCCCTGGGGGGGATGTACCAGCCCGCGCTGCCGGCCACTGGCTCGACGATGATGGCGGCCACATTGGAGGGGTCGTGCAGGGGCAAAATGCGCTGCTCCAGCTCGAGCAGCGGATCGTCCGCCCAGACCGGCTGCTCACCCTCAATGAAGGCATGATGGACCGGGTCATGGATGAAGCGCATATGGTCCACCCGGGGCAGCATTTGAGCGCCGTAAACCTTGCGATTGGCGGGCAACCCGCCTACGCTCATACCGCCAAAGTTGACGCCGTGGTAGCCCTTTTCCCGGCCAATGAAGACCTGGCGATGGCCTTCGCCACGCGCCCGGTGGTAAGCCATCGCTATCTTGAGGGAGGTATCGGCCGCTTCGGATCCAGAATTGCAGAACAGCACCTTGTTCAGATCACCGGGCGCCCGCTGGGCAATCATCTGCGCCGCACGAAACGCCTGATCATTGCTGGCCTGGAAGGCGGTGGCATAGTCGAGCGTGCCCAGCTGACGGGTAATGGCCTCGTTGATGGGTCGTCGGTTGTGGCCGGCCGCCACGCACCACAGGCTTGAAATACCGTCGATCACCTTTCGCCCGTCGTGCGTGGTGAAGTGCATGCCATCGGCGGCCACGAACACCCGCGGGTCTTTAAAGAAACTCCGGTTGGGCGTAAAGGGGAGCCACTGATGCTCCATGCTGAAGTCTGGGTAAGCCACCTTGTCTCCTCCGATCAAGAGCCCTGGTTCGGGGCAAAGGACTATTTTCACCAGAAGCCCTTGGATGCGCCATAGTCCATGGGCGTCAGCAACCATTTGCGACAATGCTGGACATGACCGCCACTTACATCCTCAATCTGTCCTGCCCCGACCGACCGGGCATCGTGCATGCCGTCTCCGGGTTTTTGTTCCAGCGCGGCGGCAACATTCTCGATGCGGCCCAGTACGCCGACGACAAGGACGAGGATGCGACCGGTCTGTTCTTTATGCGCGTGGCTTTTGCCTGCGAGATGCCGCTGCAGGCCCTGCGCGAAGAGCTGGGCCAGATGGCCCAGGGTTTCGACATGCGATGGAACCTGCACATCGCTGGCGAGCCGATGCGAACCGTGATCATGGTCAGCAAGGAGGGCCACTGCCTCAACGATTTGCTGTTCCGCTGGAAATCGGGGCTGCTCAAGCTCGATGTGCGGGCCATCATCTCCAATCACCGCGATTTTTATCAGCTGGCCGCCAGCTACAACGTGCCGTTTCACCATATCCCGGTGACCGCCGCCACCAAGTCCGCTGCCGAGGCGCGGCAATATGAAATCATGACCAGCGAAGGCGCCGAGCTGGTGGTGCTGGCGCGTTACATGCAAATCCTCTCCGACGATCTGTGTCGCAAGCTGGCCGGTCGGGCCATCAACATCCACCACAGCTTCCTGCCCAGCTTCAAGGGCGCGCGGCCCTATCACCAGGCCCACGCGCGTGGCGTCAAGCTGATCGGCGCCACCGCTCACTACGTCACCTCTGATCTGGATGAGGGGCCGATCATCGAACAGGATGTGGCGCGAGTCGAGCACAGCAAGACCGTCGAAGACCTGACCGCTCTGGGCCGCGACACCGAAAGCCTGGTGCTGGCGCGAGCCGTCACATGGCACAGCGAACGCCGGGTCCTGCTCAGCGGCCCCAAGACCGTGATCTTCAAGTAGGCAATGGCCAGCCCTGCCAGCAGCAGCAAGCGCATTCCGCCGATTCAGTGCCTGCTGACTTTCGAGGCTCTGGCACGGCTGCGCAGCGTGACCCTGGCGGCCGAAGAATTGTTTGTGACGCCAAGTGCGGTCAGCCATCGGGTGCGTCAGCTCGAGCAAATTCTGGGCACCAAGCTGTTCGGGCGGGCCGACTTTTCGCTGACCACCGAAGGCATTGAATATCTGGCCCATGTGCGTGAGGGACTGGCCACCTTGCAAAAGTTTCCGGGGGTGGCCGGTCAGAGCTCGACCCCCGGCAAGCGCAAGCTGCGCGTGGCCGTCACACCCACCTTTGCACGGGCCATCCTGATTCCGCGCCTGTCGCAATTTACCGAGGCTTATCCAGAGATCGACCTGACGCTGCAAGTGTCCATCCCCTTGCTCGATGTCGTGGCCGAAGACGCCGATCTCATGATCCGCTTTGGCAGCGGCCGCTATGCCGATGTCGAATATGACTGCCTGATGAGGGACGAGGTCACGCCCCTGGCCTCGCCGGCCTTTGTGCGCGAACACGGCCCCTTCGATGCGGCCCAGGATCTGGAGGGCCAGGCCTTGCTGCGGTCGCCGCTGGAGCCCTGGCGCACCTGGTTTGCCGCCTGCCAGCTCGACTGGCCCGAGCCGGCCGAGGGCTCGCAGTTCAACGACATCGGGCTGATGTGCGATGCGGCCGCCGCCGGCATGGGCATTGCGCTGGTGCGTCTCAAGCTCGGCGCGCCCTGGCTGGACACCGGCTCCCTGGTCCGTCTGTTTGAGCATTCGGTGCCCAGCCCTCACGCCCACTACCTGT
>CAYPSU010000076.1:0-13400 GCA_964413475.1 uncultured Polaromonas sp. | reverse complement strand
CCATACAGCTGCTGCCCAGTGACGTCGAGGCCCACTTCGACGATCCCAGAGACCTGTTGTGAGGGGCTTTCGAATCGGAGGGCTTTCAGTTGCCGTCGGCGTTTCGGTTGGCCTCGATCACGGCAGGCATTTGCACCGGGCCAAGTTGCAGGCGGACCAGCCGAGCCACCATGTCGGACTGTTCCTGCTCGGCCAGAGTCCAGAAGTGCAAGCGGGTGGATTGCACGAGCGGATCAATGTACTGACCCTGCTTGCGGATTTCGAAATGCAGGTGCGGGCCGGTCGAAAATCCGGTCGATCCGACCAGACCGATTTCCTCGCCGCGTCGCACCTGAACGCCCGGCCGGATATCTGAAGCGTAAGCCGACAGGTGGGCGTAATAGGTGTGGTGTCCATCGCCGTGGTCGACGATGATCAGATTGCCGTAGCCGCCGTTGAAGCTCGAATGAATGACCTCGCCGTCGGCCACTGCCACCACCGGCGTGCCCATCGGGGCAGCAAAGTCGATGCCGATATGCTGACCCCTGACCCTGAAGGTGCGAATGACCATTTGTGGCTTCGATGATTTGCGCGATGCGACCGCCACCCGCCGACGGATCGTGATCACGCTCGGCCCGACGCCGCGTGAGATGCGCGCGTTTTGAACCGGCGACTGCCAAAGCAGGCGCTCATACTCGATCCCCCGAAGGCTGAAATAAGCACCTGGAATGCTTTTTCGATCCAGCCAAATGGCGGCCTCGATCCGCCTAGAAGTGGCCGACTCGATCAACTCGATGGCATATATTTTTTCGCTGTTATCACCCGGATCCGCACTCAGGGAGATGCGTAAATGGTGGGCGGACGGTTCGATCTTCAGTGAGCTGATCATGAGCCGGGTGATCAAATCAACTTCCCACTGCAGCTGCGAGGCGATTTCCTGCAAATCCACGCCATCTGCACGCAGGCTTGCTGTGGAGATCTGGCGCAATTTTTGCGCCTCGAAGTCCAGATGCCATCGCTTCTGCAAGGACCTGTCTTCGCTTGCGGCCCTGGAGTAAATCACCGCGTCGATACCGGTCTGTGAGCGGACGGGTGCCAGCAGGGCCATGGTGTTGCGCACCAGCGGCCGAGTCGCCACAGCGGCGTAGTGACGGCAAGGCCACTCTTGAGCGGCAGCAAGATGGAGACGCTGCTCTTCATCGCCCAGGCTCGCGTGCATCTGCAGCCTGGATCCAATCTGCGTCATTGTTTCCGAATCCACGCATCCGACCTCCAGTTCCGTATCGTGCCCCGACGCCAGCGTCGCCGCTGGGGTCGAGCGCATCTGCTGCTCGATGACTCGGCTGCGCTGCCCCGCTTTTTTGGCCTTTTTCCCCTTCAGTCCTTTGCTGCTCGCCTCAGACTTTTGAGGCGTTTTGACCGCCGTGCCACTGTGGACCTGAAGGTTGACCGACAGACCGATCAATATGCTGAGCAGCAAGGACACACGGGATTTCATGGCGAGCGTTTGAGCAAATGCCTCAGGGCCTTGGTTAGGGAGGTCGTCTGCACTGAATGCAAAAAGTGCAGGTCCGGCGCGCTTGAACGGACTTTGAACTGGCCCGTACCGCCGGTCGGTGACCGCCCGGATGATAAGGCCTGTTGAGCCAACCCCCGGCAAATCCCGGGCCAGCCGAGGTGACCGGTGGCAGGGTGCTTGTTCGTCCGCTGCATCGCATGTCCCGGGGGACCGGCCGAGCCAAGTGTGCCCCCTCACCTGTGATCAAACGCTCCGTCATGTCCCGGTTCACTGGACTCAAGCCAGCAGACAAGCGCAATGGGACTCAGGGGTGCCTTGTGAGGGCGGTGCGGTAGGGGTTTTTAAATCCCAGGCCGGCCAGGATCTCGGTTTCGCGCGCTTCCATGGCTTGGGCCTCTAGACGATCGGTCTCGTGGTCCCAGCCTTGGGCGTGCAAGGTGCCATGCACCAGCAGGTGGGCGTAATGGGCGGCCAAGGTCTTGCCTTGTTCCCGAGCCTGTCTGGCCACCACGGGGGCGCACAAAACCAGATCGGCCAGAACCAGGGGCGCTGATGCATAGTGGAAGGTCAACACGTTGGTCGGTCCGTCTTTGCGGCGATAGCCCTCGTTGAGGGTTCGGCCTTCTTGTTCGTCGACGATGCGTACGGTCATTTCGGCATCAGTACTGAGTGCATGCCGTATGCAGCGGGTGACGAAGTGCCGGGTCAGCGCAGCGCGGTGGCGCTGCACGTTGGCAATGTCGCCAAACTGCAGCGACAGGCTCAGCTGTTTGAGGGCCATGGCTTTTGTTTCCCCTTGGCGGATGCGCGCTCGCGTGCGCTCGTGCTCTGGCTGTCGTAGGCATCGACGATGCGCGCGACCAAAGGATGACGCACCACGTCGGCGCTGGTCAGGCGCGTGATGGCAATGCCCGTGACCCGTTTGAGCACGCGCTCGGCGTCGATCAAGCCGCTGAGTTGATTCGTGGGCAGGTCGATCTGGCTGACGTCGCCATTGACCACTGCCTTGCTGCCAAAGCCGATCCGGGTGAGAAACATTTTCATTTGCTCGGGCGTGGTGTTTTGTGCCTCATCAAGAATGACAAATGAGTGGTTCAGCGTGCGCCCTCGCATAAAGGCCAGCGGCGCGACCTCAATTTGCTGCCGCTCAAAGGCTTTTTGCACCCGGTCAAAGCCCATCAGTTCGTAAAGCGCGTCATACAGGGGGCGCAGGTAGGGGTCGACCTTCTGCGACAGGTCCCCGGGCAGAAAGCCCAGTCGCTCGCCCGCCTCGACCGCGGGGCGGGTCAGCACGATGCGCTGGACCGCATGGCGCTCGAGTGCATCGACTGCACAGGCCACCGCCAGATAGGTTTTACCAGTGCCGGCCGGTCCGATACCGAAGGTGATGTCGTGCTCGGCGATATTGAGGAGGTAGCTTGCTTGATTGTGGGTGCGCGGGCGCAGGTCGCTTCGGCGCGTGCTCAGCACGGGGGTGCCGTCTTCGTCCGTCTGCAAGGCCGCGTCGCCGGCGAGCATGAGTTGAACCTGCTCTGGCGGGATCGGGCGACTGGCCATCTCGTAAAGGGCTTGGAGTACCTGTAGCGCCTGCTCGGCCTTGGCCTTGGGACCTTCAATCTTGAACTGCTCGAAACGGTGTGCGATGCGCACGCTCAAGGCAGCCTCGATGCTGCGAAGGTGCCCGTCTGTCGGACCGCACAGATGACCCATGCGGGTGTTGTTGGGCGGTGAGAAGGTGTGGCGCAGGATCAATTCGAGGGTCTTTCAAAGAGGGGCCGAATGGGCCGCCAGCCAGAGATTGTCCTTCCTTTGCGTGCTGTCCGTGCATGGGCCGGGTGAACGGGTATGTGGTCTGGCGCCCCCCTGGGATTCACACTGATAAGATTTGCGCATGATCGGACGCCTGACAGGCCTGCTGGCCGAAAAGAATCCCCCTGAGGTCTTGATCGATTGCCAGGGCGTAGGCTACGAAGTCCTGGTGCCCATGAGCACCTTCTACAACTTGCCCGCAGTGGGCCAGAAGGTCAGCTTGCTGACTCACTTTGTGGTGCGAGAGGACGCGCAGATCCTGTTCGGCTTTGGCAGTCTTGAGGAGCGCTTGGCCTTTCGCCAACTCATCAAGATATCGGGTGTAGGCCCGCGCACCGCGATGGGCGTGCTCAGTGGCATGAGCGTTCAGGATTTGGCCCAGGCGGTCACCGCGCAGGACTGCGGCCGTCTCACCAAAATACCGGGGATCGGCAAGAAGACGGCCGAGCGCCTGCTGCTCGAACTCAAGGGCAAGCTCGGTGCGGATATTGGTGCGGTCATGGCGCCTTTGGGGGACGTCCAAAAAGACATCAGGCAAGCCCTCATCGCCCTGGGTTACAGCGACAAGGAGGCCGCTCTGGCGCTCAAGCCCTTGCCTGCAGATGTTGGCGTTACTGAGGGCATCAAGCTGGCGCTCAAGGCCCTGGCCAAGTAAGCTTGAACCATGAGCATACAGACTGACGATTTCGCGCCTGCCCCCGAGCGGGTGGTTTCCCGGGCGACGGCTTCTCCGCAGGAAGAGGCGCTTGAGCGCGCCTTGCGGCCCAAATTGCTGGACGAA
Organism: uncultured Polaromonas sp.; assembly: GCA_964413475.1. Classification (GTDB taxonomy): domain Bacteria; phylum Pseudomonadota; class Gammaproteobacteria; order Burkholderiales; family Burkholderiaceae_C; genus Polaromonas. The sequence continues at coordinate 9,312 of CAYPSU010000076.1, read as the reverse complement.
TATGTGGGCCAGACCAAGGCGCGCGAGCAACTCGAAATTTTTATTGGCGCGGCGCGTCAAAGAGGTGAAGCCCTGGACCATGTCCTGCTTTTTGGCCCTCCAGGCCTGGGCAAGACCACGCTATCGCACATCGTGGCCCATGAGTTGGGTGTGAACCTGCGCCAGACCAGTGGACCCGTGCTGGAAAAGCCCAAGGACCTGGCGGCCCTGCTGACCAATTTGGAGCGCAACGATGTGCTCTTTATCGACGAAATCCATCGACTATCCCCAGTGGTTGAGGAAATCCTGTATCCGGCGCTCGAGGATTACCAGATCGACATCATGATCGGCGAGGGGCCGGCGGCACGCAGTATCAAGCTGGACTTGCAGCCCTTCACACTGGTGGGTGCGACCACGCGGGCCGGGATGCTGACCAATCCGCTGCGTGACCGTTTCGGTATCGTGGCGCGCTTGGAGTTCTACACGCCTGAAGAACTCCTGCTCATTGTGCGGCGCAGCGCAGGGCTGCTCCAAGCTTCCATCACTGATGAGGCTGCGCTGGAGATCGCCCGCCGCTGCCGCGGCACGCCGCGTATTGCGAATCGTCTATTGAGGCGTGTTCGGGACTATGCACAGGTCAAGAGCGACGGATCCATGACGCTGGACGTTGCCAACAGGGCCCTGGCTATGCTCGACGTTGACCCGCAGGGCTTCGATGTCATGGATCGCAAATTGATTGAGGCGGTCATTCATCGCTTCGACGGCGGGCCGGTGGGGCTGGATAACATTGCCGCCAGCATAGGCGAGGAGTCCGGAACCATTGAAGACGTGATAGAGCCCTACCTGATTCAGCAGGGCTACATCCAGCGAACGCCGCGCGGCAGGGTGGCGACTGCGGCAGCCTACCGGCATTTGGGCTTGGCTGTACCGGCCAATCGTGTGGGCGGAGGTGGTGATCTCTTCGGGCCTTGAGTTTCAGCATGCCCACAACAAGTGGTGCTTGTTCTCATGTTGATTTGTAGCCCGATTGTGGCAATATTCGGCAGGTGGCTACGGACGTCCTTCTTCGAAATTTGTCAAAGCTGACGCTGTGTGGACTGCTGCTGACTTTGGCGGCATGCGCCAGTCGGCCGGCTGGCGAAAGCTCGGCCGCTGTGACGCCTTGGGAGCAAGCTGGCCGCGAGCTTGATTCAACGGTTGCCGGTACCAGTGTTTGGCAGCATCAGAGCTTCCCCGGCAAGCGAAAAAATCGCTATCAATTCGTGTGGCGTGAAGGTCGGCCAGCGATGTCGGTGTATTCCGAGGGTGCGATCAGTGCTTTGCGCAAAGTTTCGCATCAGTCCCATCGACCGCTGGACGGTATCCGTTTTTCGTGGAAGCTGGCCAGCCTGATCGAACAGGCTGATTTGCAGGACAGCGCCCGCAGCGATTCACCGGTGCGTATCGTCCTGACCTTTGACGGGGACCGGTCGCGTCTGTCAGCGCGGGATCTCATGTTGTCGGATCTGGCTCGTTCGCTCACCGGTGAGGACATGCCTTATGCCACCTTGATGTACGTTTGGTCGAATCAATTGCCGGTGGGCACCGTGGTCCACAGCCGGCGCACCGACCGTATTCGCAAGATGGTTGTCCAATCCGGTCCATCCGGTCTAAACCGTTGGCTGGACTATGAGCGCGATATACGGGCTGACTTTGAGCGTGCTTTTGGTGAAGCGCCGGGTCGGCTGATGGCTGTCGGTATCATGACGGACAGCGACAACACCGGGGGTACGGTACGTGCCTGGTATGGGCCGGTTTCGCTTCGATGGGGGCGCTAACTCGCGTGGCGCTTGCGCCCCCCGGATCTGAGCGGGCGCTTTGCGGCACCGCGCCCTCGCGGCGAGGGTTGGCCTGGAAGGCCGCGGGCTCATGTGTAGCGCTTGCTGCGCAATTTGTCCTTCATGTCCTGCAGCAAAGGCTGCAGCATTTGGCTGTCGAGCCGCAGCGCCACGCAGGTGGCCAGGATGTCGATGATCATCAGGTGCATCAGACGCGAGACCATGGGGCTGTAGCGGTCATAGCCTTCAGGGTGATCGGCCGCCAGATGGATGTCGCCAGCCGATGCCAGCGGCGAGCCGCTGGCCGTGATGATGATGACGGTAGCGCCATTCTTGCGCGCAATATCGGTGGCGTCCATCAGGTCGCGGGTGCGGCCGGAATTGGAAATCACCACCAGGCAGTCTCCGGGCCTGAGCAGCGAGGCACTCATCACCTGCATATGGCCATCGCTGTGTGCAATGGTATGTACGCCAAGCCGGAAAAACTTGTGCTGGGCATCCTGCGCCACGATACCGGAGTTGCCTGCGCCGATGAACTCAATGCGGCGCTGTTGCTGGCAGGCGCCCGATAGGGCGTCGACCGCCCGTCCCATGGCGTGGGTACTGGCCTCATTGCGGTACTTCAGAAACGCGGCCACCGTGTTGTCGATCACCTTGACCGTCACATCGCTGACTTTGTCATCGGTGTCAACGCTGCGGTGAATGAAGGGCACCCCCTCGCGTACGCTGCCGGCCAGCTTGAGCTTGAAGTCGGCCAGTCCGTCATAGCCCAAGCTGCGACAGAACCGCACCACGGTGGGTTTGCTCACCCGAGCCTGCAGCGCCAGCTCGCTGATAGGCTGGCGCGCAAAAGCCCCCGGGTCGGCCAAAACAAGCTGCGCCACGCGTTGCTCTGCGGGCGCTAGCGAGGGCAGGCAGGCTTTGATTCGTTCGAGCATGGCAGTTGATCAAAGTGTAACTTGGTTACCATCCGGGGTGGCTGGCCGGGACTGTTGATGGATCAGGCGGGCCTCAGCGGTCGAGTTCAAGCGCCGCGCCAGCGCAGGTCGATAATCACAGTCATGAACCAAATCGAAGCCCTCAAGCGATACACCACCGTGGTGGCCGACACCGGAGATTTCCTGCAACTGGGCCAGTTCCGGCCGCAGGACGCCACCACCAATCCCTCGCTCATCCTCAAGGCGGTGAAGAAACCCGATTACCAACCCTTGGTCCGCCAGGTCGCGCAGGCCCACCCCGGTGAGGCACTGGACCTCCTGATCGACCGGCTACTGGTTCGCTTCGGATGCGAGATTTTGTCCATCATTCCGGGCCGGGTTTCGACAGAGGTCGATGCGCGTCTGAGCTTCGATGCGCATGCGACGGTGGCGCGAGCCGAACGGCTGATGGCCTTGTATGCCGCCGAAGGCATTGCACGCGAGCGGGTGTTGATCAAGATTGCCGCCACCTGGGAAGGTATCGCGGCAGCGGCCGCGCTTGAGCAGCGAGGCATTCATACCAACTTGACCTTGCTGTTTTCGTTCTGCCAGGCGGTGGCTTGCGGACAGGCCCGTGTACAGCTGATTTCGCCTTTTGTCGGACGTATCTACGACTGGTACAAGAAAGCGGCTGGCAGCGCCTGGGTCGAGGCCGAGCATGCTGGTGCCCGCGACCCTGGCGTTCAGTCGGTCCGGCAGATCTTCGAGTACTACAAGCACTTTGGCATCGCTACCGAAGTTATGGGGGCGAGCTTTCGCAATATCGGTCAGGTGCTGGCCCTGGCGGGTTGCGATTTACTGACCATCAGCCCAGATTTGTTGGCCCAGTTGGCAGCCTCAGAACTTCCGGTCGAGCGGGCCCTCGATGCAGCGGCAGCCCGATCCCTGAGTTTGCAGCAAGAGCATTTTGACGAGGCCGGCTTTCGTCTGGCCCTCAACCAGGACGCCATGGCCACCGAAAAGCTGGCTGAGGGCATACGTGCCTTTGTGGCCGATGCAGTCGGTCTGGAGCAAATTCTGCAGGCGGTGTAAATGAAGGGTCTGGCCACCACCCGTTGCGATCAGACCCCCGCCTGGGCTCAGCTGGAGGCGCACTTTAAGCAATACGGTCGGGTCTTTGATTTGCGCCAGGCCTTTGCCAGCGATGACCATCGCTTCGAGCGTCTGAGCCAGCAGGCGCCCCATGTTTTTGCCGATTTGTCCAAGAACTTGATCGACCTGCCGACCCAGGCCTTGCTGTTCGACCTTGCCGATCAGTGCGGCTTGCTGGCCCATCGCGAGGCCATGTTTGCCGGAGAGCGCATCAACCTGAGCGAGCAGCGCAAGGTCATGCATTTCCTGTTGCGGCAGCCCTTAAATCATGCAGGTATCGCCCGGTGGGCAGAAGACCTCAGGGGCGTGCATGCCACCCTGGAGGCCATGCTGGCTTATGCGCAGCAGGTTCGGTGTGACAGCACCCTTACCGATGTGGTCAACATCGGGATCGGGGGCTCGGATCTTGGCCCTTGCATGGCCACCCAGGCCCTGGAGCAATTCTGTGATGCGGGCAAGCGCATGCATTTTGTCTCCAATGTCGACGGCCACCAGATGGCGTCGATTCTTTCGGGTCTCCGGGCGCGCAGCACCCTGTTTTTGGTGGCTTCCAAAACCTTCACCACGGTCGAGACCATGACCAACGCCCGCACGGCGCGACAGTGGTTTGAGGCACAGCTTGGCGCGCAAGCTGCTGAACTGATGCCGCGGCATTTTGCGGCGCTGACCACCAACCTCCGGGCGGCCTCTGAGTTTGGCGCTGGCGCGTGCTTTGGTTTTGAGGATTGGGTGGGGGGCCGCTACTCCCTGATGTCGGCCATTGGTTTGCCTGTGGCCATTGCCATCGGTGCACCGGCGTGGCGTGAGCTGCTGGCTGGCGCACACGCCATGGATGAGCATTTTGCTGCGGCTCCCCTGGCACAGAACCTGCCCGTGAGGTTGGGTTTGCTGGATGTCTGGTACCGTAATTTCCACGGATTTGCTTCAAGGTGTATCGCGCCTTATCACAGCCGACTGGCGCGCTGGCCAGCCTATCTGCAGCAATTGGAAATGGAGAGCAACGGCAAGCGGGTGGATCGGCAGGGCCGGACTTTGCCCTTTGAAACGGCGCCAGTGATCTGGGGTGAACCTGGCACCAATGGGCAACATGCCTTCTTCCAGATGCTGCATCAGGGCAGCAGCGTGGTACCCGTCGAATTCCTGGTGGTACGCCAGGCGGCACACGATTGGCCCGAGCATCAAAGCCAGTTGCTTGCCAACGCGCTGGCACAGGCCCAGGCCCTGATGGTCGGTCGCCCCGATCCGGGCGGGCACCGTCACTTTCCTGGTAATCGACCCAGCACGACGCTGCTGCTCGATCGTCTTGATCCGGCCAGCCTCGGCGCTCTGATCGCCCTGCATGAGCATCGGGTGTTTACCAGTGGATCGATCTGGGGCTTGAACAGCTTTGACCAATGGGGGGTCGAGCTGGGCAAAGTATTGGCCACGGATTTACAGCAGCGCTTGCACAGTGGCGATATTTCCGGTCTTGATGCCTCCACCGCTGGACTGATTGGTCGTTTGCGCGGGTGAATATCGTTTTTGAATTCGCTGCCGTGCTGTTCGACGGCGATATGTTCTCGGGTCATGTTTGCCTGGGCAAACCCGATCTGGGTATGGATTGCCCGCCAGGCTTGCCCAGAGTCCCCTGGTGCCGGGTGCCCAGGCGAGCCGGTATATGATCTTCGCCATGCGCCGTTTGGTTGTTTACTTGCTTATCTATTGCCTACCTTTTCAGGCTTGGGCAGCGACAACCTTTGCGCACGGTCCTCATGAGGGCTTGAAGGCTTCAGCGCCGGCCCTTGAGTCAGGGCACGAGTTGCCCTGCCACGCAGGGGCTGATGGAGACGAACTCCATGGGGCCGTTCATGCCGCAGACTCGGTCGTCGGCACCTTCAGTTGCGACGATTGCCAGAGCTGCGACTTGTGCCATCTGGCTTGGTCTCTTTTCCTTCCGACCCATCTTCAGGTTTTGTCTCAGCCGCACGTCTTGCCTGCTGAATCCATGACCTTCCGGGCCAATCGGCACTGGCCCCCGCCCCTCGAACCGCCTCGCCTCTGATCTTCGTGTCCCGGCACCCGGTGTGCCTGGCGCGTACCGATCGGTCCCTACTTTTTCATTTGGCTGCTGTGCCGTGGTGCACGCAGGAGGCTTCCATGATTTCCAAGCATGGCGTTTGGCGCCACTTCCCTTTTTTCTTGGCGACGCTCTTGGTTTGGGGCGGTTTGTGTTCGGTGCTGTGGGCTCAGAGCCCTTCGGGTCTTCCTAAAACGTTAAGCGATGAAGCGTTGATCGATCGCTGGCGTAAAGCCCACGAGGCCGTTGGGCAGTTTCCGCGGGGACATGCTGATGTGCTGCAGTGGGAGCAAAGGCATCTGCCCCAGGACAGCTCGACGCCGGCAGTTACCGGGGGCAAGGGGCTCAGCCGTCAGCGTGCGATTGAACTGGCTTTGCGCGATGCGCCCGCCTTGCTGGAGCGGCCTGGCTTGAGCCGTCTGGAGCGAGATGAGATTCGGCGTAAGGTTCGAGAGCAAAGCCTGGAGGTCGAGCGTGGATGGCTCGATGCCGTCATGAGCCGGCAAGCTCTGGAGCAGGCCCGGCAAGCACTGGAGACAGCCGAGATTGGCGCGGAGCTGGCTCAGCGCATGCTGGCCGTGGGGCACTGGAGCCGTGCCCGTCAAATGCAGGAGGAATTGCCGCTATGGCAGGCGCGTGCTCGGCTGTCGCAGGCACAGTGGACTCATCATCAGGCGCTACACAGGCTTTGGCAGCTTTTGGGGGCATCGGTCCCCCCGAGCGACCTGCAGTTGCCAGCGCATTGGGCTGAACCCTTGCCGGAGACATCGGCGGACCTGGAGAGCTTGCAGGCACAGGCCCTGAGCTCTCATCCGCGTTGGAGTTTGGAGGAGGCGCAGGCCCTGCGTCTGGAGGCTGGTCTGGGCGCGGCACAGATGAAAGCTGCTCGCGACATCATCGCGCGTGCCGTCGAGCTTCGGGCGCCGGATGCGGCGGCGCGCATCGATCCGCGCCTGGGCCTGAGCCATGCGCAGCACGAAGCTCTGCTGGCTCGCTCTTCTGCTGAGCGTCTGAAGCGGCAGGTACAGGCGGATGTACGCGTGGCTTTAGAGGCCCTGCAGACCGCATCACAGCAGGCGCGCCACAGCCAGTCCGAACTGGTAAGGCTGGCCAGTGCATCAGAGCAGGAAACCCTCTGGCGCTACAACGGCATGTTGGCCAGCACCTGGCAGTTGCTGGCCAGTGCACGCCACCGCATGGAGGCGGTGGAGGCGGCCTTGCAGGCCCGTCGCCAAGCCTGGCATGCCTATTTTGATCTGCAGGCGCTGCTCTCTGGACTGCCGTATGCCGGTGCGCTGTCCGCGCCGGCGACCCGCACCTCAACCCTCCCCAAGGCAGGACACTGACCATGCAAAGAAGAGATTTTTTCCGTCGTGCAGCTGCCGGCGCCTCGGCTACCGCTGCTGTGGCCGTAGCTTGCGTAGCTCGACCCGCCCTGGCCGCATTGCCCGAGCCGGTGCTGCGCACCACGCCCGATACCGCAGCGCCCTGGCTGCCGCCTGGAGTCACCGGGGCGGGCCGCCCCTACCGCCCGGTGGTGACCCTCAATGGCTGGACCTTGCCCTTCCGCATGAAAGACGGAGTCAAGGAATTTCACTTGGTGGCCGAGCCGGTGGTACGCGAGATGGCGCCGGGTTTTCGGGTCAATATGTGGGGCTACAACGGACAAAGTCCGGGTCCAACCATCGAGGTGGTTGAGGGTGATCGGGTACGCATCTTTGTGACCAACCGCCTGCCTGAGCACACGACCATTCACTGGCACGGCCAACGTCTGCCCAACGGCATGGACGGAGTTGGCGGTTTAAATCAGAAGCAGATCCCGGCGGGCAAGACTTTCGTCTATGAATTCACGGCGCGCAGGCCAGGGACTTTCATGTATCACCCGCATGCCGACGAGATGACCCAGATGGCTATGGGCATGATGGGCTTGTGGATCACCCATCCGCGTCAGCCGCATCCCCACATTGACGCGGTCGATCGGGACTATGCCTTCTTGATCAATGCTTTTGACATTGACCCGGGCAGTTACACGCCCAAGGTCAACACCATGCTCGACTTCAACATCTGGAGTTGGAACAGTCGGGTCTTTCCGGGCATCAGTCCCCTGGTGGCGCGATTGGGTGATCGGGTGCGGGTGCGATTTGGCAACCTGACCATGACCAACCATCCGATCCATGTGCATGGCATCGAGTTCGAAGTCACGGGGACCGATGGTGGACCGGTGCCGCGCAGTGCCCGCTGGCCCGAGGTGACCACGGATGTGGCGGTGGGGCAGATGCGCCAGATCGAGTTTTTGGCCGACGAGCCGGGCGACTGGGCCATGCACTGCCACAAGAGCCATCACACCATGGGCGCCATGGGTCACGATGTGCCGACCCTGATCGGTGTGGACCATCGCGGCTTGGTGCAACGCATCCAGAAGCTCATTCCTGATTACATGGTGATGGGCGAGCGCGGCATGGCCGACATGGGGGAAATGGAGATGGAGCTGCCTGAGAACACCTTGCCCATGATGACCGGCACGGGCCCCTACGGTGCGATCGAGATGGGCGGCATGTTCACCACACTCAAGGTGCGCGCAGACTTGCCGGCTGACTCGCACGAAGATCCGGGCTGGTATGAACAGCCCCCAGGTTCGCAGGCTTTCGAGTACCAAGGCCAGCTCATGCAGGAGCCGGTGCGGCCGACTTCTGGCGCCCCAGCCGCTGATACCCGGGGTAGCGTGCGCAAGCCCTCGGGCCCTCATTCTTCCCACTAAATTTCATGAAAGGAACCGCCATGTTTTCACCTCTGCGCTCGCTGGCTTGCTTGGCGCTGCTGTTGGCTGCGCCTGCCTGGTCGCACACCGCCCACAAGCACGTGCCTGCCGCAAGCGCCGCTGTGCCCGAGCAAAAGGAATGGGGTATCGCCGGTGACCCGGCCAAGGTCAGCCGGACCATCACCATCACAATGGGCGACGACATGCGATTTGCGCCCGCGCAGCTCAAGGTGCGTTTGGGTCAGACGGTGCGGCTGGTGGCGGTCAACCGGGGCAAGCTGATGCACGAGATCGTCATAGGTACCCCCGATGAACTCCGTGCCCATGCCCAGATGATGGAAAAGCATCCCAATATGGAGCATGATGAACCTTACATGGCCCATGTCGAGCCCGGCAAGCGAGGCCAGATCGTCTGGACCTTCAACCGGGCCGGCACCTTTGAATTTGCCTGCTTAATTGCAGGCCACTTTCAGGCCGGCATGATGGGGAAAATCATCGTTGAGTGAAAGCTGAACAGGAGTTCCGTATGCAAAGACGACCGGCCTTGGCCGCCCTGACCCTGGCGCTGGCAGCGCCTTCTGCCCTGGCCCAGAGCGGGCGAACGCAGCCACAGGTGCAGGTCTGGAAAGATCC
>CAYPSU010000075.1:0-13414 GCA_964413475.1 uncultured Polaromonas sp. | reverse complement strand
ATGTAGGGGCTGAACTTGATCTGGTTTTCGATCAGGCTGGGCGTGATGTTCTTGCCCCCCGAGGTGATGATGATGTCCTTGATGCGGTCTTTGATGCGCAGGTAGCCTTGCGCGTCCATCTCGCCGCAGTCGCCGGTGTGCAGCCAGCCCTGTGGGTCTATGGTCTCGGCGGTCTTCTCCGGGAGGTTCCAGTAGCCGGCAAAGACATTGCCACCGCGCACCAGGATCTCGTCCTCGGGGCCGATACGCACTTCGGTGCCCTGAGCCTTCAGGCCGGCATAGCCAATCTTGATGCGCGAGGGTGGGTTGGCCGTACAAAAGCCGCAGGTTTCGGTCAGTCCGTAAGACTCGATCAGATCGATGCCAATAGACATATACCACTTGAGCAGGTCGGGTGATACCGGCGCCGCCCCCGTGAGCGCGGTCTTGATCTGAGACAAGCCGAGAAAGCTGCGCAGATTGCCAAAGACCAGCTGTTGCAGCAGCTGATAGCGTCCTCGGCGCCATGCCGATACCGGGCGTGCGCTCAAGCGCGCCTCGGACAGCGCCGCCCCTTCGCTGCTGACATAGGCATAGGCCCAGCGCGCCAGGGCGATCGAATCTTGCAGGTAAAGAGTGACCTGGGAGTACATTTTTTCCCAGAAACGAGGCGGGCCGAACAGCAGGTGCGGCATGACTTCCCGGGTGTCGTTGAACACCGTGCCCGCGTTCTCGGGGAAGTGAATGACGGGGCCAAAGGCCAGCGGGTTGTACACCGTTCCCATGCGCTCGGCAATGTGGCACAGGGGCAGAAAGGACAGGGTGCGGTCGCCGCGCTGGAGGTCCAGGTACTGAGGTGCACTGGCAATCTGGAACACCAGGTTGCGGTTGGCCACCATGGCCCCCTTGGGTTGCCCGGTGGTGCCCGAGGTGTAAACGAGAAAGGCGATGTCTTCGGCCCGGCCCCGGTCTATCGCGGCTTCGAAGTCGGTGGCCCTGTCGGTCTGAGCCGCCAGTTGATGTCCCCGCGCCAGAAATTCGGTCCAGGTGCTGATTTGCGGGTCGGACAGGCCGCGTAGGCCCTCCAGATCAATCACTACGATGCGCTGCAGCTCAGGGCACTGTGCCCGCACTGCAGTGGCCTTGTCCAGTTGCTCCTGGTTCTCCACGAACAGCACACGGGCGCGGCTGTCCCGGAGGATGAAGGCCACCTGCTCGGACGAGGCGGTTGGGTAGAGGCCCACACCGATGAGTCCCATGGCTTGGGCGCCCATGTCGGCATACAGCCACTCGGGGCGGTTCTCGGCCAGGATGGCGACCGTGTGACCGGGCTGGAGCCCCTGCGCGGTCAGGGCCAGCCCGACGGCGCGGGCCTGTTCATAGTAGCCCGACCAGCTGACCGTGTGCCAGATGCCTTTTTTCTTGTGCCGCAGGGCGGGCGTCTCGGCCCATTGACGGCATCGCAACCGCCACAGCTGCTGTGGACTCTGGCACCCCTCCAGGGGCGCTGGCGCCTGAGGATTCTTTTCCTCGTGCGTCATGGTCGAGGGTATGGATTTCATCGCCAGGTCTTGCGCCGTTTCCAGCGTTGCTTACTGCCATCACCGATCTCCCGGTGGCTGACGCCACCGAGATAGAACTCCTTGACATCGTCTTTCTCGCGCAGTTCTGCGCAGGGCCCGGCCGCAGCGACCCGGCCTAACTCCATGATGTAGCCGTGGTGCGCTGTGGCCAGGGCAATAGCTGCGTTCTGCTCGACCACCAAGATCGACATGCCGGTCTCGGCATTGATGCGCTCAATGATGCGGAAAATCTCCCGCGTCAGCAGCGGCGACAGGCCTAGCGATGGTTCGTCGAGCAGCAGCACGGTCGGGTTGGCCATCAGCGCCCGACCGATGGCCAGCATTTGCTGTTCACCGCCGGAGAGCAGGCCGGCCGCCTGCTGCTGGCGCTCGAGCAAACGGGGGAACCAGCCGTAGACGCGCTCGAGGTCGGCCTCCATGCCCTCGGACCGCCGGCGTGCGAACGCCCCCATGCGCAGGTTTTCGGCCACGGTGAGGAAGGGAAACACCTGCCGGCCCTCGGGCACCAGCACCAGACCGCGCCGGGCCACTTCATCGGGATCGAGGCCGTGCAGGGGCTGACCCAGGAAGTGGACGCTGCCCTTGAAAGGGTCGATCACGCCAGCCAGAGTGTTGAGCAGCGTGGTCTTGCCAGCACCGTTAGCGCCCAGTACCGTCACAATGTCACCCCGGTGCAGATCGAGGCTGACCCCTTTGATCGCTGCAATCGGTCCATACCAGGTTTCCAGGTTTCTCACCGACAGCAGAGCCTCAGACTCCTGCCTCGTCGCCGTGTCCGGACCCTGGCCAGCCGCCATGGAAGGATTCATCAGTCCGCGCTCCCCAGATAGGCTGCGATCACTTGCGGGTCAGACTGCACCTGCGCGGGGGTACCGGTGGAGAGCACCTCGCCCAGGTTCATGCACAGCACCCGGTCGGCCACCTCCGACACCAAAGACATGTCGTGCTCCACCATGATCACAGTCATGCCCAGGTCGCTGCGTATGTCTTCAATCCAGAAGGCCAGGTCGCGGGTTTCCTCTGGATTGAGGCCAGAGGCGGGTTCGTCCAGCAGGAGTACTCGGGGCCGCGTGGCCAGCGCCCGTGCCAGCTCGACCACCTTGCGCACCCCGTAGGGCAGGCCGGTGATCAGGGTGTTGCGATACGCAGCCAGATCCAGAAGGTCGATCACGTCTTCGACATGGGCTCGCAACTGCGCCTCGGTCTGCTGAACCTTGGAGGTCCAAAGACACTGGCCCCAGAAACTCTCCCGCGCGAATCGGTGGCCACCGAGCATCAGGTTGTCAAGCACGGTGGCCCCCTCAAACAGCTCGATATTCTGGAAGGTGCGGGCGATACCCTGCTCGACCACCCGATGGCGCGGCAGCCCGAGGAGATCCACGCCGCCAAAGAGTACCGAGCCGGAGGTCGGATCGAAGACCCGGGTGATCACATTGAAGACCGAGGTCTTGCCGGCGCCGTTGGGTCCGATGATGGCAAAGATTTCCCCTGGTGCTACATTGAAGCTGACATTGCGAATGGCGTGCACGCCGCCAAAGCGCAGGGCCAATTCGCGCACTTGCAGACTGGACGGGGCGGCCGAAGCAGGGGTGGCTGTCATCGGTAGCGCTCCGACTTCATGTAGGTCTTGCCGCGCCGAAACACATCTTTGCGGTAGAGGGGGAAGGTTTCAAAAAAGGCCTTGATCTTGAGCCAGCGCCCATTGAGCCCCTTGGGTTCGAACAGCACGAAGAAGGCCAGAATGAGTCCGAAGAAGAAAATCTCCAGGCCGAACTGCTTGCTGATGCGGTCGCCCAGGTAGGGTTTGATCTGCGAGATGAAGGCCGGCACCATACCGATCAGAAAAGCGCCCAGGATCGCTCCGCGCAGCGAACCGAGGCCGCCTATGGTCACCATCAGAACCAACTCCAGCGACAGCAGCAGGCTAAAGCCCTCGGGGGTGAGGTGCCGCATGTGATGGGCCAGCAAGGCCCCGGCAAACCCGCTAACCGCGGCCGAGATGACGAAGGCCAGCACCTTGTGGCCGGCCACCCAGATGCCCAGGCTGGCCGCTGCCGCCTCCGAGTCGCGCACCCCGACAAAGGCGCGACCGGTGCGTCCCCGCATCAGGTTGATGAGCAGCACCAGGATCACGATCAGGCAGCCCAGGCACAGGAAATAGAAGGGCTTGAGGCCCGAGAGATCGAGGCCCAGCACCACGGGGTCGGCCACCGGCAGGCCATTGAAGCCGCCGGTGACGCTTTTCCAGCGGCCCAGCACGTGCTCGATCAGAACGGCAAAAGCCAGGGTCACCATGGCCAGATACAGACCCGAGACTCGAATGGCGGGCAGGCCGAGCGCCAGACCCACCAGAGCGCTGAAGGCGGAGGCGAGCAGTATGCTGGCCACAAAGGGCAGGCCTTGGCCCAGGAACCAGGCATGCGCGTAGGCGCCCACCGCCAAAAAGGCGGCATGACCCAGCGAAACCTGCCCGGTATAGCCACTGAGCACCATCAGTCCCAGGCTGGCAATGGCCATGATGTAGAGATACGTCAGTTCGCCGACGTAGTATTTCGGCAGCAACCAGGGTGCAGCCAGCAAAAGCGCCAGGGTCAGGCCGTAGATCAGAAGGTCGCTGCGGTAGCGCAGCAACCGTTTGCTGTCTTGATAGCTGGTGTCATAGTCAAAACGCATGGTTGGCCTTCTAAACCCTGCGACCGTGGGCTTCGCCCAGCAGGCCTCGTGGCCAGAGAATCAAGGTGGCAATCAACACCACATAGGCAGCCACATCCTTGGAGCCGTCGGGCAGATAGACACCGGCAAACTGTTCGATCAGGCCGAGCAGAAGTCCGCCCAGAATGGCACCGGGAATGCTGCCAAATCCACCCAGCACCAGAGCCGACAAGGCTTTGAGCACCACGATCCACAGCGAGATGTCCACCAGCGCAATTGGGGCCAGCAGCAGGCCACAGACGCCGGCCATCGCTCCGGCCAGAGCCCAAACCAGCGAGGTGAGTTGTTTGACGCGTATGCCGCTGAGGTAGGCTGCCAGTTGGTTTTGGGAGGCGGCCTGGATGGAAATGCCCAGCGCGGTGTGACGCAGGAACAGATAGATCATCGCGGTCAGGGCCAGGGCCGCCGCGAGGATGACCAAATGGAGATCGCTGATCACCAGGGTGCCGATCTGCGTGGTTTGTTGGGTCCAGGGAGTGGGGTAGGAGCGTGATTCAGGTCCGAAGACCATGCTGACCAGGCCGCGCAGCATGAAGGCGATGGCGATGGTCAGCATCACGCCGGAGAATTGGGGCTGCCCGACAATGCGTCGCATGACCTGTGCATCAATCTGCCAGCCCAACACGGCCGCAAAGGCCATGGTCAGCAGGGCCGCCAGCCAGAAAGGCAGACCCAGGCCGACGATCAGCCCCCAGGCTACAAAGGCCGAGGCCATCAGCACATCACCGTGCGCAAAGCTAAGCACTTCGGTGGCCTTGTAGGTGATCACCAGGCCCAGCGCCACCAAGGCATATATGGCACCGGTAGCCATACCATTGAGCGTGAGCTGCAAAATGGCGGCGATTTCAGGAGGCATGTGGCAATCTACTTTGCTCGGGAAGGTTTGCGTATCAAGGAAACTACCAGTGCCCCTCTTCGGTTTTGAACCTGAAGACAGTGCGTCATGAGGACCCTCGTGGGGGCATGGGAAAGAAGGCGGGTGTGCGGGCCATGTACTCGGCATAGCCCGGCTTGGTCTTGAGCATGTAGCGCTCGGTCATGCTCAGGGCTGAACCCTGGTTCATGAACCAGAAGACCATGGCCACCATGGGCAGGCCCAGCCAGCCCCAGGTCGCCGCCAGAGCAAACAGTCCATAGCCCAGCCAAGTCATGGACTCGCCAAAGTAATTCGGGTGTCGGCACCAGGCCCACAGGCCCTGATCCATGACTTTGCCCTTGTTGTTCGGGTTGCTCCGGAAGCGGTGCATCTGCAAGTCACCCCCCGCCTCAAAGACAAAACCCACCATCCAGGCTGCGACAGCCAGTGCCGTCAGCGCGGCGGGCGGATCAACGGCGCCCAAAGCCAGCGCCAGAGGCCAAGTCCACAGCCAGACCAGCACGCCCTGGGTCATATAGATCTGAAAGTAGGACCACCACCACCAGCTCTTGCCGCTGCGCTCACGCCAGCGGGCATAGCGGGCCTCTTCTCCATGGGGCAGGTAGCGCAGGGCAATGTAGCCGGCCAGGCGCCATGACCAGACCGTCATGCACAGCAGCAGGGTCAGCACGTGGACGGAAGCGGTGGCTCCCCATTGCCACCAGGCCAGAGTGGTCACGGCCCAGGGGGCCAGCGGGTAGGCAATGTCCATGATGCTGTGGTTGCGCATCACGGTGCCCAGAGCCCAGACCAGAGTGAGCAGCAGCCAGAGCGCTGCGCCCATCAGGGTCAGGCGCTCCATCGCCTGCTTGAGCGCCGGATCGAACGCGTCCCACTGCGTGCTCAGAAGCAGCCAGATCACGGGAACGAGGGGATAGATCGCCAGACGAAGATTGAGGCCTTTGGGTGAGTGGAGACGCAACAGCAGCAACCACACCAGGCAAAAGAGCGGGATGGCAAGGGATAACTGGTTCATGACGGGTCCTGCGCAAAGGGTCGTGAAAAAACGGAAGATCCTGCAAGCGTGGGCTGGTTCAATGGCGGCTCCTGATGCTCATGCGGCCAGTTGGGTTTTGTATAGGGGCAGCACATCCCAGGCTTGCAGCGGTTCCCGGCAGCAGCTGCAGATCACTTGCGGGACAAAAACCTGCCCGCAGCTGTGCGTGGGAAGGATCGAGCTGGGCTGATGCAGGTGGTGATGCGCAGCCCAGTTGGACAGGCAGACGATGTAGCCCAGCAGGTCCCGGCTGGAGTCTGTGAGCTTGTAGAGGCGCCGGCGTGCGTCCCGTCGATCGACTTCGCTGTGCAGCAGCCCGTAGCTCATCATGCCCTCCAGTCGCCGTGACAGCACGCTTGGACCGATGCCCAGAACCTGACGCAGCTGGTCGAAATGGTGGCAGCCCAGCACCACGGCCGTGACGATCAGCAGGCTCCAGCGATCGACCCGCAGGCCCAGGTCCACATGCGGGGGGGCGCCATGGGGAATGCGCGGCGCCCGGCCCGTTCTGGCCTTGAGCCTGAGCAGGGCCGGAACCGGCTCCAGCCTCAGTTTCATCCGGGTCACTTGGGCCTCCTCACCACAGGCGCGGCAGGCCAGAACGGGGGTCAAGGGCTGACCACAGCCTCGGTGCTGCAACTGGGCCGGCAGCTCGACCCGGATGCGCCCCCAGCGCTGCTCCCACAGCCACATCATCAGGGCGGCCGGGTAGAGGGCCAAGGCCTTGCCGGTGGGATGGTAGGCCTGGCGCGGCGGATTGTGCTGGTAAGGCCGGGCTCGCAACAGACCCATCTGCCGCAGGCTGCGCAGCCGGTTCGACAGCGTCGATCGGGGAATGCCCAGCTCCTGTTGCCATTGCTCAAACCGCCTCAGGCCCATGAAGGTGCCAAGCAGGACCTGCACCGTCCAGCGATCGCCCAGGGCGCCCAGGCCGTGGCTCAGCGCGCTGCTGGCCAGCGCGTCCCGGGTCAGCTCGACATCGAGGCTCAAACCGCCTCCAGCCTTTCGATCACCATGGCCACCGCCAAGCCCGCTGCGCCGCAGATGGCAATCACAGCACGCTTTTGCTGGCGCCGCTCGAGCTCATCGAGGGCCATGCCCACCAGCATGGCGCCCGTCGCTCCCATTGCATGTCCGAGGGCGATGGCACCGCCGTTGACATTGAGGCGCTCATGCGCCACCCCCAGATGCTTCATGTAATGCAGCATCAGCGCCGCGAAGGACTCGTTGACCTCAAACAGATCGATGTCGTCCACCGTCAAACCGGCCCTGTCCAGAGCCTGGCGTGTGGCATCAACGGCACCGGTGAGGGCCAGCGTCCGATCCACCGAAGCATTGGCGAAGGCCAGAACCCGGCCTCGTGGAGGCAGCCCCAGCCGCGCGGCTGCCGCCGGGCTGGCCAGCAGCACGGCGGCGGCACCATCGGCCATGGTTGGTGAATTGCCGGCGTGCTGCACATGGTCGATCGTCTTCAGGCTGTAGCGCTCGCACAGTAAATCGTCGATGCCGTACTTGGCCCCGAGTCCAGCAAAAGCCGGCTCCAGCTGGGCCAGAGTCTCGGCCTGCGTCTGGGGCCGTGGCGTTTCGTCCCTGTCCAGCAGCAGGTGGCCCTGCGGCGCGTGAACCGCAATGAGGGATTTGAAAAATCCGGCATCGCGTGCCGCTGCAGCCCGCCGCTGCGAGGTCAGGGCGTAGGCATCGCACTGTGCGCGTGAAAATCCTTCGATCGTCGCCACGGTGTCGGCTGCCAGACCGATGGGTACCAGCTGCGTTTGACGTTGAAACTCGAAATCGTGCGTCAGCGGGCCCTGATCGCTGGCCATGGGCACGCGGGACATCATCTCCACGCCCGCACCCACGGCCAGCCCGTCGCAGACTGCGGCGTGCTGGGCGGCCAGTGCCACAGCACTCAAGCCGGAGGCGCAATAGCGATTGATGGTGATGGCGGGGGCCCCATCGCTCCAGCCAGCCTGCATCAGCGCGAGCTTGCCGATGTGCGCCCCCTGTTCCGCAGTCTGGGTGACGCACCCCACAAAGACATCGTCCACTTGGGCCGTCTCCAGGCCGGTGCGTTGGGCCAGGGCCTGCAAAGGCGCTGCCAGCAATTGAACCGGCTTGAGGCTGCGCAGGGCCCCTTTGTCGTTACCCCGGCCCCGGGGCGTTCGCAGCGCTTCGATGATCAGGGCCGTCATGCCCAGCTTTCCACCACAAAGCTGGCCACCGTGGCGCAGGAGCCACCGATGTTGAGGGTCTGCATGCGCGAGGCGCCTTCAATCTGCATGGGGCCGGCCTGATGGCTGACCTGCCGGGCCGCATCGAGCAGCATGCGCGCGCCTGTGGCCCCCACCGGATGGCCGCAACCGATCAGTCCGCCGCTCATGTTGACCGGACAGCGGCCGTCCTGCTCAATGACGCCCTCCTCAAGGGCCTGCCAGCTTTGACCGGGCGGTGTCAGTCCGAAGTGATCGATCGCCATGTACTCGGTGGTGGTAAAGCAGTCATGGGTTTCAATGCCGCTGATCGACTCGATGCCGCTGACGCCGGCGCGCTGCCAAGCTTCCTCGATGGTCTGACGCACGTGCGGAAACACATAAGTAGTCCCGCGGCTGCGCTCGAGCTTGTCTTTCAGGCGCAGCCCGGCGTTGCGATGACCCCAGCCCGAGATGTACGGGGTGCCCGCCAGCACGCGGCCGTGCCTGCGCAGGTGCTGCTCGGCAAATCGGGCCGAGGCCAGGATCAGGGCGCAGGCGCCATCGGTGATCTGGCCACAGTCCTGCCTTCGGGTGCCTGGCTCGATCACCGGATTGGCCTGGTCGTCATCGGTAAAGCTGCGCTCGTCAAATTGCCACTTGCGCGTCTGCGCCAGCGGGTTGCGACGGGCGCTGGCGTAATTGAGCTCGGCGATGCGGTTGAGGTATTTGCGGTTCAGGCCGTAGCGCGCCTCGTATTCCTGGGCCAGCAGTCCGAAGGCGGCCGGCCACATGAAGGTGCAGTCAATGTCCTCCCGACCCTGCCACGCGGCGGCATTCTGGTGGATCGAGGCCTGATCGCCCGGCAGGTTCTTGAATTCCTCCACGCCCAGCACCAAGGCACAGTCGTAGCGGCCCGCTTCGATCTCGGCCATCGCGGTCAGTACGGCCAGGGAGGAGGAGGCGCAGGCGCCTTCGTGCCGCATCGCGGGTACGCCCCAGAGATCGGGGACCACCTGGGCCACCATGGCGCCCAGGTGGGCTTGCTGGCGCTGCAGTTCACCAAAGGCATTGCCGACATGAATGGTTTGAACCGAGGCAGCCTCCACGCCGCTGGCCTCCAGCGCGCCCAGGCAGGCCTGTCGTGTCATGTCGGAAATATCCTCGCCGCTGCGCGACCAGGCTTTGGCAAAGTCGGTCTGATAACCGCCCAAAATGAAAACCGGTGCGCTCATGCCTTGACTCCCTGATGACTCGGGCTCATTCGTTCAAATCGAAGAGCCGCTTGCCGGTATTGCTGTTCCAGTTCATCGACCACCTGAGCCACCGGGCTGATGTGCCGGATGGTTCCCAGGCCTTGCCCGGCCGCCCACACGTCCAGCCACTTCTTGCCGGCAAACGATTGCTTGCTGTCGTAGTGCCGCTCGGGTGCCTCGGGCATGCGCTCGGGGTCAAAGCCATTGGCCAGCAGCGAGGGCTTGAGCCAACTTGCAGAAGTGCCGGTCACCCCCGCGCTGATGAGCAGGTCATCGACATTGCAGTCCACCACCATCTGTCGATAGCCTTGGGGCGCCAGACTTTCCTGCGTGGGAATAAAGCGCGTCCCCATGTAGACCAGATCGGCGCCGCAAGCCACAGCACCGGCTACACCCCAGCCATCGCTGATGCCCCCACCCACGGCGATCAGGCCGTCGTAGAAGTCGCGCACCGCGCTGACAAAGGCAAAGGGCGAGAGGAAGCCGGTATGGCCGCCTGCTCCCGCGCAGACACAGGCCAGGCCGTCCGCACCGGCCTCCACCGCCTTGCGGGCCAGTTTGAGGTTGGTCACATCGGCCAGTACGGTTCCGCCGTAGCGGTGTACCACCGCGATGGCGGGTTTGGGGCTGCCCAGCGCCGTGACCACCACCGGCGGCTTGTAACGTGCCACCAGCTCCAGGTCCTCGGCCAGGCGGTTGTTGGAGGAGTGGGTGACCAAATTGGCGCACCAGGGTCCGAGCCGGGCATCGGCGTGCTCATCGCGCGCCGCCGCCAGTCCTTCGGTGATTTGGCGCATCCACTGGTCCAGCTGTTCGATGGGCCGGGCGTTGGGGGTGGGGAAGGCCCCGACGATGCCGGCCTTGCAGGCCGCCAGCACCAGTTGCGGGCCGGAGATCAGAAACATCGGCGCGGCCACCACCGGCAGACGCAGGTCAAAGGGAAGGTTTTTCATTCGCTGGCCTTAAAACCAGAAATTCGAACCGCCTCGCCCCAGCGTTTGTAGTCAGCCGCCACGAAGCGGCTCAACTCCTCGGGTGTTGAAGGCAAGGTTTCAAAGTCCATCGTCCGCCACTTGTCCTTGACTTCCTGCGAGCGCAGGGCCTTAACCAGCTCACGGTTGATCAGGGCAATGAGCGCATCGGGGGTTCCGGCCGGCGCAGAAATGGCTGCCCAGATGTAGATTTCCATGTCGGGGAAGCCTTGCTCGCGGAAGGTGGCTACGGACGGCATCAGGGCCGAGCGCTGCGGGCTGGTGACCGCCAGCACCTTGACCCGTCCGGCCTCCAGGTGCGGCTTCACGGCCAGCAGCGGCAAAAAGGCAGCCTGTACTTGTCCGCCAACCAGGTTCTGCACCGCCGGCGGCGTGCCATTGAAGGGCACATGCACCATGTTCAGCCCGGCCTTCTGGTTGAGGATCACCCCGGCAAAGTGCGATGAGTTGCCGGCCGTAAATGAGGCGTAGGAGACCTTGTTGCCTTGAGTCTTGGCCCAGTCCACAAACTCGCGCAGATTGCTCGCTGGCACGCTGGCGTGAACGGCCATGACCATGGCCGATCCCAGAAAGTTGGTCACCGGCTTGAAACTCTTTTCAGGGTCGTAGGGCAGCTTGCTGAAAGTGTGCGGATTGATGGTCAGCATGCTGGTGTTGGACAGCAGCAGGGTGTAGCCATCCGGTGCCGCCTGGGCCACCGTCTGCGCCGCCACAATGCCCGAACCGCCCGGCTTGGCCTCCACCAGCAGGGCCTGGCCGGTGTTTTTGCGAAACTCCTCGGCCACCACCCGCACCGCGGTATCGAGCGTATTGCCCGGGGCAAAAGGCACCACGACACGAACTGGCCGGTCGGGCCAGTTCGCCGCCTGTGCCCAGGCCGAACTGGCCGGCCACAGGACGGGCAGCGGCAGCAGGGAAGTGGCCAGCAGCGAACGTCTTTTCATGGGCTTACCTCCTTTGAATCATTGAATCTGGATGCTGTCCAGCCAGGCGCCAAGGAGGGCTGCCACATCGGAGGTGCGCTCCAGGGGCGACATGTGGCCGCAGTCCTCCAGCCAGGCCAGCTGGGCCTGGGGCATGAGGTCGGCCGCTTCCTGCGACAACTCAGGCGGTGTTACTTTGTCCTGTCGGCCGCAAACAATCTGGATCGGCACCTTGAGTCCGCGCATCAGGTCCCGGTGGTCGGCCCGATCGGCAATAGCCTGGGTCTGCCGCGCCGCCGTCTCTCCACCGACCTCGCGTAACATGCATCGAATGCCCTCCATGAAAGCCTCATCCTCATGGCGCCTCGGATGTGTGCCCCAGCGCGCGACCTGATCAACGAGGCCTGAGAAGTCGCGGTCGATGGCTTGCAGGGTCTTGAGACGGTTGGCGCGGGTGGTCGGCGTCTCCGGCCGCACGGAAGAATCCACCAGGGCGACCGCCTGTATCGGCCGGTGCGCCTGAGCCAGCATCTGTTGCACCACGTAGCCCCCCATGGAAAAGCCGGCCAGGGCCAGGGGCTGTTCTTGCGGCAGGTCGCTGACCGCTCCCCAGGCATGCTCGGCCATGGCTGACATGCTGGCTTGATCGACAAAGTGCACGATGCGAACCGGCCCCCTTTGCCGCAAGCGCTCGGCAACCGGCTGCCAGATCCGATCGTCGTTGAGCATGCCAGCCAGCAGGAGCAGCACGGGCTTCATGGGTTGAGTTCCTCCGGCGCGAGGCGTCGGGCCATCTCACGCAATTCCCGTTTGAGGATCTTGCCCACAGCATTGCGCGGCAAGCTGGTCAAGAGCATCAGATATTCCGGTAATTTATAGACGGCCACCCGCTTTTCTTCCTTGAGAAAGCGCTGCAAGTCCGAGAGGACCGGCGAGTGTCCTTCCCGCGCGACGATACAGGCGCAGATTTTTTCGCCCAGAATCGGATCGGGCACTGACACCACGGCCGCATCCTGCACGCCCGGGCAGGCGATCAGCAGACCCTCCACTTCCTCCGAGGAGATATTGACGCCGCCGCGAATCACCAGATCCTTGCTGCGGCCGACATAGCGGTAGTACTGCAGCCGGTCTCCTGCGATTTCAAACAGATCGCCAGTGCGATAGAAACCTTGCTCGTCAAAGGCGCGCGCCGTCAGCTCGGGCGCGCGAAAATAGCCACTGAAGACGGTCGGGCCGGCAAAGCGCAATTCACCGACTTGACCGGACCGCTCGATATCCTGGCCGGTTTCCAGGTCCACCAGCCGCGTACGGATCTTGCGTGTCGTGGAAATGCGCCACTGGTGGCCTGCCACTCCCGCCCGTGGAAAAAACTGCGAGCGCAGGGCCGGATCGGGGACGTCGATATCGCTGCTGGTCAGCGCCGCGCCCTCGTTGGAGCCGAAATAGTTGACCACCCGAATGCCGTGCCGCTCCTGCAAGCCGCGCACCATCCATTCGGACAGGGGGGCCGAGCCCGAGCCCACCCGCTGCAGCCGGCCCAGGTCTATGCCTTCGAGCAGGGACTCGTTTTGCAGCAGCGTGTTAAGAATGGCCGGAGGCGAGACGGTGTAGTCGATCGCTTCGGTGCGCAGTTGCTCGAGAAAGACGGGCAGCGAAAAAGGCTGGTGCTGTACCACCGTCCCGCCGAGCACCAGCCAGGTGGTAAAGGCGGTCGAAAGCCCGGCCATGTTGATCAGCGGAAAGGGATTGAGCAGACGTGCACCGGGCTGCAGTTGAGCAGCCTCGATGATGGATGGAGCCACCACCAGCCATTCGTTGTGGCTGCGCGGCACGCCCTTGGGCGCGGCCTCGGTGCCCGAGGTCCAGC
>CAYPSU010000074.1:0-13505 GCA_964413475.1 uncultured Polaromonas sp. | reverse complement strand
CGTGCTCGGTGATGGAGCAGAAGGTGCAGCCGCCAAAGCAGCCGCGCATGATGTTCACGCTGAAGCGGATCATTTCCCAGGCGGGAATTTTGGTGGCGTGATCATGACTGCCGTTCTCATCGGCGTAGACCGGATGCGGGCTGCGTGCATAGGGTAGATCGAACACATGATCCATCTCGGCCGTGCTCAGGGGTATCGGTGGTGGATTTATCCACACATCGCGCGCGGTCACGCCCTGGCCATGGGCCTGCACCAGCGCCCGCGCATTGCCAGGGTTGGTTTCCAGATGCAGCACCCGATTGGCATGGGCATACAGCACGGAATCGGCCCTGACCTGTTCGTAGCTGGGCAGGCGGATCACGCTGCGCTCGCGGGGCGGCACCTTGGACTTACCGCTGAGGCCCGGATTCGGCACAAAGGCGATGGGCTGTGACCGACCATTGGCCGCATCGGCCACGGCCTGGGCCTCGTCTTCGCGGGCACAACTGGCTCCTTGCAAACGCGCCTGATCCGAGACCATCAAATAGGGATTGACATGGGCATCGACCCGGCCTGGCCTGTCGACGCTGGTGGAATCGATCTCGAACCATCCCGCGACGGCCGGGTCGCCGCTTCTGCGAACGAAGGCCGTGCCGCGAACATCGGTGATACGCTCGATGGGCTCGCGAGCGGCCAGGCGATGCGCGATCTCAACAATGGCCCGCTCAGCATTGCCGTAGAGCAAGATGTCGCACTTGGCGTCAACCACGATGCTGCGACGGACCTTGTCAGACCAATAGTCGTAATGCGCGATTCGACGAAGAGATCCCTCAATACCGCCCATGACAATGGGCACATCCTTGTAGGCCTCCCGGCATCGCTGGGAATACACCAGAGCTGCCCGGTCAGGCCGCTTGCCCGCCATTGCACCGGCGGTGTAGGCATCGTCAGTGCGAATCTTGCGGTCGGCGGTATAGCGATTGATCATCGAATCCATATTGCCGGCCGTTACACCGTAGAACAGATTGGGACGGCCCAGGGCCTTGAACGGCTCGGCCGATTGCCAGTCGGGCTGCGCGATGATGCCGACCCGAAACCCCTGATCTTCCAGCATGCGGCCGATGACTGCCATGCCAAAGCTCGGATGGTCAACATAGGCATCGCCGGTGACGATGATGATGTCGCAACTGTCCCAACCCAACTGCGCCATCTCCTCCCGACTCATGGGCAGGAAGGGAGCGGTCCCGAACCGATGCGCCCAGTACTTGCGGTAGCTGGTCAGCGGCTTGGCATCACGCGGGAAAAGGGAAACGTCGGCGTAAGCGGTCATGGATCAGCGGCATTCTAGAGGGGAGGACCTCGGCTACAGAGTGGCGCCCAGCAAGACCTTTGATCTGGGCAGGTCGGCCCGACATGGTGCTTGGAAAGGCCAGAGCAGTTGGGTCGAGAACGGGTCCGACCACCGCACGCGACGCCCGCGCACGGCCAGCCGATACAGGTCCGCGCACAGTCCATCTATGCGATTTTTGGACAAAACCCTTTGCACGAGCGCTACCTGGATCATGGTTTGTGCCGCCCTCTCGGGATGCCTCAACGGTACGACACCGCAGCCCCCTCCCCGCGTACCCAAACCCAAGATCGACGCTGAGGCCCCTTCGCCGGCACAGAGCCAAGCCCAGCAGAAAATCAGCTTGAAGGCCCAGCGGCATGAGGCCGAGGCCACCCAGTCAGTCGCGCTTGCCAGCCATCGCCGCGCCAGGGTTGACCGTCCCGAGATAGACACCAGACGGTGAAGCCGCCCCGGCCCCGGACTTAAACTTGGGCTCTTTCAAGCTCATCGCAAGCTTCAAGCGCTTGGTGCGATGGGGCGCAAAGAGATTTAAAAGAGCCGGGTCAAACATGGGACGACTTCAAGACAAGGTTTGCATCATCACCGGTGCGGCACAGGGCATCGGCCTGGCGACCGCGATCAAATTCGCCGAAGAAGGCGCAGCTGTCGTGATTTGTGATGTCCGACAGGCAGGCGTGGACTCAGCCGTCCATTCATGCCGACAACGCACCGCTCGAGTCGAGGGTTTTCTGATGGACGTGACAGATCGCAGCCAGGTGGATGCGGTCGTGACCCAAGTGTCAGAGCGATTGGGCCGTATTGATGTGTTGGTCAACAACGCAGGTATCACGCAGGATGCGCGATTGGTCAAGATGACGCAGGCCCAGTTCGACCGCGTCATTGATGTCAATCTGCGCGGCGTTTTCCATTGCGCCCAGGCAGTGGCTGATGGAATGGTGCAGCAGGGCAGCGGCGTCATTCTCAATGCCAGCTCGGTGGTGGGCATTTACGGTAACTTTGGCCAGACCAACTATGCGGCCAGCAAGTTCGGCGTCATCGGCCTGACCAAAACCTGGGCCCGGGAACTCGGTCCTAAAGGGGTGCGGGTCAACGCTGTGGCACCGGGGTTTATCGAGACACCGATCCTCGACAGTATGCCGACGGAGGTCCTGACCTCGATGCGCGAAAGGGTGCCGCTCAAGCGGCTGGGGCGACCCGAGGAAATTGCCAACGTCTACGCTTTTTTGGCCAGCGACGAGGCCAGCTACATCAACGGAGCGGTGATCGAAGTCTGCGGCGGGATGACGGTCTGAGCCGGCCGATCACGCTCGGCGGACCAGGCGATCTTCGGCCATGAACACGAACCTCCCCACCTTGACCGCGGAGGAGCCCGCTCGGCGGGAACCGCAATCCCTGGGTGATCTGTTCCTGTCCTTCAATTGGCTGGCGCTGCAAGGTTTTGGCGGCGTCCTGGCGGTCGCGCAACGGGAGCTGGTGGAGAAAAAGCGCTGGCTGACCCGGGAAGAATTCATCGAGGAATGGGCGGTCGCTCAGATCATGCCGGGGCCCAATGTGATCAATATAGCCATCATGCTGGGCGGTCGACACTTTGGCTGGCGCGGGGCAGTGGCTGCCGTGGGCGGGATGCTGACCCTGCCCGCGCTGGTCATCTTGCTCTTGGCCCTGATCTACGGGCAATTTGACCAGTACCCGATGATGGCCGGGGCTCTGCGAGGCATGGGCGCCGTATCGGCAGGCCTGATCACGGCCACCGGCCTCAAGCTCATCCCTGGCCTGAAAACCAATGTGCTGGGCAGTGCCCGCTGCCTGGTCCTGGGCCTGGGCTGTCTGATCGCGGTGGCCGGTTTGCGGCTCCCGCTGGCCTGGGTGCTGCTGGCTCTGGGCGCCATCGGCATGGTCTGGGCCTACAAACGACTGCATCCGTGATGCCGCTGAACCTGAGTCCCTCAGACTGGCTGCAGCTGGTGCTTCACTTTGCCACCCTGTCCCTGTTAGGCGTAGGCGGGGCGATCACCACGCTACCGGATATGCACCGCTATCTGGTCAAGGAACAACAATGGCTGCTGGACAGCCAATTCAATGCCAGTGTGGCGCTGGCCCAGGCAGCGCCGGGGCCCAATATCCTGTTTGTGGCCCTGATGGGCTGGCATGTCGGGCTCAATACCGGGGCGGGAGTCTTGGCTCCGGTCGGCGCTCTGGCGGCCCTGCTGAGCATCCTGCTGCCGAGCTCGCTGCTGGCCTACACCGCCGGACAGTGGATCCACCGCAACCGCGATCTGCGCATCATCCGGGCCTTCAAGCAGGGGTTGGCGCCTACGGTGGTTGGTCTGCTGATGGCCACCGGCACCATTCTGGCTGGTGCCAGCGCGCCACCCTCTTCTCAATGGCCGGTCTGGCTGATCGCTTCGATCGCCACCGCCCTGGTCTGGCGCACCCGGCTGCACATCCTTTGGCTACTGGCCGCTGGCGCACTGCTCGGAGTCTTCTTCCTGTCCTGAGCCTTAACGCCGCTGGCGCAAGGCCTCATAAAGACAAACGCCGCTGGCCACCGACACATTGAGGCTTTCCACCGCCCCTTGCATGGGGATGCTCACCAATTCATCACAGCTCTTGCGGGTGAGCTGGCGCAGACCCTGGCCCTCGGCGCCAAGCACCCAGGCCAGCGGCCGGCGCAGATCAGTCTCGTAAATCGATCGCGGCGCATCGTCGCTGGTGCCCAGACACCAAATATCGCGCTCTCGCAACTCACCCAGCGTGCGCGCCAGATTGGTCACCATGAAATAAGGCACCGTCTCTGCAGCGCCGCTGGCCACCTTAGCCACGGTGGCGCTCAGGCCTGCGGCATGGTCCTTGGGCGCAATAACAGCATGAGCACCGGCCCCATCGGCCACCCGCAGGCAGGCGCCCAGGTTATGCGGGTCGGTCACACCATCGAGAATGAGCAGCAGGGGCTGCTGCGCTCGGGCCTCAAGCTGTTCGAGCAGGGTGTCGAGGGATCGAGCCTGGTCGATCGGCTGGACTCGGGCCACCACGCCCTGGTGTCCGTGGCTGCCGCTGAGCCTGGCCAAGCGCAAACCGTCCGACTCGATCAGACGCACGCCCGCTTCGCGCGCGCGCTGCAAAAACTGACGCATCCGCGCATCGCGCCGGCTGACATCCACATAGACCTCCAGCACCGACTGGGGCGCAGTCTTGAGCCGAACGCCTACCGCATGGAATCCGAAAAGAGTCTTGGCCGATGAAGTCACAACCGCGATTATCGGCTCTGCAAGCCGATGCCATCGGCCACCGAGACTTCAGGCACTCACCACACGCCCAGCCTCGATCACCACACGCCGACCGCACCTGGCCGCCAGCTGTTGGTCGTGGGTCACCAGAATCAGGGTGGTGCCCAGTTCCTGATTGAGAGCCATCATCAACGAAAGGATGGTCTCCCCGGTGGCAAAGTCCAGGCTACCCGTGGGCTCATCGGCCAGCAACACCGCGGGCTTGACCACAAAAGCCCGCGCCAGCGCGACGCGTTGCTGCTCTCCGCCCGAAAGCACCCGCGGGTAATGACCCAATCGCTGCCCCAGCCCCACCCGCTCGAGCATATCGACCGCCTGGGCACGCGCTCCCCGAACCCCGGCGAGCTCCAGCGGCAGCATCACGTTTTCCAAGGCATTCATGTGGGCCATGAGCTGAAAACTCTGGAAGACAAAACCCATCTTCTGAGCACGCAGGGCCGCCCGCGCATCCTCGTCGAGCTCAAACAAGTCCTGCCCGTCCAAACGCACCGTTCCTGCGGTGGGTCGATCAAGTCCGGCAATGATGGACAGCAGAGTGCTCTTGCCCGATCCGGAGGCGCCCACAATGGCCACGGTCTCCCTGGGCGCAAACTGGATGTTGATATCGCGCAAAATGGTGAGAGTTCCCGTGGAATCGTTGACCGTCTTGGAAACGTGATCGACAACGATGATAGGCTGACGGGCCTCGTGGCGGGCACGGGGGATAGCCGCAGGATCTGGAGCCGGATCGGATAAGGACATGAAGGAAGAGTTCAAGGGTTTATGCCGGGAAGAAGGCTGCCTCATCACGGGCAGCGTCCCCGGAGGCCACTGTAACAAGTCGGGATCAAGCCTCCGGCAAGTCGGGACTTTGTCCGACCGCAGGCGCCTGATTCTGGCCGCCGGATTGAGCCTGATAGGAACGGCGCACGGACAGACTGCTGCGCTGAGCCCCAAGGCGCAGGGCGCGGGACTGCTGGTGATAGGCGACTCCTTAAGCGCCGAGTACGGCCTTCGGCGAGGGAGTGGCTGGGTTGCCCTGCTCGAGCAGCGCCTGCGTGAGCTCGGGCGCAAGGAAACGGTGGTCAATGCCAGCGTCAGTGGCGACACCACCGCAGGCGGCCGCTCCCGCTTGCCCGCCCTGCTGGAGCAAAATCGCCCCGCGATCGTGATCATCGAGCTTGGTGGCAACGATGCCCTGCGCGGACTGCCGCTGAGTCAGACCGAAGACAACCTCAATGCCATGGTCAAGGCCAGCCGCAAGATCGGTTCGCGTGTACTGCTGCTGGGCATGCAGATGCCCCCCAACTATGGCGCCCGCTACGCAGCCGATTTCGCCGGCCTCTACACCAAGGTCGCCCGGCAAACCGGCAGTGCGCTGGTGCCTTTTTTTCTCAAGGGCGTGGCCGATCGCCCCGATCCGACCGAACTGTTTCAGTCTGACCGCATCCATCCCAATGAACGTGCGCAGGCCCTGATGCTCGACAATGTCTGGCCCGAGCTGAAGAAGCTGCTGAAGTGAGTCTGCAAACCATCTCTGCCGAGACAGCCCTGGAAAGCCTGGATTCATTCTCGGCCATCATCGACGCCCGCTCGCCGGCCGAATATGCCCAAGATCATCTGCCCGGGGCGGTCAACTGGCCGACGCTGGACGATCAGCAGCGCCAACAGATCGGCACCGAATACAAGCAGGTCAACGGCTTTGAAGCCACAAAGCACGGCGCGGTGATGGCCCTGCGCAATATATCGACCCACATTGAGCGCGAGCTAGAGGACAAGCCCAAGCAATGGGAGCCGCTCATTTACTGTTGGCGCGGCGGCAAACGCAGCGGCTCGCTCGGTTTGATTCTGAACTTGATCGGCTTTCATGCCAGCCTGATTGAAGGCGGCTACAAGGCTTTTCGGGCGGCCATGCTCCTGGACCTGCCGCGTCAGGTCGAGCGACTGCGGTTTCAGGTGATCTGTGGCACCACCGGAACCGGAAAAACCCGCCTGTTGCATGCTTTGGCTGACCAGGGCGCTCAGGTGCTGGATCTGGAAGACTTGGCGCGCCACCGCGGCTCCGTGCTCGGCTTGGTACCCGGCCAAAGTCAGCCCACGCAAAAAGCCTTCGACACTCTGGTTTGGAACGCTTTACGGCGCTTTTCATCAGAACGTTGGGTCTATGTGGAAAGTGAAAGCAAGAAGGTCGGGAACGTGACCCTTCCGGACAGTCTTATTCAAGCCATGCGTGCGAGCGACTGTCTGCGACTAGAACTCCCTATGGGAGAAAGAGTCAAACTTTTGCTGCAAGACTATGATTTTCTTGCTCAGGATACGAACTTTTTCTGCGAACGCTTAGCCACCTTGGTCCAATTACGCGGCGGTGACCTCGTTCGGAACTGGCAAGAGATGGCCCGCGGCGGACGGACCGCAGAGGTTTTCGAGGATCTGCTGGCGAAGCACTACGACCCGAGCTATCTGCAGTCGATGCAGCGCAACTTCGTCCAATACCAGAGCGCCTGGACGATCGCCGCTCGTGACCATAGCCACGACGCCATGAAGGATCTGGCACGGCAGATTTTGGCTGCACACCGCTGATGCGACCTCAATGCTGGCTTCGCGGGCCCGACGCGCGCCGGCTAAATTTGGGCTAAGGCCTGCGCGATATCGGCCTTCAGATCATCGACCGCCTCCAGCCCGACCGACAGCCGCACCAGACAACCCCGATAGGGCACGTCCATGCCGCGGATGGCGGGCCAGTGATAGGGAACACACAAGCTCATGGGACCGGCCCAACTGAAGCCCAGACGAAACAACTTGAGGCTGTCGCAGAAACGGTCAACCTGCTCCTGAGGATAACGCGGATCAAACACCACGCTGACCAGACAGGCCGCCGCCTGCGCGTCTCGCTTCCAGGCGCTGTGACCGGGTGAATCGGGCAAGCAAGGATGCAGCACCCGCTCGAAATACGGCTGAGCCTGCAGCCAATGCGCCAGTTCCCGCGTGGAAGCATCCTGCGCCGCATAGCGCAGGGCCATCGACGGCAGGCCGCGCAAGACCAGCTCCACATCATTGGCCGCCACCCCCAATCCGAGGCGTGAATGACACTGCAGCACCTGATGGTGCAGGGCCTGATCACGGCTGACCACCGACCCCATAAGTACGTCGGCGCCCCCTGAGGGATATTTCGTCAAGGCTTGCACACTGATGTCGACCCCCATCTCGAAGGCACAAAACGCGATCCCTGCGCCCCAGGTGTTGTCCAGCGCAATCACCATACCCTTGGGATGACAGGCCTCGAAGTCACGCACCACCGCGACCAGGGCGGGCAGGTCAGGATATTCCAGCGTGAGGGAGCCGGCTGCCTCGAGCCAGACCAGCCGGGTGCGGGGATTGAGTCGCGCCGCCAAGTCTGCCGGGTTCATCGGGTCATAGAAGTCACAGCGAATGCCCCACTGACGCAACTCGTTTTGAGCGAAGGCCTTGTTCGGGCCGTAGGCGTTATCCGGAATCAGCACCTCGTCACCGGTGGCCAGAAAGGCCATATCCACCAAGCTGAGGGCAGACAGACCGCTGGGTGCCAAAACGCAGTAGTGACCCCCCTCCAAAGTGGCCAGCCGCTCTTCCAGCACGAAACTGGTGGGCGTGCCGGCCAGTCCATAGGAATAGCCACTCTGGTGGGTCCAGTCCCGCGAACGCAAGGCTTGGACGTTCGGGAAGATGACGGTGGAGGCCTTGTGAACCGGAACGGTGATGGCCTCAAAGCCAGCCGGGGGCTGGTAGGGGTGATGAATGAGGGCAGTGGTGGAAACGGTCATGACCCGATCTTAAAAGACATCGGCAAGCAAGCAGCCCAACTCGAACAACCCTGAGAAAAAACACTCCGCTGATGTATCCCCAGGTCGGACCACCTGGCTGAGAAGATCATCAGTCAGTACGGCAGGCCCTCAAACCCGCCACTTTTCCAGCAATTTGTCCGGGCCCATCGAGTCATAGCTTTCGAAGGGCTGATGGATCCAAGGATTGGTCGGCAGGAAGTCCACCGAATAGTCAGCCTTGAAGCTCGACAGGGCTTTGGTCCAGATGACTGCGGTACGCAGTTCGGTGATGGGTTTGTAGTTGGAGCGCAGCAGATCGACCACTGCATTGAGTGTGTGACCCGAATCGGCCAGATCATCGACCAGCAACACCTTGCCGGCAATTTCACCCTTGGGAGTGGTGATGTAGCGGGCAATATCCAGAGTGCCCTGCACCGTACCCACCTCGGCCCGATAGGAGCTGGTGGACATGATGGCCAAAGGTTTGTCAAAGATGCGAGAGAGGATATCGCCGGGGCGCATACCGCCTCGGGCCAAGCACAGGATGGTATCGAAGGCCCAACCCGACTGGTGAACTCGGATGGCAAGCTTTTCAATCAGGTTGTGGTATTCGTCATAGCTGACATACAAATGCTTGCCATCTTCGGTCAACATGGGCTCTTTCTCCTGGGCGTGGGATCGGTTGTTGGAATCGGTCTTGAAGATTACGCCACGAAAGGATCACGCAAAACGATGGTGTGATCGCGGTCGGGGCTGGTGGAAATGATAGCGATGGGCACGCCGGTTGTCTCCTCGATGCGCTGCAGGTAGTTACGGGCCTGCACCGGCAATCGGTCACGGTCGGTCACGCCCACCGTGGTTTGTGTCCAGCCGGGCAAGGTTTCGTAGATGGGCTCACAACGGGCGATATCGTCGGCCCCCATCGGCAAGATGTCCACCGTCTGACCGTCGAGCCGGTAGCCTACGCACAACTTGAGCTCCTGCAAACCATCAAGAACATCGAGCTTGGTGATGCACAGGCCGGACAGTCCATTGACCTGGGCCGAGCGCTTGAGCAGGGCGGCGTCGAACCAGCCACAGCGCCGGCTGCGACCGGTGGTCACGCCCTTTTCGGCGCCCACGCTCGACAAGTGATACCCCACCGTACCCGGGGTCTGCCAGTCCAGCTCCGTCGGGAAAGGACCGCCGCCCACGCGAGTGCAGTAAGCTTTGGTGATGCCCAGCACATAGTGCAGCATCCCAGGGCCCACGCCTGAGCCCGCCGCCGCATTGCCGGCCACGCAGTTGCTGGAGGTGACAAAAGGATAGGTGCCGTGGTCGACATCGAGCAAGGTGCCCTGAGCGCCTTCAAAGAGAAGATTGGCACCCGCCCTGTGGGCCTCATTGAGCTCACGCGAGACGTCGGCCATCATGGGCTTGATCAGTTCGGCATGGCGCATCGCCTCGTCATAGACCGCCCGAAAATCGATGGCAGGCGCCTCAAGGTAGCCGGTGAGCACAAAATTGTGCAGATCCAAAAGATCGCGCAGCTTCTCGGCAAAGCGCTGCGGATGGCGCAGATCCTGCACGCGCAGGGCGCGACGGGCAATCGTGTCTTCATAGGCCGGCCCGACACCACGGCCGGTGGTCCCGATCTTCGCAGCACCGGGTTTCTCCTTGGCCGCCTCGCGGGCCACATCAAGCGCCGCATGGAAGGGCAAAATAAGCGGGCAGCTTTCGCTGATACGCAGCCGAGAACGCACCTGCACACCGGCCTTTTCAAGGCCCTCGATTTCCTCGAGCAGCTTGGCCACCGAGAGCACTACGCCGTTGCCGATATAGCACCGCACGCCCGGGCGCATGATGCCGCTGGGAATAAGATGCAGCGCGGTCTTCACACCATTGATGACCAAGGTGTGGCCGGCGTTGTGGCCGCCTTGGAAGCGCACCACGCCCTGGGATTTTTCAGTCAGCCAGTCCACCAGCTTGCCCTTGCCCTCGTCGCCCCACTGGGTGCCCACCACCACCACGTTGCGTCCAGGCGTGGCAGATTGATCGTGTTTCATGTTCATGTTTCGCTTGTAGGGAATGGGCGCGCCGACCTTAGGCGGCGCGATCGATGGCCTGCACGACCCAGTGGCCGGCAGCGCGGACCAATTCACGGTCGCAGTCAAACTCATTGACCTCGTGCTCATGACCCGGCAGCACACAGACGACGGTATGGCCTTCCTGGCGCAGCCGTGCAATGGCCTGCCTGACCGCAGGATCTTCGCTCCAGGGCGCCCGGATGGCCGCACGCAGGGGCCTCGCAGGCAGAACACTGACCAATTCCTTGAGATCCAGACTGAACCCAGCCGCTGGCCGTTTGCGTCCAAAAACCGCACCGACTTCGTCGTAGCGCCCACCACGTGCGAGTTCTTCGCCCTGCCCGTAAATAGCAAATCGAATCCCGCTGTAATAGGCGTAGCCGCGCAGGTCAGCCAGGTCAAAGCTCAGGACCAGATCGGGCTGAAGGGTGGCAAGCTGGGACGCCAGCCGGTCCATCTCATCCAGCGCAGCTGAAACGCCTTCCACCCCAGCCAAGGCCCGTCTGGCCTCGGCCAGAACCTTGCGATCCCCGTAAAGATGCAGCAAAGTCTGCAGACCGACAACCGAAGCCGCTGGCAAACTCGCCTGCCCTTCGAGCAGGTCCTTCAGGCCGGTCGCGTCCTTGGCCGCCAGAGCTGCATGAATACGGGCCTGGGCCGTTGCGCTCAGTCGAGTGCCGGCCAACAGCGCATTGACGATGCGCACATCAGCCATATCCACCTGCAGCGGGCCGCAGCCAGCCGCTCGCAGAGCCTCGATGGCCAGACCCTGCACCTCCAGGTCAGCCTCCAGGCCGGCATGGCCATAAATTTCCGCGCCGAATTGCAGCGGCTCTCGGGTGGCATGAGGACGATCAGCCCGGGTGTGCAGCACCGGGCCACAGTAGCAAAGGCGGGTCACGCCCTCGCGGTTGAGCAGGTGAGCATCGATCCGTGCAACCTGCGGCGTGGTGTCAGCACGCAAACCCAAAGTCCGCCCGGAGAGCTGATCGACCAGCTTGAAGGTCTGCAACCCCAAGGCTTCACCGGTACCGGTCAGGAGCGAGTCCAGATGCTCGAGCAGCGGCGGCATGACCAACTCATAGCCATAGCTGCGCGCGCTATCGAGCAGCCGCCGCCTGAGCTCTTCTATGTGACGGGCCTCCGAGGGCAGGACATCAGCAATTTGGTCCGGCAGTTGCCAGGACGAGGAACGAGCAGGCATCGCAGTGCGGATGGGCTGTTAAAGCCGGGATTCTACCGGCCGGCAGTCAGGCCCCCGGCTCAGGACAGCAACCACAGCCCCAGAAGGCCGAGGCTGACGCTGATCAGGCCAAAGAAACGCAGTTGCCCATCGCTGA
This sequence comes from uncultured Polaromonas sp., assembly GCA_964413475.1. Taxonomy (GTDB): domain Bacteria; phylum Pseudomonadota; class Gammaproteobacteria; order Burkholderiales; family Burkholderiaceae_C; genus Polaromonas. The sequence goes on along the minus strand of CAYPSU010000074.1, from coordinate 1,703 downwards.
GCCTGAGCAACTGCTCAAAGGTATGGCGCCAACGGTCGGGCACCAGCAAGGGCAGCAGACCCTCGATCACAAGAACCAGCGCCAGCGCCTGCCAGAACGTGCTGCTGTCCAAGGCCTGGGCCGATCAGCGTCGCGGCGGATTAGGCTGTGCCTGGCCAGCGCCCGAACCCCGCATGGCGCGGAAGAACTCCGACGAGGGGTCGATCACCATCAGATCGGACTTCTTGTTGAAGCTGGCCTTGTAGGCCTCCAGACTGCGGTAGAACTGGGCAAACTGCGGATCACGTCCAAAAGCATCGTTGTAGATGCGTGCCGCCTCGGCATCGCCCTCACCTTTGATCTTTTGGGCATCCCGGTAGGCATTGGCGATGGTGACCTCACGCTGCCGATCGGCATCAGCACGTATCTTTTCGCCTTCGGCCCCACCGGTTGATCGCAGTTCATTGGCCACCCGCTTGCGCTCGGCCTCCATGCGCCGGTAAACCGACTCGGTGATGGCCTCGACATAGTCCACGCGGGTGATTCGCACATCGACAATTTCCACGCCCCAGGGCTTACTGCCTTTGACCGCCTGCTGGACTTCGGTCTTCACATCGGTCATCAGCTGCTCGCGCTTGAGCGAGAGTAAATCCTTGACCGTGCGCTTGTTGATCTCTTCCTGGAAAGCATTGCGAACCACACGGCTGAGCTGGTTGGCGCCAGTGCGCTCGTCCAAACCCACATTGCGAATGTAGTCGCTAGGCTGGGTGATGCGCCATCGAACATACCAATCGATCACCACCCGCTGCTTCTCGGCGGTGAGCATGGGTTCGGGGTCGGTACTGTCTAGGGTCAAGAGCCGTTTGTCGATGTAAGAGACATTTTGGAAAGGCGGCGGCAGCTTGAAATTCAAGCCGGGCTCGGTAATGACTTCCTTGATCTGACCGAGTGCGTACACCACGCCAAACTGACGCTGGTCCACCACGAAAAGCGTGGACCCCAAAAAGGCCAGCAGCACCAGAGCAGAAGAAACGATAAATCCGATACGGTTCATGGTCGGTTCCCCTTCAGCGTCCGTCGCGCTCGCGGGTTCGCGAGGTGTCACGGCTGCGCGGGTCAGCCCCCCCGGCGGCAGGCGAGGAATTGGGCGAGGTCGGCGCCGGGATCGATGGGTTCATGGTTGGCTCCGTTGCGCCCATGGTCGTGGCCTGCATCAACTTGTCCAAAGGCAGGTACAGCAGATTGGAGCCTTGCCTCGACTCGATCATGACCTTGCTGACATTGGTGAAGACCTGCTGCATGGTGTCCACGTACATACGTTCACGGGTAACCTGCGGCGCCTTCTGATATTCGGTCAGAACCGATCGGAAGCGCTGCGCATCACCTTGCGCCTGTGCCACGATACGGGACTTGTAGGCCTGGGCCTCCTCCTGGAGCCGCGACGCAGAGCCCACCGCACGAGGCACAACGTCATTGGCATAGGCTTGGGCCTCATTCTTGGCACGCTCGCGCTCCTGACCGGCCTTGAGCACATCGTCAAAGGCGGCCTGCACCTGCTCGGGGGGACGCACACCGCTTTGCTGCAGGTTGATGCCCACCACCTCGATACCCACTTTGTATCGATCCAGGATGGTCTGCATCAGCGAGCGCACCCGGGGGGCGATCTGGTCGCGCTCCTCGGCCAGGGCCGAGTCCATCTTCATCTTGCCCACCACCTCGCGCAC
>CAYPSU010000073.1:0-13571 GCA_964413475.1 uncultured Polaromonas sp. | reverse complement strand
CAGCCATCGTAGCGACCAAACCACGCAACTTTATCAAATAGTCGCGACTTTTTAATAAAGCTCTATCGTTTGGTCGTAAAATCAGCGCATGAAACGCTACCTTGATGACCGCGTGCAGGCCGACCTGGCCCAAAAAATGGTGTTCCTGACCGGCCCGCGCCAGGTTGGGAAAACCACGCTCAGCCGCCAGCTCATCGCCCAGCAAGGCGGGCAATACCTGAATTACGACGTGCCCGCAGACCGGGCCATCATCCTGAACCAACGCTGGAACCCCCTGGCCCCCCTGCTGGTGCTGGATGAAATCCACAAAATGCCCAACTGGAAAGCCTGGCTCAAAGGCGTGGTGGACGGCAAACCCGCCTCGCAGCAACTGCTGGTGACGGGCAGCGCCCGCATGGACACCTTTAGACAAAGCGGTGAATCCTTGGCTGGGCGCTTTTTTGGCTTGCGCCTGCACCCCCTCTCGGTGCGCGAATGGTGCGAACAAACCGGGGCCGCACCCGATGCGGCGCTGACACATTTGCTCGAGCGCGGCGGCTTTCCCGAGCCCTGTTTGGCCCCCGACAACGCGCAGGCCGAGCGCTGGCGCAGGCAATACTTTGACGGCCTGGTGCGCAACGATGTGCTGGAGTTTTCGCGCATTCAAGAGGTCAACGCCATTCGGCTGTTCGCCGAGTTGCTGCGCTCGCGCGTGGGCTCACCGCTGTCGCTGGCCAGCATTGGGCGCGACTTGGCCGTCTCGCCCGTCACGCTGAAAAAATACCTCGACATTTTGGAAGCGCTCTACATCGTCTTTGTGGTGCGCCCTTTTCACGACAACATTGCCCGGTCTGTGCTGCAAGCGCCCAAGGTTTATTTTTACGACACCGGCCTGGTGCTGGGCGACGACGGTCTGCGCTTTGAAAACCTGGTGGCCACCGCCTTGCTCAAGCATGTGCAGTGGCAACACGACGTGCAAGGCCAAGAAGCCGGGTTGCACTACATCCGCACCAAAGACGGCGCCGAGGTGGACTTTGCGCTGAGCCACAAAGGCCAACTGACCCAGTTGGTGGAATGCAAACTGTCAGACCCCAAACCCCACCGCGCCCTGCTGCGCTTTGCCCGCGAACAGCCGCAAGCGCAAGCGGTGCAGGTGGTGCGCCATTTGCCGCACAGCCATGCGTTGGCCGAGATTCAGGTGCTGCGGGCGGATGATTTTTTGAATGGGTTGGCGGCTTGAAATGCAGCACTTGCTGGCCTGGGTTTGAATATGCTTTTTTGTAAGTATCTAATTTATATAGATTTTTTAAAAAGCATGTTCAAATTGACACGGCTTGAACAGCATCCACTTTCCTCATCGCCACCGCAAACAAAGAATGGTCGAGCCAGCCCGCCAACCAGGCTTGCAGATGCGGCAAGGGCAAGGCCTCGAACCAGGCGGGGTCCACCGCCGCGCACTGGCGCACAAACGGAAAGATGCCGATGTCGGCAGCGCAAGGCGTGGTGCCGCCCAACAAGCCGGTGCTTTGCAGCGCTTGGTTCAAGGGTTCGAGCAGCAAGACCAGCGCCTGCGTTTGATGGTGCGCACGGTCTTGGGCATCGGCGTAACGCTGCGGGTATTTGTAGCGGTCCAGGTGGTGTTTGAAGCGGCCATCGCAGACCGCCATCAGGGCTTGGTTGTCAGGGGTTTGCGCCCTCGCCCACCAGGTTTGCGCGTCGGCCGTTTGTGCAAACGCCCATTGCATGATGTCCAGGCTTTGGTCCAACACCTGCCCGCTGGGCAACACCAACACCGGTACCGTGCCTTTGGGCGACAAGGCCAGCATGGCGGCGGGTTTGTCGCGCAAAGACACTTCCAGCGCTTGGTACAACACGCCCGCTTGCAGCAAAGCCATGCGGGCCCGCATGGCATAGGGGCAGCGGCGGTAGGTGTAGAGAAGAGGGATGGTCATGTGTTGGAAGTGGCTACGCTTTTCTGAACCGTTTTGCCCCAAGAAATAGAGAGACTGCGATCGACGGGCACAGGTGCTGCAGTTGCCCACAATACCGTGCGTCGCTTGCGACAAAGGCCAAGCCTCGGTGGGCAACTCTGGTGCGCGGTGAGTCCCTGGTGAATGGAGTGGGCGTGGCGGCCTGAGGCGCTGGGCCAGCCCCCGCCCTAGGGCCGACTTCGCAAAGCCCCCACCCGCGGCGGTGCGGTGGTCCCTCGGTGCACGATATCGGCCGGAAACACCTGGAAAGCTTCATAGGGCTGCCCCTCCAGCCGCGCCACCAGCTGGTCGGCCGCTGCGCGGCCCACATCGACGATGGGCGTGGAGACGCTGGTCAGCCCCGGCGTCTGCGTGGCGCCCAGGTCGGTGTTGTCCACGCCGGTGATGCTGATGTCCTGCGGCACCCGAACACCCGCCTCGCGGCACGCGAGCATTGCGCCCACCGCAAACACATCGTTGGTGGCAACCACCGCGGTTGGCGGCTCGGGCAGTGCCAGCAGCTTGTGCATGGCCTCGCGCGCCGCCTGCAGCGCGATCGGCGCGTACTGCACGCAGCGGTCATCGAGCTTCAGGCCCGCCTCAGCCAGCGCCTCGCGCAGGCCCTCGCCCCTTGTGCGCGCACGGTCATTGCCTGCCAGCGGCGCACTGAGCAAACCAAAGCGCCGGTGTCCCAGGTCCAACAGGTGCCGCCCCATCGCGTAGGTGGTGCCGCGGTTGTCAAACCCCAGGCTTGGGTGGCGCCGCTGCGGATCGACCGCCCAGGCCAGCACATAGGGACGTCCATAGTCTTCGAGCAGGGTGAACAAGGCCTGTTCATGGTCCAGGCCCACGAACACGAAGGCATCGACGCCGTGTTGCACCAGCTGCCCGGCCACGCGCAGCTCGGCACCGAGGTCGTAATGGTGTTCGGCCAGCACCAGCGAAAAACCCCGCTCGGCCAGCCGGCGCTGCAAGGCACTGGTGGTGCGCGCATACAGCGCGTAGTCGAAGGAGGGCACGATGGCACCGACCATCCGGCTGCGGTGACTGCGCAAGGTGCGCGCCGCGCCATGCGGCACATAACGCAGCTTGGTCGCCGCGGCCAGCACCTTCTGGCGCGTGGCCGGCTCGACGCTGTCTGGGGTGTTCATCACCCGCGAAACCGTCGCCGTGGACACACCCGCCAGGCGCGCCACGTCCTTGGCGGCCGAGCGGCTGCGGGGAGCGCCGGGGGCTGCTGACGGGGCCGTGGACTCGTGCTTCATGTAATCGTTATCTTGGGGCGATTGGACACTAATTTATCCGAACAGTCGCGGGAAATCTGCTGGCCTACTCAGGGAAATCCCTCAAACGGGGCCGATGACAAGCCCGCCCAAACCCACTACATTGCGTGAGTATGTAATCGATTTCATGGCGCTTTTGCGCGCAGCCAAGCTTTCCACCCCCCTTTTAAAGGAGACACCCATGAACGAATCCCCCGTGAGCGCACCGCAATTCGACGACGAGCGCCGCAGCTTTCTGGGCAAGGCGGCCGCCCTGGGCGTGGCCGGCCTGGGCAGTGCCGGTTGGATGGGGGCGGCGCACGCACAAGCGGCCGACCTCGCGCCCTACACCAGCGCCAAGATCAACTGGAAGCAGGTCGAGGGCGAGTCCATCAGCGTGGCCGTGATCCCGGCCAGCTACTTCGACAACTTGCTGGGGCTGCTGCCGCAGTTCGAGGCCCTCACCGGCATCAAGGTGCGCGCCGAAAAAGTGCCGCCCGGCCAGATCCGCCAAAAGTCCATGCTCGATCTGTCGTCCAAGACGGCGACCTATGCCACCAGTGCCACCGACCCGATGTACTACCCGCTGTACGTCGCCAACAAGTGGGTTGAGCCCCTGGACAAGTACCTCAACGACACCACGCTCACCGATGCCGCCTGGTACAACTACAACGACATCCTCAAGGCCTGGCGCGATGCCGATTCGGTCGATGGCAAGCCCTATGGCATTCCCTTCGACGGCGAAGTGACTGTGCAGGTCTATCGCAAAGACCTCTATGCCGCCAAGGGTCTCAAGCCCGCCGACACCTACGACCAACTCTTGGCCAATGCCAAGGCCTTGAACGACCCGGCCAACCGCGTGTACGGCCTGGCCATGCGCGGTTTTGCGGGCGCCGGCCAGAACATGTACCTGTACCCGTCCCTGTTCCGCGGTTTTGGTGGCAACTGGTTCCAAGGCAGGGACCTGGTCGTCAACAGCGCCGAGGCCGTGCGCGCCCTCGACTGGTATGTCAGCGCACTGACCCAGTTTGCGCCGCCAGCCGTGCGTAACTGGAACTGGCCCGACATCGCCGACGCCTTCTCGCAAGGCACCTTGGGCTGCTACCTGGATGCCCACTCCTCGGCGGCCGTGATCAACAACCCCGAGAAATCCAAGGTGGTCGGCAAAATCGCCTACGCGCGCTGGCCGCGCGGGCCCGCCGGCAAGCGGGTCACCTCCATCTGGAACTGGGGCTTCCCGATCAATGCGGCCCTGTCCGAGCGCGCCAAGAAAGCCACGTGGCTGTTCATCATGTGGGCCACCGCCGCCGAGACGCAGGCGCGCACCTCCTGGAAGTTCGCCGGTCCGGCCAAGCGCTCGGGCTTGAACCGCGTCTCCCTGTGGAAGTCGACCGACTTCGCCAACGCCATGAAGGACGCGGGCGACAACTTCATCAACGCCGCCCTCGAATCGCTGGAGCAGGACACCGACGTCGAATGGCGCCCACGGGTGCCGCAGTGGCCGGCCATCGGCGACACCATGGCCACCGCGATTCAGGCGGCGCTGGTGGGCCAGAAGAAGTCCAAGGAAGCCCTGGACGAGGCTCAGGCGCGTATCTCTCAAATCATGCGTAGCTAAAGCGCGATGGCGCACGGCGCGGTCGTCCGCATCGACTCGCAGGCTCGGCAGGAACGGCGCTTCGCGCTGGCCCTGTTTGCGCCTGCCTTCGTCTTGCTGCTGGTGATCACCACCGCGCCGCTGGTGTTCCTGGCCTGGAACAGCCTGCAAAAGCTCGACATGAGCATGCCCTGGTTGTCGGGATTCGCCGGCCTGGGCAACTACACCAAGATGACGGCGGATCCGCGCTTTTGGAATTCGCTCACGCTCACGGTCATCTACACCGCCTCCACCGTGGTCCTGCAGGTGATCATCGGCCTGTCGCTGGCGCTGCTGGTGCTGCAGATCCCGCGAGGGCAGGCGGTGCTGCGCATCGCCGCCATCTTGCCCATCGTGCTCGCGCCGGTGGTGGTCGGCCTGTTCTGGCGCACGCTGGTCCTTGCGCCCGACTTTGGCCTGGTCGATCTTGTGACGCGCGCGCTGGGTCTGGGCAGTCATAACTGGCTGGGCGATCCGCAGCTGGCACTGATCTCGGTCATCGCCATTCACACCTGGCAGTGGACACCCTTTGCTTTTCTGGTGCTGCTGGCAACGCTGGCGACGCTGCCGCCCGATGTCTACGAAGCCGCACGCCTGGACCGGGCCAGCGCCTGGCAACGGTTTTGGCATATCACACTGCCCCTGATCCGGCCGGCGGTGGTGATGGTGGTGATCTTGCGCACCATGACCGCGCTGTCGGCCTTCGCCGCCATCTTTGCGGCCACCGGTGGCGGGCCCGGCACATCCACCGAGATCCTGAACCTGTACGCCTACCGCACCTCGTTCACCGAGTTGAACATCGGCTACGGCTCGGCACTGGCGATGGTGCTGCTGGGGCTGACCGTGTTTGTGTCCTGGCTGCTGTTTCGCCGTCGCAGGAGCCCCGCATGACAAGACTCATCAAGCCCATGCCGCGCCAGTTGATGCTGTGGATGGTCGCTGGCCTGCTGGTGTCAGTCTGGGCCTTCCCCGTGCTCTGGGCGCTGCTCACCTCGTTCAAGACCGAGCGCGATGTGCTGGCCTACCCGCCAGTCCTGTTGTTCACGCCGACGCTGGCGAACTACCGCGAAGTCTTGTTTGGCACGGCCTCCATCCTGCCCAATCTGTGGTCCAGCCTGGTTGTCACCAGCTTGGCGACCGCCCTGACCATGCTCTTTGCCATACCGGCTGCCTATGCGCTGGCGCGGCTTCGATATCCGTTCAAGCGTGCCAGCGGCTTTTATGTGCTGGTCACGCAGATGCTGCCGCCGGTCGGTTTGGTGATTCCCTACTACCTCGCGCTGCAGCGCCTGGGCGCGCTCGATACCTACAGCGGCATGGTCACCATCTACCTGACGTTTTCGCTGCCCTTTGCCATCTGGCTGATGGTGTCTTATTTCGAAGACGTGCCCTATGAAATGGAAGAGGCGGCCCTGCTCGATCACGCCGGCCGCTGGGGGGCGCTGTGGCATGTGATCCTGCCACAGGTGCGCGGGGGCATCGCCGTCACCACCGTGTTCGTGTTTCTCAACGCCTGGAACGAGTTCATGTTCGCCGTCGTGCTCGGCGGCAACAAGGTTCGGCCCGTTACGGTGGCCATGTTCAATTTCATTTCGGTCGAACAGACCCAGTGGGCCAAGGTGGCCGCTGGTGCGATGGTGGCCATGGCACCGGTGATTCTGCTGGGGCTGTTGGCCCAGAAACATATCGTCAAGGGCCTCACCGTCGGTGCGGTTAAAGGGGGAGGACGTCGATGAACGCACGCGGCAGCGTCCGCTTTGAAGGGGTGGTCAAGCGCCATGGCGAAACCACCGTGCTGCACGGAGTCGATTTGGACATCCGCGCCGGCGAATTTTTCGTGCTGCTCGGGCCCTCCGGCTCGGGCAAGACCACCACGCTGCGCATTCTGGCGGGTCTGGAGCCAGTCAGCGCCGGGCAGGTTCGTCTTGATGGCCAGGACGTCACCCACGACGAGCCCGGCGCGCGCGATGTGGCCATGGTGTTCCAAAGCTATGCGCTGTATCCGCACATGACGGTGGCCGAAAACATTGGCTTTCCCCTGAAGATGATGAAGCGCCCGCCCGAGGAGATCGCGCAGGCGGTGCAAGCGGCGGCGGCCCGCGTGCGCATTGATCACTTGCTGGCACGCCGTCCGGGCCAGCTCTCGGGCGGGCAACAGCAACGCGTGGCCCTGGCCCGCGCCATCGTGCGCCAGCCCCGCATCTTCTTGCTGGACGAGCCCCTGTCCAACCTGGATGCCAAGCTGCGACTGGAGACGCGCCTGGAACTGCGCGAACTGCAACGCGATCTGGGCGTCACCACCGTGTATGTGACCCACGACCAGGAAGAGGCCATGACCCTGGCCGACCGCATCGCGGTGTTCATGGAAGGACGCATCGTGCAGATCGGCACGCCCCGCGAAGTGTTCGGCCGTCCGGCACAAGCCAGCGTGGCCGGTTTCATCGGCACGCCGCCGATGAACCTGCTGCCCGGCACCTGGAGCGGCGCTGCCGTTACTTTAGAAGGCAGCACGCACCCGGTCGCGGCCACCGCACCGACCGAACGCCCGGTCACCCTGGGCATCCGACCGGGTGACTTGCGCCTGCAAGCCCAGGGGCTGACGGCTCGGGTGCTGTATGTCGAAGAACTTGGCGACCACGCCATCTTGAACGTGCAGGCCGGCCCCACGCGCCTGAAGGTCAAGGTCGCGGGCCAGTCACCCACGAACGAGGGCGACACCGTGCACCTGGGTTTTGCGCCCGAGGCCGCCCACCTCTTTGATCCCGCCGGCCTGCGCCTGGCCTGAATGGAACGTTCCCTGGAGAATCCATGAACAAGCGACCCAACATTCTTCTGATCCTCAACGACGACATGGGCTACTCCGACATCGGATGCTACGGCGGCGAAGTCCAGACCCCGAACCTCGATCGCCTGGCCAACAACGGCCTGCGCTTTACGCAGTTCTACAACACGGCCCGCTGCAGCCCTTCGCGTGCGTCGCTGCTCACTGGCCTGCATCCGCACCAGACCGGCATAGGCATCCTCACCTACGACAGCGGCCCAGAGGGCTATGCCGGCAACCTCAATCAGCGCTGCGCCACGATCGCCGAGGTGCTTAAGACGGCGGGCTATCGCACCTACCTCAGTGGCAAGTGGCATGTCTCGAGCAACCTGACCCAGCCCACCGACTCCTGGCCGCGCCAGCGCGGTTTCGACGAGTTCTTCGGCACCATCATCGGCGCTGGCAGCTTCTACGATCCCAACACCCTCACACGCGGCAACGAAAACGCCGAACACGAAGCACGCCAACCGGGTTTTTTCTACACCGACGCGATCAGCGACGAGGCGGTCAAGATGCTGCGCAACCACCACCAGCAGCATGCCGGCGCCCCCTTCTTTCAGTACGTGGCCTACACCGCGCCGCACTGGCCGCTGCATGCACACGACGAAGACATCGCCCGCTACAAGGGGCGCTTCGACGCCGGCTGGGACACCTTGCGCGAGCAGCGTCTGGAAAAACTCGTGCGCTGGGGCATCCTCGATGCCAAGTGGAAGCTCACCGACCGCGACCCCAGCCAGCCGGCCTGGACCGAGGCGCAGCACAAGGCCTGGCTGGCCCGCTGCATGGAGGTGTATGCCGCGCAGATCGACCGTATGGACCAGGGCATCGGCCGTATCCTCGATCAGCTCCAAGCCGATGGAGAGCTGGACAACACCCTGGTGATCTTCCTGGCCGACAACGGCGCTTGTGCCGAGGACATCCCTGAAAACGTCACCATCGACGAGCTGGTGAACAAGCTGATGATCGCGCGCTCGCACACCCGCGACGGCGCTGTGGTGCGCTTTGGCAACAACCCAGACCTCATGCCCGGCGCTGAAGACACCTACCAAAGCTATGGCACCGCCTGGGCCAATCTGTCCAACACCCCGTTTCGCCTGTACAAGCACTGGATCCACGAGGGCGGCATTTCTACCCCGTTGATCATGCATTGGCCCAAGGGCATCGCCCAGCGCGGCGAGATTCGTCACACCCCGGGCTACCTGCCCGACATCATGGCCACCGTGCTCGACATCTCGGGCGTGGCGTATCCGCAGTCACTGGGCGGACGCTCCATCTTGCCGCTGGAGGGCCATTCGCTGCAGCCCGCATTCCAGGCCGACCTTGAACAGCGCCCGCCGATGTTCTGGGAGCACGAGGGCAACAGCGCAGTGCGTATCGGCCGCTGGAAGCTGGTGCGCCAGCATGGCAGGGCCTGGGAGCTCTATGACATGGTCGAGGACCGCACCGAACTGCACGACCTGGCCGCCCAGCATCCTGAGCGCGTAGCCGACATGACCCGCCAGTACGAGGCCTGGGCCAAGCGCTGTGGCGTACTCGATCGCGAGAAAGTGGTCGCCCTCATGCGCAGCCAGGGCGTGACTCGCGCCTTTTGGGAAGACGAGTGAGCTGCTGCGTCCCGGCATGGGCGCTGCCCATGGCCTGGCCCGGTTTCGAGCCCCCGGCAGCGAGCGCACCGCCGCCGGCTGCGTCGGTGCACGCGCCCGACGTGGCCCGGCCCCGACTGGTGCGCTTGCCCGGCGGCCGCTTCATCATGGGCAGCGATGCGAAAGAGGGGTTTGCGAAGGACGGCGAAGGCCCGGCGCGCGAAGTCGAAGTCTCACCCTTCTCGATCGGCGAGACCACCGTGACCAACCGCGAATTCCGCGAATTCGTGCGGGCCACCCACTACATCACCGACGCCGAGCAGGCGGGATCGTCCTTTGTGTTCTATCTGCAGGTCGATGTGCAGCGGCGCGCCGCGATGCGCCGCATCTCGCGCGAACTGCCCTGGTGGCTGGACGTCGAAGGGGCCTGCTGGCAGCGCCCGCAAGGCCCTGGCAGTGGTATCGAAGCTCTTCTGGATCATCCGGTGGTGCATGTGTCCTGGACCGATGCCACCGCCTATTGCGCGTGGGCGGGCTTGCGCCTGCCCACCGAGGCGCAATGGGAATACGCCGCGCGAGGCGGCCTGGTGCAGGCGCGTTATCCGTGGGGCAATGAATTCGAGCCTGGAGGCCAGCGCCGATGCAACACCTGGCAGGGCGTGTTCCCGTCGCAGCCACTGCCCGGCTGGACGCCCGGCCCCATGGCCGCACGCAGCTTCGAGGCCAATGGCTATGGCCTCTATCAAATGGTCGGCAATGTCTGGCAATGGTGCGCGGACGGGTTCAGTGCGCACTACCACCTCGAGACAAGCTTACGCGATCCGCGTGTGGATGCAGTCACCGGGCAGCGGGCCCAGCGAGGCGGCTCCTTCTTGTGTCATGCCTCGTACTGCGACCGCTACCGCGTGGCCGCACGCGCGTCCAACGCGCCGATGTCCACCACCAGCCACTGCGGGTTTCGCGTGGCCGCCGATGAGAGCTGACTGAACCGTCCCACGGGCTTGAATGAGCCCGGTTCAAACAGAAAATTGCTCACCGATACGCACACGGTCAAATGCCTCAGGCGTCACGCACCGGCCATCAAGCACCTGAATATCAAGTCGTTCCCATCAGCCCCTGCAAGGGTGAAAAGTTTTTGGCATTTGGAAATACGTCACCCATCCGGCCTGGCGGCACACCGAACCATTGCGCAATAGGCACGAACATTTGTTCCAGGGATGTGGTGGGAAGCAAGATGCCGTGTCCAATCGACTGGCTGTGTGCGAGCCCAATTTCAGGCGGCGTTCCGTAAAACTTGCCCCCATTGACAGCTCCACCCAACACAAAATGGTGGCTGCCCCAACCATGGTCCGAACCGTCGCCATTGGAGCTCAGGGTGCGGCCAAAGTCCGAGGCGGTGAAGGTGGTCACCATGTTGCCAACACCCATGCTCGCCATGGCATCATGAAAATCTGCACAGGCATCGCTGACCGTTTTCAATAATCCCGGGTGTTGACTGACAAGGTTGTCGTGCAAATCGAAACCACCTATACCCACCATGAACACTTGCCTCTTGAGTCCCCATTCGGCGCGTTTTTCAATCATGCGGGCCACCATTTGCAACTGCTGGGCCAAAGGATTGCCGTCCGCTGCAGACTTCATGAGGGCCCTGGTGCCAATCTTGTCTGCAACACGTCGGTGGGTTTCCAAACTCCGACCCATCACCTGCGCATATTGCGCTGTCATCATGTGATTGCCCGGGCTGGTGGAAAGGGCCCTGATCATTTCCAACGCGCCTGCCGGATTGCCGTAGGTGCTGTGCCAATTGGTATTGAGCGGATTGATGGTCGCCACGCCAGCCGTGCTCATCTTGGTGGAGATGATGTTCTTACCCGACAAGAACAAGGCGTCACCGGTGACAGAAATACAGGTCAAACTGTCCGTTCCAATTAGCTTATCGGCTAAAAACGCGTCCACCATGCGTCCGCCCCAACCGGTGGGTTCGGTTTCGCCACGAACGGCGGTTTGCCAGTAGGCTTGCTGGTTGTTGTGCGACAGCAAGTTGGGCGGCAATGGGACGGATTTGTTTTTAAACTCCGCAAGGGTGGTGGGTTGAATCAGAGGTCCCACGTTCATCACAATGCCAGCGCGTCCTGCGTTGAATAAAGCCTGCATTCTGTCCATGGAGGGGTGCAGCGCATAGTCTGGAAAAGTAGACCTGACAGTTGTAGTGAGCGGCAGTAGTTTGTTACGGAGCAAGGCGATGCCTTCGTAGTTCCCGCAATCGCTGATTTCCCTGTCACCTCGTCGATGGAAGTTGTACTGACCGTACAGCGTGTTGTCGTAAGGCACCACCGTCCCGTAGTGGTCATTGGCGCCGTACATGAACACACAGACCAAGGCTTTGTAATCGGAGAATGTCGCTGTTTGCGCTGCTGCATTGCTCATCAAGCTCAAACTGGCCGCCAACGGCGTGGCCGCTTGCATGACCGACAGGGCGCCTGCTTTCTTCATGAATTCGCGGCGCGTGGCTTTGGAAAACTGAGCCATGAATTTACCTTTGAATCAAGTATTCGGGAACGCACATGATCAACAACACCGCGGTGTAGACCCGTTTCTTTAAACCATCGCTGGTCTCAGGAATACCCTTCAGAATTTCTGCCATGGCGTCGATTTTTGCAGCACTGAACGCATGGGGCGCCAAATAAAGCGTCAGGGTGTTGAGCAGTTCGGTGAGGGTTTTGGTTTTGGCCATGTCCAGGTAGCGCCCGTAGTCGGCTCTCAAGACGCCCACAGGCGTGCCAGCAGGACCCACGCTGTCCCCGTTGTTCACGGTTTTTTGCATGAAGTTCACATAGCCGACGATGGCTGGTTCGGTGAGGATTTGAAACTCTGGGGCCAACATGCCTTGTTGGGCGATGTTGCTGTTGGGTGGCGTGTAGCCTGGCCGAAAAAAATTGAACACACTCGGCGCGTACAGGGGCGCTTGCCCCAGTTCCGATTCGGTGTGGATGATCCTGTTGGAAATCACCCATTCTTTGTTGTAAACATCTTCATTGGGCGCGATGGTCTGGTCTTTCACAGACACCGCCGAAAACGTTCTGGCCCATTGAATGAAGCGCACCATGGGCTCGCGCAATTTGCCAAAGCTGCTGTGCGTGCCGCCCGCATCCAACTGCCGGGCCTCACGGTCCAGCAAAATGGCTTTGAACACCGCCTTCAAGTCGCCCCGGACACCTTGGCCGTTGTTGGCAAACACATCGGCCACCCGCCTGACATAAGCCGGCGAAGGATTGCTGGTGACCAAGCGCTGAATCATCTGCTTGGCGAAAAAAGGCCCGGTATTGGCATGGTCGAACAAGGCTTTCAAAGCTGTGTTCAAACTCTCAGTGCCCTTAGTATTGGGGGGAATGGTGGTTTTTAAAAATGTCTTTGCTTCTGGGCTGTGATTCGCTTCTGTCAACAACATGGGCCGCGACAACCAACGGCAGTTTTGCCAGAAAGCATCAGCCGTCGAGGTTTTCTCTCGCATATCGAAGTTCCAACCCGTGAACACCTTGGACAAACCTTCAATGTGCTCGTTGGTGTAGGTTTCAATCGGGTTCCCATCGGCGTCTTTTTTTTCTGTGCCATCGGGATTTAATTCATGCAATCCAATGGTGAAGAGCTGCATCACCTCGCGGGCATAGTTTTGATCCGGCACCCGTCCGGTCGTGGCCTTCATATTGCCCTTGGTGTTGAGGTAAATGCCCATCATCGGGCTCAAGGTCACGTCTTGCAGCAAGTTTTGGAAATTACCAAATGCGTTTGTTTCCAAGATATCCCAGTAATAGCCGACGGCAAACTGGTTGTAGCCCATGCCGGTGATCAGCTTGTCGGCAGAGCACACAAAAAATTCACTCAGGGCCAAGGCCACGCGCTGACGCACCAGGTCGGGGTTGCTCATCAAGCGCCGCCACAACCCGGGCATCATGCCTGCGCCACCAGCGTTTGGAGCAGTCTGAGAACCATAGCCTCTGACCACCAACCAATCCACAAAAGTCTGCTGGATGGGCATGGCCATTTGCTGGTCCAGCCAAGCCTCGTAGCCCCAGCTCATGACTTTATCGATTTCGGTGGGGTTGCCGCCCCATGCGGCCTGACCCAGAAAGCGGGAGGCCCCCGCCTCGGAAAAACTCGCCGAGGAAACCTCCGAGCTAGCATTGATGTCTGTAGGACCTCCAGCCGATGGGTTGAATGAATCAGATGTAGCCGATGCATCAGATGAAGCCGATGTGGCCGATGAACCCGATGAGCCAGAAGAATTGCCAGAATCGGCGCCCCCCCCGCCGCCACAGGCGG
>CAYPSU010000072.1:0-13605 GCA_964413475.1 uncultured Polaromonas sp. | reverse complement strand
CGCGCACCCTGATCGAACAGTATGGCGAGGGCATGCATCCGGAGCGCATCGTCGCCATCAGCTGCGAGGATATCAACGCCCTGCTCAGCGCGGTCGAACACAGCCCGGTGATCTATCTGGGCATCGTCGAGGCCGCCCGGGAGGGCCTGCGCGCGAAGCGACTGTGCGAGCTGCCGGTCCAGCCGGCCCTGAGCATCGGGGCCCGTTATGCCTACGTCAGCCTGGTCGGGCGGGCCGAAGCGCCGGTGATGCAGGGTTTTCGCAAGCTGGTGCATGAGCGGCTGCAGCAGGCCCTGGCCGCCGGCTGAGCCCGCTGGCGATCGGCAGCCCCGTATCCGCGTCGGCGGCGGATCGCCGACCGCTCATCAGCAGCCCAATTGCGCGGCCAGATCGAGAAAGTCGCGCGCGTGCAGTTCGTTGCCGGGCTGAGGCGAGACGTCCTTGGGCTGCGCTGCACCAAACTCCAGTGGCCGCTCGATATAGGCCGTACGCAAGCCGCAGGCGGCCGCCGCCTGAAGATCGTCGTGGTGGGCCGCGCAAAGCATGACCTGCGAGGGCGCCAGATCAAAAACCTGCGCCACCCCAAGGTAAGTGGCTGGATCGGGCTTGTAAGCGCGAAACACCTCGGCCGACAAGATGCAATCCCAAGGCAATCCAGCCCGCTTGGCCATCTGTGTGAGCAGCCCGATGTTGCCATTGGACAGGGGCGTAATAAGGTAGCGGGTTTTCAGACGCCTGAGGCCCTCAAGCACATCGGGCCAGGGATCGAGCCGGTGCCAGACGTGGTTGAGATGCCTGCGCTGCGCCTCGTCCAGATCAGACAGTCCAAACCTGGGCAGCAGGTCCTCCAGGATGATCCGGTGCAGGTCGTCGATGCGTGTCCAGCCCAGCTCCCCCGATCGCACCCGCTGCATGGCCGGCTGATAGCCGGCTCGCCAAGCCAGCGCAAAGGCATTGCCGTCAAGCTGCGGAGCCAGAACCTGGAGCTCGCGCACGATGCTGCCATGCCAATCGACCACCGTACCAAAAACATCGAAGGCCAGAACTTTTGGATCGCTCATGATGCGCTCGCAGTATGCCTTCTGGACAGACTTCAGGCCAGCAAGGCGTTGACCCGCCTCACATAGGCCGCCGGATCCTCCGGCAGACCGCCCTCGGCCAGCAGAGCCTGATCAAACAGGATGTGGGCATAGTCGTCGAAGGCCGAGTCGGCCGATTCCAGCTTGCGCACCAAGGGGTGCGAGGCATTGACTTCCAGGATGGGCTTGACGGTGGGCACACTCTGGCCGGCTGACTTGAGCATGCGCGCCAGCTGCATGGACATGCCTCCGTCCTGCACCACCAGACAGGCCGGTGAGTCCACCAGGCGGGTGGTGGCCCGCACATCGGCAGCCTTGTCCTGCAAGGCCTGCTTGAGCCGCTCGAGCACCGGCTTGAATTCGGTTTGGGCCTGCTCAGCCGCCTTTTTCTCCTCTTCGTCCTGCAGCTTGCCAAGATCCACCGCGCCTTTGGCCACTGACTGCAGCGGCGTGCCGTCAAATTCATGCAGGAAACTCAAAGCCCATTCGTCCACCCGGTCGCTCATGAGCAGAACTTCAATGCCCTTCTTGCGGAAAATTTCCAGCTGGGGACTGCTCTTGGCGGCGGCCTGGGTGTCGGCGGTGATGTAGTAGATCGCCTCCTGGCCTTCTTTCATCCGGGCCTTGTAGTCAACCAAGCTGACGCTGGTGGCGTCAGAGGTGGAGGAGGCAAAGCGCAGCAGCTTGGCAATACGCTCACGATTGGCAAAGTCTTCACCCAGACCTTCCTTGAGAACCGGGCCAAATTCAGCGTAGAAAGTCTTGAATTTTTCGGGCTCGTTGGCTGCCAGGTCTTCCAGCATGGACAGCACGCGACGGGTGTTGCCTTCGCGGATGGCCTTGACCGCCCGGCTTTCCTGCAGGATTTCGCGCGAAACATTGAGCGGCAGATCGCTGGAATCGACCACGCCCTTGACGAAGCGCAGGTAGATGGGCAGCAGGGCCTCGGCCTCATCCATGATGAACACCCGCTTGACGTAAAGCTTGACGCCCGGTGCCTTCTCCCGGTTGTAGATGTCCATCGGGGCTTTGGACGGGATGAACAACAGCTGCGTGTATTCGGTGGAGCCCTCTACCCGGTTGTGCGTGGTGGCAAGCGGCGCAGCCTGGTCGTAACTGAGCTGCTTGTAGAACTCATCGTACTGCTCCTGGGTGATGTCCTTCTTGGACCGGGTCCACAGGGCGCTGGCCTTGTTAACCGTCTCCCACTGTCCGGTGGCCACCATCTGGCCGGGCTGGTCGTTTTCGCCGTCCTGCCACTTCTCCTCGGGCATCAGGATGGGCAGGGATATATGGTCAGAATACTTGCCGATGATGCCCTTGAGCTTCCAGGCGCCCAGATAGTCCTGCGCATCTTCCTTCAGGTGCAGGATGACGCGGGTGCCACGCTCGGCGCGGGCGATATCCTCCACCTCGAAATCACCGGTGCCTGTGCTGGACCAGCGCACGCCCTGCTCGGCTGGCAAACCGGCGCGACGGCTTTCGACCGTGATGCGATCGGCAACGATGAAGCCCGAGTAAAAGCCCACACCGAACTGACCGATCAGCTGAGCATCGTTTTTCTGGTCGCCGGTCAGCCGGCTCATGAATTCGCGGGTCCCGCTTTTGGCGATGGTGCCCAGGTTGTCTATGGCTTCCTGTCGGGCCAGGCCGATCCCGTTGTCGCTGATGGAGAGCGTTCGGGCCTTTGGGTCCGCCTCGATCTTGACTTGCAGCTCGGGGGAATCTTCGAACAGGGCGCTGTTGTTCAAAGCCTCGAAGCGCAGCTTGTCGCAAGCATCAGACGCGTTGGAAATGAGCTCGCGCAAGAAAATATCGGGGTTGGAATAAAGGGAGTGGGTGACCAGCTTGAGCAGCTGGGCCACTTCGGCCTGAAAGGAGTGGGTCTGTGCGGTCATGCGGAGCGACATGGGGGCGCTGCGCCGGATTTCAAGAGCCCGGCTGTGTCATCATCTGGGCCCATGAAGCCGACACCCGTCCAGCCGCCGTGACCCCTGCCGAATTCTGGGCCCTGCTGGCGCTGGGCACGGCCATGAGCTTCACGCCGGGCCCCAACACCACCCTGTCAACCGCTCTGGCGGCCAACGGCGGACTTCGGCGGGCTCTGCCTTTCGTCGGCTCGGTGGCCGTCGGCTGGGGGTTGCTGCTGTGCCTGTGCGCCTTGGGGCTGGGCGCGCTGATCCTGGCCCTGCCCTGGCTGGTCTGGCTGATCAAGGTGGTGGGCGTTGGCTACCTGCTGTGGCTGGCCATGCGCCTGGCCCGCACCCACCGGCTCAGCCAAGCCGACGACTCGGCCCTGAGCGTTGGCTTCGGACAGGGCGTGACTTTGCAGTTTGTCAACATCAAGGCCTGGATGCTGGCACTGGCGGTGATCGGCGGCTGGGTTGCTGGCCGGGCCGACCTGTTGGAACGCATGGCCTGGGTGTTGCCGATGATGATGCTCTTTGCCCTGAGCAGCAACCTCACTTATGCGCTGATCGGGTCTATGCTGCGGCATTGGCTGGCCGGCCCCGACGGCAGCGGGCAGCGTTTGCTGGCTTTCAATCGGCTGATGGCTGCGGTATTGGTGATCACCGCTGTGTGGATGCTGGGGCAATGAAGCCTGATGCCCGTTTAAGACGAGGCCTCTGGCTCGCTCTGGTGGGGGTGGTGATCTTCTCGATCACCCTGCCCGTGACCCGGCTGGCCGTGGGTACGACCGAGGACCCGCAGCTTTCGGGTCTTTTCGTGGCGATGGCTCGCGCGGTGGTGGCCGCAGCGCTATCGGCCCTTTACCTGTTGATGGTCAGGGCCCCCTGGCCGCAGCGCGAGCAGCGGCGACATCTGCTGATCATTTCGATGGGCGTGGTGATCGGCTTCCCAATCTGCACCTCGGTGGCGCTGCAATATGTCCAGGCGGTGCATGCCAGCGCGATTTTGGGGGTACTGCCGCTGGTGACCGCCGTGATGGCTGCGGTGCTGCACCGGCAGCGACCATCAATCGGGTTCTGGGTCTGCGCCAGCCTGGGCAGCGCTCTGGTGATCTGCTATGCCCTGCTGCGATCTGATCCGGGCACTGTGCGCCTGCACTTGGCCGATATTCTGCTGTTGATGGCGGTGGTGTCGGCCTCGGTGGGCTACACCTGGGGCGCCCGGCTGTCCGGCCAGATGCCGCCCGAACAGGTGATCTGCTGGGCGCTGATCGCGGCGCTGCCACTGACCCTGCCGGCGAGCTGGCTGACCTGGCCCGAACACGCCATCGCCCCCAGCGCCTGGATCGGTCTGATGTATTTGGCCGTCTTCTCCATGTGGGTCGGATTTTTCTTCTGGTACCGGGGACTGGCCCTCGGCGGAACGGTGCGGGTCAGTCAGGTTCAGCTGCTGCAACCCTTCCTGTCGATGCTCTTCGCGGTGCTTCTGGTGGGCGAGCAGCTCGATGGCATGACCCTGTTTTTTGCAGTGGCCGTGCTGGCGACCATCGCCTGGAGCCGCAAAATGAGGGTCAGCGCCCCAGCGCCTGAAGAGCCCGCCTCAGAACCCCCCTCACCCGCGCAAAAACCATGACCACCCGAGCCCGAGCCTTCCGCCAAGTCGATGTGTTCACCGAGCAACCCTACTGGGGCAACGCGCTGGCCGTGGTGCTGGACGGCAGCGGCCTGAGCGATCACCAGATGCAGCGCTTTGCCAGCTGGACTCAACTCTCGGAAACCACCTTCCTGCTGCCACCCACAGAACCGCAGGCCGACTACCGAGTGCGCATTTTCACGCCCGGCGGTGAACTGCCTTTTGCCGGCCATCCCACGCTGGGCAGTTGTCATGCCTGGCTGCAAGCCGGCGGCCAAGCGCAAACAGCCGATGAAGTGGTTCAACAATGCGCCGGTGGACTGGTCCGCATCCGGCGCCACGCCTCGTCCTTGGCCTTTGCGGCACCCGACCTGCGGCGCAGCGCCATGGAACCCCCGTTGCTGCAGCAGATCCTGGACGCGATGGGGCTTGTCGGTCGGCAGGTGCTGGCGAGCCAAAAGCTCACCAACGGTCCCACCTGGTTCGGCCTGCTGCTGGACTCGGTCGAAAGCGTGCGCAACTTGCAGCCCGACCATGCCCAACTGCGTCAGTTGGGAACCAAAATTGGCGTGGCCGCGAGAGCAGGCCAGCGCGCCCATCCGAGCGAGGCTTTGCTGGTGCGCGCCTTTGCGGCGCCCTCGGGCATTTTGGAGGACCCTGTGACCGGCAGCCTCAATGCAAGCCTGGCCCAATGGCTGATGGACGAGGGGCTGATGCCCTCCAGCTACCTGGCCCTCCAGGGTGACAGCATTGGGCGCGACGGCCGGGTGTATCTGCGGCGCGACGCAGACGGGCAGGTCTGGGTGGGCGGCGATTGCGTCACCTGCGTCAGCGGCGAGGTCCAGCTCTGAGCGGAAGCCGGGCACCGGTCGCCGCGGCGACCGGCTCGCACCGCGCGTGCCGCGACAATACAGGGCATGGCCATCCTCTATCTGATTCGGCACGGTCAGGCGTCCTTCGGCGCCGACAACTACGATGTGCTCAGCGATCTGGGTCAACGGCAAGCACGGCGTCTGGGTCACTACCTGAGCGAACGCGGCGTGGAATTCGAGGCCTCGATCACGGGAACCCTGCAGCGGCAAGTGCAAACCCACGCTGGCATTTGCGAGGGGCTGGGTCAAAGCCTGCAACCGCTAACCTTGCCGGCCCTCAATGAATACGACAGCCAGGCCCTGATCGAGGCGGTGCATCCCCAGCCGCTCCCGCGTCCGGACAGCCCGGAGTTGTACCGGCAACATTTCCGTCTGCTGCGCCAGGCCCTTCAAGCCTGGATTGCAGGCCAGATCGCGCCCCACAGCATGCCCAGCTTTGCCCAGTGGAGCGAAGGCATACGCGCCGCGCTCGATCATGTGCGACAGCAGCATCGCGGCCATGTTCTGCTGGTCTCCAGCGGAGGCCCCATTGCCACCGCCGTCGGTCAGGTGATTGAAGCTGCGCCGACCAGTTGGATCGAATTGAACCTGCGCATCCGCAACGCATCGATCACACAGTTTGAGTTCAATGCCAAGCGGCACAGTCTGCTGACTTACAACGCGCTGCCGCATCTCGATGGGCCAGACTACGTCGATTGGGTGACCTACACCTGAGACACCCAAGGCCAACCTGAGCCCGTGGGCGCCGAGCCCTGGCGGCGATGCACCTGACCGAGTGGCAGCCGCGGCTTGGCGGCGATGCGGCGCTGAAGGGCAGGCTCCAGGCCTTGAAGCCCCTATCAGGGCGAAGGCGGCGCCGCCACCTGCTCGCGCACCCATTGCAGGTAATCGGCTTGCCCGGCCCAAAAGGGCAGGCAGATGACCTGAGGCACCTGATAGGGATGGTGCGCCTTGATGAAGCGCTCGAGCTTGTCGTAGACGGCTGTGCGAGTCTTGATCTGCAACAGCCATTCCGCGGCCTGCTCTTGCCGGCCCTGCCACATGTAGTGGCTCTCCACAGGATAAATCTGCACACAGGCACCGAGCGCCTGCTGCAAGATGCCTGACGCGAGACTGCGCGCATGGGCCTGGCTATCGGTGGTGGTGGTGACCACGCAAAATTCAGACACCGGCATCTCAGGCGGGGGGCAGATCACAGGCTTCGCTTAGCAAGCGGGCCAGCACGAGGGCCGAGGCCTCGAGCACCGCGCGGCCCTTCTCGGCACTGGCTGCGCTCGCATCGCCAGCTGCGCCGCAGGCGTGCAGGTCCTCGATAGCCCAGGCCAGCTTGGCGCTCTGCCCATCGCCGAGCACCGGATACAGCCGGGAGCGATCACGACTGGCCGAGACGAAATCAAGCGCCTTTGACCGATCAACCCGCTCAGGATGCAGCGCCAGCATCATCGAGGTTTCGATGGCTCCGGCATGCGCACCGTATCGGTGTTCGTCTTGCGGGAACAGCGCCTGCACTTGAGGCGGCAAACGCAATTGATAGGTATGCACCATCAGCACGGTCAGCCCATCGCGGGCTCGCAGTTCGCGACCCACAATATCCATCGTTGACGCATTGCCCCCGTGCGAATTGAGCATCACCAGTTTCTTGAGGCCCGCACGGGCCACGCTGCGGCCCAGATCGAGCCAGTGTCCGATCAAGGCACTGCTGTCCACCGTCAGCGTGCCGGCAAAGGCCTCGTGCTCGATGCTGCGCCCAACCGTCTGCGTCGGCAGCACAAGCACGGGAAGATCGGCTGGCAACAGCGGCAGGGTATGCGTGATCAAGCCCTCCAGCAAATCGCTGTCGACGCTCAGCGGCAAGTGCGGCCCGTGCTGCTCTGTGGCGGCCAGCGGCAACACGGCCACGGTACGCCGGGCATCCAGGCGCGCAAACTCCGGACTGCGCAGGTGGGCCCAGTAGCGGGGTAGGGTCGCGGGTTCAAGCATAGGATGGAGCTTACAGCAGGCGAGGTAAGTTGTGCTCAGCGCAAGTCGGGGGCAGGCTCCCCGCCCGCCAGGCGCTGCCGGCTGTGCCGGGCCTGGCGGTCGGCCAAAGAGAGCGCTGACCGCGCCGCAGGGCTTGAAGCGCCGGCAGCCTGCACCAGAGCGCCCAGGCACGCCGGTTTGCCCCGTGAACCGCTGGCGCGATAGTCGGCCCACAAGGCCGCCTGCACCGTCTGGACCTCCAGTCTGCAAGCCTGCACCAGATATTCAAACAACAGGTCCACCAGCGACTCGTGGGCAAACTCATGGGTCTTGCCCGTGCGCTTCCAAAGCCAATCGCTCCAATGCAGGAAAGCCTTGAAGGCTGAAGGCCCCTGCAGCAAAAGTCTCAAGGACTGCGCGAAGCGACCGCCATTGCCCAGCAGATCCCAGTAACGGGCCATGCGGGCAAAACGCTGCACCGTCGCAAAGTCAAGGCAGTCATTGCGCAGCAAGGCGTAGGGCGGCTGACTGTCGTAGATCATGCCGAAGGGCTGAGTATGCCGGTCGATCGGGGCGCCGCGCAGGCGTTTGAGGAGTCCCAACTGGATTTCATGCACACCGACCGCATACAGTCGATCAAAGCCGGCGGCAAAGCTTTGCAGGGTCTCACCGGGCAGGCCGAAAATCAGATCGGCGTGCAAATGGGCGCGGCTATTCGTCAGAAGCCAGCGCAGGTTTTCCAGAGTGCGCTCATTATCCTGACGGCGCGAGATCCGCTGCTGCACTTCAGGATTGAGGCTTTGTACGCCGACCTCAAATTGAAGCGAGCCCTGGGGGAACTGCGCAATCAGGCCCTTGAGCGCCTCGGGCAGGCGATCGGGTATGAGTTCAAAGTGCACGAACAGATCAGATCGCTCGGGTATCTGGCCCTCGGGGCTGCGCAGACGATCCAAAAAAAACGCCAAAATCCGGGCGGCCAGATCAATACGCAAATTGAAGGTGCGGTCGACGAATCGGAACTGCCGCGCTCCGCGGTCGAACAAAGTGGTCAGAGCCGATAGCAAGCGCTCGACTTCAAAAGGCCAGGCCGTCTTGTCCAGCGCGCTGAGGCAGAACTCGCACTGGTAGGGGCAGCCCCGCGAGGCCTCCAAATAGAGATGCCGCTGCGCCAGGTCGCGGTCGCTGTAGTGGGCGTAGGGCAAATCCAACTCCGACAATTCGGGCTGCTCACCGGCAATCACCTTCATCAGCGGCGGCGGGCCCTCGATGAGGGCGCGGCAAAGGCGCGGAAAACTGACATCGCCCCAGCCGGTGATCACATGATCGGCCAGCCGGCAGATCTCCTGCTGCTCGATCTCATGGCTGACCTCGGGACCGCCCAGCACAATCTTGATCTGCGGCGCCAAGGCCTTGAGCAGACGCACCAGATGCAGGCTCGGCACTGCGTTCCAGATGTAGACCCCAACCCCAATCACCTGAGGCTGCAAGGCCAGCAACTGCTCGGCCATCTGCTGCGGACTCTGCGCCAGGGTAAATTCACGCAGCACGGTCTGCGAGGCCAGACCCGCTCGCCCATGCCGGTCCATATTGGCCAGCAGGCAGCGCAGCCCCATCGAGGCATGGATGTAGCGCGCATTGATCGTGGCCAAAACCACGGGCACTGGCACTGAAACGGCATCCGGTTCGGCGGGCAACATCCCTTGATTATCCGGATGCCCCAAAGACACCTCGATCCGCTGCGCCACCTCAGACCCGTTAGCATTGCCACATGGACCCGATGACTTTGGCTCGACCCGCAGAGACCTTTGGGCAGCCCTGCCCGGAAGTCAGTCCTCCCTCCCTTTAAGCCTTTTAGGATTTCGCCGATGTTTTCCAAACTCAGGGTCTGGCTGGGCGCCCTGACCGTGATGGCGGCCTCGACGGCCGCAGGCCAAGGCCTTGCCGGCGGCACGGTAGGCACAGGCGCTTCCTCATCGGTCGTGCAGACCGAGCAGGTCCGCGCTGAGCTGCTGGCGCATGC
This sequence comes from uncultured Polaromonas sp., assembly GCA_964413475.1. Taxonomy (GTDB): domain Bacteria; phylum Pseudomonadota; class Gammaproteobacteria; order Burkholderiales; family Burkholderiaceae_C; genus Polaromonas. Next base: position 4,132 of record CAYPSU010000072.1, on the reverse strand, counting down.
ACCGCAAGGCCTGGGCCCCGGCCGGCCGGTCTGGCTGGGCCTACAAATCCAGCATCAGCGCGAGTGGCACACCTACTGGAAAAATCCAGGTGACTCGGGCCTGCCCACCACCATGGCCTGGACGCTGCCGCAAGGGCTAGAGGCGGGGGAAATCGCCTGGCCGACACCGAAAAAGTTTCCGCTGGGCGATCTGGCCAACTACGGCTATGAGGGCACGCTGCTGCTGCCTGTGCCTTTGCGAATTGACCAGCCGGTATCTGGCCCGAGCCTGAGCGTCGAGCTGCAGGCGCGCTGGCTGGTCTGCCGGCGTGAATGTATCCCGCAGGAAGGGCGGTTCACCCTGCGCCTGCCCACACAGGGCTCAATCGCATTGCATGCCGCCGACTTCGAAGCGGCGCTGGCCGCGCAGCCGCTGCCCCTGGCGGGTACAGGCCGTCAGATCGAGGTGCGCGATCAAGCGCTACACCTGGATATTGGCGATCTGCCCCGTTCAGCACAAGGTCGCCGGCTGGAAATCTTCTTTGAAACCCCCGGCCTGATTGAAACGGCCGGCGCCTGGCAACAGAACTGGAATGCGGGGCGATGGCAGGCCCAGGTGCCCTTGTCCAAAATGCGCGGCGACAGTCCAAGTGTCGTGCCCATCGTGCTGGCCCTCGAGGGCAGCTCGACCGCCTGGCGACTGGAGTCGCCAGTCAGTGGCAACTGGCCACCTGTAGCTGCGAAGGCGGGTGTTTCTCCGGCTTTAGAGGCTGCGCTCAAGGAAGCCGCGGCCAGCACCACCGGCGCGACAGTGGGTTGGCTGGCCGCCCTGGCCGGGGCGCTGCTCGGCGGACTGATCCTCAACCTCATGCCGTGCGTGTTTCCGGTGCTGGCGCTCAAGGTTCTGGGGTTTGCGCAAATGCAGCAAGGTCAGCGTCTGCAATTAGGACTGGCCTACACGGCCGGCGTGCTGCTGTCCTTTGTGGCCCTGGGGGCAGCCCTGATGGGCTTGCGGGCAGCCGGGCAAGAGATGGGCTGGGGCTTTCAGCTGCAAAGCCCGGCCGTGGTGGCCGCGCTGGCCGTGCTGTTCACCGTACTGGGTTTGAACCTTGCGGGACTGTTTGAATTCGGCCAGCTGGCCCCGGGGTCGATGGCGGCGCTGCAGCCACGCCACCCGGCCGCTGATGCGGCCCTGTCGGGTGTGCTGGCGGTCGCCATCGCCTCGCCCTGCACCGCCCCGTTCATGGGGGCCTCGCTGGGGGCGGCCCTGACCTTGCCAGTCGGGCAGGGCTTGAGCATCTTTGCCATGCTGGGTCTAGGCATGGCCCTGCCGTACTTGATCATCAGTGCAGTGCCGGCCCTCGGCCGTGCGCTGCCGCGGCCAGGCGCGTGGATGATGCGATTGAAGCAATTCATGGCCTTCCCCATGCTGGCCACAGTGGTCTGGCTGCTGTGGGTGCTCGGTCAGCAAAGCGGCATCGATGGCGCAGCGGCGATGCTGCTGCTGCTGTTGCTGCTGGCACTGCTGCTCTGGACGCTGGGGCAGACGGGAAAAAGCCGGGCCCTCGGTGCCATGGCGGCCCTGTTGCTGTTGCTCACTGCGCTGTGGTGGGTCGGGCCGCAGGTGCTGCGTCCACAGCTGGCCACACCGTCGGCTGCTGGGGCCGAGGGACAAGTCTGGCAGGCGTGGCGGGCCGATCGGGTCAGGCAGCTCAATGCCGAGGGCCGGCCGGTTCTGGTGGATTTCACGGCGGCCTGGTGTATCACCTGCCAATACAACAAGCAGACTGCGCTCCAGGATTCCGAATTCCTGGAGGAGGCGCGCAAGCGAAATTTGGCCCTGCTGCGAGCCGACTGGACCCAGCGTGATCCGGCCATCACCGCTGCGCTGCGTGAACTCGGACGCTCAGGTGTGCCCGTCTATGCGATCTACGCGCCGGGAAAGCCGCCGACACTGCTTTCGGAAATCTTGACAGTGCGGGAGTTGCGACAAGCCCTGGCCAGGCTGTAAATTCGGGGAACCGGGCCTGTGCATGGCAGGGCAGGACCCATCATAAAAACACGAGGCGCGGGCAGCGCCGAAGGAGACAAGCATGAAAACGCAGCCCGAACTGGGCTCGACCGCCGAACGGGTGAGTTGGGTGCTCAGCAACTGTCGCAACATTGCAGTGGTCGGGCTCTCGCCCAAGCCCCACCGGGCCAGCTTTGATGTGGCGCAGTACATGCAGTCGCGCGGCTATCGCATCATCCCGATCAACCCCAATGCCACCGAGGTACTGGGTCAGAAGGCCTATGCCAGCCTGAGTGAAGCCGCTCGGCATGAGCGCATCGACCTGGTCAACTGCTTTCGCAACAGCGAAGATATCGAGCCGGTGGCGCAGGAGGCGCTGGCCATCGGGGCTCGCGCCCTGTGGTTGCAATTGGGGATCCGTCACGACGAGTCGGTGCGCAAAGCCACGCAGGCCGGTCTGGTGGCGATTCAGGATCGCTGCTTGAAGATTGACCACAAGGCGGTCGCTGGGGGACAAATGCAGCAACCAAGCCCGCCGCATCCCGCCGCTCTTGCCGCGCAGTGATCGCGGCCAGGTCACCCGGGCCGGTCGGTCGGTTTGATCCGGGCGAGAACCTGTTGCCGGTCAGTTGACGCCGGCGGGTAGCCGCGCTTGAGCACTCACCGCGCTGGGCCCTTGCGCGGGCGGCAAGACGGAAGCTTGCTCGGCCAGTCGGACCAACTCCTGCGGGATCCGCACCCGGCCAGGCTCGGCCGTTGTCAGCAGACCCAGGCTCAAGCCATCTTTGTCCGGGAAATGTGTGCACAGGTCGCGCCGCGTCCGGTTCGAGGGGCAGTGCCAGGGCCTAGCCGCCGCCTCTGAGCGCCCCGCTTGGGGCACCACCAGCAGGCCCGACGGATCCTGCATCTGATAGACGGCCTGCTCCATCACAGCCGCATCGAACTTCTCGCCCATCCGGGTACGGTAATAAGAGAGCATCATCACCGCACCGGAGGCACTGAACTGGCCGGTTCGCTGGGCATAAGGACCGTGTATGCCGATCAGGTGGGCATGACCGTTCATAGGCTGGGCAAACTGACGCTGCTCGCCGGCCATGAAAACCAGCGAACAAGCCGACAGGCAGTGGCCAACAGCCACCGTGGTGATGCGCAGGTCTTCAACCCAGCGCGCGATGCGAAGGCTGGTCAGCAGCGCGCCCCCAGGGGAGTTCACCAGCACCAGACGGCTCACAGGCGCCTCCTGATGCGCAGCCTTCAGGGCCAGATCATCTCCAGCCTGAATCGTCCCGGTCGCGTAAAGATCCTCCCCGTCCCGGTGCAGGGTCAAGGCCTGAGCTGCGCAAGCCAGGGTGAGGGTGACCCAGGCCACGAAAGATTTGACTCGATAGCTGTGTGCATTCATTTGCAAACCCCTCAAGGTTTATTTGCATTTGATGCACATTGTTGACACTCAATGTCTATTTTTCAAGTACATATTTTCATATTTCATACAACTTAGAAGACATTTTTAGACTATTCAGCCGCTCTTTGTCTACTAATTGTTATAAGGACTTTCAGCTTCGCTTTTGTGCCGAAAGCTCCTCAGCGCAGCTCGGTAACGCAAGCGCCGCAGCTGTGACCGCCGACCAGAGCGTGCGCTTGAAAGGAAGCGCCTATCGGCGTGCGAAGCATCGGCCGACGCCAACGCGGCACCGGCCAGCGCCACCCGGCTGATTCCGGGGGATACTTGAGCTTCGCAACTTTGCTGACCGCACACCCCATGCAGAACGACACCTTCCTGCGGGCTTGCCTGCGCCAAGCCACCGATCACACGCCGGTGTGGCTGATGAGACAGGCCGGGCGCTACCTACCCGAGTACTGCGCCACCCGCGCCAAGGCTGGCAGCTTCATGGGGCTGGCCACCCATGTGGATTACGCCACCGAGGTCACGCTGCAGCCTCTGGATCGCTACCGGCTCGATGCCGCCATCCTGTTCTCGGACATCCTGACGGTGCCCGATGCCATGGGACTGGGCCTGTCCTTCGCACAGGGCGAGGGGCCCAAGTTCGAGAAGGTGGTGCGCGATGAGTCGGCGGTGGCCGCCCTTGCAGTGCCAGACATGCACAAACTGCAATACGTGTTTGACGCGGTCAGCTCAATTCG
>CAYPSU010000071.1:0-13844 GCA_964413475.1 uncultured Polaromonas sp. | reverse complement strand
TGCCTTCCAGACCTTCAGCCTGGCCTACACGCGGCGGGTGCTGGCCCAGCTCAAGCGCAGCCATGAAGGGGCTGTGATCCCACGCATTGTCTTTACCAAGGGCGGCGGCCTGTGGCTGCGCGAAATGGCCGAACTGGACTGCGAGGTGATTGGCCTGGACTGGACCGTCAACCTCGGGCAGGCACGCGCACAACTGGGCGGGCAGGTGGGCGGCCCGGGCAAAGCGCTGCAGGGCAATATCGACCCCAATGTGCTGTTCGCCCCACCCGAGGCCATCGATGAACAGGTGCGCGATGTGCTCGAGAGCTTTGGCATGCCGCACACCGATGCTTCAGCACCCGGGCCAACCCATATCTTCAATCTGGGTCACGGCATCAGCCAGTACACGCCGCCAGAGCATGTGAAGGCTCTGGTGGATGCGGTGCACAAGCATTCGCGCGCGATGCGTGCGGGCCGCTAGACGGGGGCCGCCCCGGGCCGGCACCGGGCCCGGGCCAACACGCCCGCAAAGCCGACTGCCAACGGCTTGTGGGGCCGAAAGACGAAAAATGGCCTCGCTATAGCACGAAACAGGACTCAGGGCGATTACTTATGCACAAAATTCGTGCTGCGGTGCGCCAAGGCGCCCAAGCCGTCCGACATTTCGATCGACCATCCCAAGTCATTGTTTTTAAACAGATTTATCGTAGTGCTGGAAATCCGTGCAAACCAGCGAAGCCCTTGATTTTCAAGGCTTGCGAGGCGGCGAAGGTGACCTATCAACAAAGTTATCCACAACAACTCTGGACAATCATAAAGAGCCCATTAAATCAAGCACTTAGCCCGTCTTGCGAAGGTGAAACGAAAAAAACCGCTAAAAAATGAGTTTTTGGCTCGACATCGTAGTGGCTGCGCCAGCCCACAGCGGCATCGCCGGCCCACTGACTTATGAAAGTGAGTCGGCGCTTTCGCCAGGGCAATTGGTGCGCGTCCCCCTGGGTCGACGCGAGGTGCTGGGGGTGGTCTGGGCTGAACGGGCCGATGCGGGCGCGCTGAGCGTGGCCCAGCGCAAATCGGTCGCTGGGGTCCTTCAGAACATGGATCCGCTGTCACCGAACTGGCGATCGCTGATTGGCTTTACCGCGGGCTACTACCAGCGCTCTCTGGGCGAGGTCGCACTGGCCGCCCTACCGCCGCAGTTGCGTGAACTCGATGCTCAGGCGCTGGCACGCCGCCTCAAGCGCCATGACCGTAGCACGCCGCCCACGGCCCCGGCGCCGACCGAAGCGGCGCGGCCCACGCTCAGCGAGCAGCAAGCCAAGGCCTTGCAGGCCTTGGCCTCGGCCGATCGGCCGGCGCTGCTGTTCGGCGCCACGGGCAGCGGCAAGACCGAGGTCTATCTGAGAGCCGCAGAGCAGGTGCTGCAGGACGATGCCCAGGCACAGATCCTGATTCTGGTGCCAGAGATCAATTTGACGCCGCAACTGCAATCGAGGCTGTATGCTCGATTCGCCACTCTGGGGGCCGGCGCCGTGGTTGCCCTACACAGCGCTCTGACACCAGCGCAGCGTCTCAAGAGCTGGCTGGCCGCTCACACCGGACAGGCCCGTGTGGTGCTGGGCACCCGCATGGCGGTGTTGGCCTCGATGCCGTCCCTGCGTCTGATCGTGGTCGACGAGGAACACGATCCAAGCTACAAGCAACAGGAGGGCGCCCGTTACTCCGCCCGCGACCTGGCAATCTACCGGGCCCACCAGGAGAGCGGTCGAACCGGCGGAGCAGGTGCGCCCGCCGCACCCTGCCGGGTGTTGCTGGGATCGGCCACGCCCTCGCTGGAGAGCTGGCAGGCCTGCCGCAGCGGACGCTATCTGCGGCTGGACATGCCGCTGCGAGCCGGTGCATCAGCTGAGGACTTGCCGCCGCAGGTGCGCCTGCTCGACATGGCACAGCAGCCCAAGGGGGCGGTGCTGGCCCCGCCGCTGCTCAAGGCCCTGGCCGAGCGCATCACCCGCGGTGAACAGTCGCTGATCTTTCTGAACCGCCGCGGCTATGCGCCGGTGTTGGCCTGTCATGCCTGCGGCTGGAAAAGCCAATGCCCACACTGCAGCGCCTACCGTGTTTTCCACAAACTTGACCGCACACTGCGTTGCCATCACTGCGGCTACACCGATCCGGTGCCCCGCGGCTGCCCGGACTGCGGCAATGTGGACATCACCGCCCTTGGCCGAGGAACCGAGCAACTGGAGGAGCAGGTCACCGGGCTGCTGGCCACTCTGACTCGACCCGATGGTTTGCCGGTTCGCGTGGCACGTATTGATGCAGACAGCACGCGCCTGAAAGGCGCCTTGCAGGCGCAGCTGGCGCAGGTCCATGCTGGCCAGACCGATGTCCTGATAGGAACGCAGATGATCACCAAAGGCCACGACTTTCGCAACATCACGCTGGTGGCGGCGATCAATCCCGATGGCTCGCTTTTTTCCAGCGACTTTCGCGCGCCAGAACGTCTGTTCGCCCTGCTGATGCAGGCGGCCGGTCGCGCCGGACGTCAGGCACAGCAAAGCGCCGCAGCGCAAATGTGGGTACAGACCTTTCACCCCCAACACCCGCTTTTTGAAGCCCTGCGTCGCTATGACTACGAAGGCTTTGCACAACAAGAACTGGTCGGCCGCCAAGCCGCTGGGCTGCCTCCGTTCAGTCATGCGGCTTTATTGCGCGCCGAGGCGTCTACACAGGAACTGGCGCAGGATTTCCTGCGGGCTGCAGCGCAAGCGGCCACGCAGCAGGCCCTGCCCGGGGCAGATCGAGTGCAGCTCTATCCGGCCATTCCAATGCCGTTACAGAGACTGGCCAATGTAGAGCGAGCGCAGATGCTCATCGAGAGCACTTCCCGACCGGCCCTGCAGCACTTCATGAGCGCCTGGCAAGCGGTACTGATCGAGCTGCGCGCCCAGCCGGCCTTCAAGCGGCTGTTGCGCTGGGCACTGGACGTAGACCCACTGAGCATCTGAACAGATTGCAAGCGGGCTCAGCCCTGTGCACCGTCTCAAAGCAACCAGGATACCGCCACCGAAAACGTCAGAAAGGCCAGGGCTGTCGACCACAAAATGATGCGGGCGATGCGCGCAGTATTGGCCCCAAAGCGCTCGGACAGCAAGGACACATTACTGGCGCTGGGCAGTGCAGCGACCAAGGTCGCAACAGTCACCGAAAACACGCTGAGGTTCAAGCCACCGGCTATGGCCAGCGCCCCCAGGCCAGCCACCAGGCAGGGATGTACGACCAGCTTGATCAGAACCACCGAGGCTTCCTCGCCGGACGGCAACACCGCGCGACCGGTGCTGGCCATCTGCGAGCGCGCCAGCACCGCGCCAATGGTAAACAGCGCCACTGGCGAGGCAGCATCGGCCAGCAGTCCGACGGTTTTCATGATCGGGGGGATCGGTTGCACCTCCAGCCCGGAGGCGATGGCGCCCAGCAGAACCGCCCAGGGCATGGGATTGGACAGCACCCCCTTGAGCGCCTGACCAGCCGCACGCTCGGCGCCCTGCAAGTCCGCACTGTCAAGCCGCGAAAGCGCGATGCACAAGGAGCTGATCAGGACCAGGTCTACCAGGATGGTGACAATCGCCGGCCCGGCCGCCTGCACCCCAATAAAAGCGACCAGCAAGGGGACCCCCATGAAGCCAGTGTTTGGGAAGGTGGCAACCAAGGCGCCAAAGGCCGAATCATTCCAGCTCAGCCCTTGGCTGCGGGCCAGCAAGACGGCCAGCGACACCACCAGCAAGGCGCAAACCAGGTACAACAAGGCCAGCCGGATATCGAGCAACTGCGCCAGCGGCGTGTCGATTCCAAAACGGAACAGCATGCACGGCAGGGCAAAGTAGAGCACGAAGGCATTGAGCCCAGTGATGGCCGAGAGCGGCAAGAAATTCAGCCGCGCCGCCAGAAAGCCGCACAACACCAACGCAAAAAAGGGAAAGGTCTGTAGCAACACGGCCATCATGGTCCGTATTGTCGACTGCCGCGAAGCGGCGCTCGCCCAAGACCTGTCACGCCCGCGAACCAGCCGGCGCAGGCCCGCAACCGTGGTCACCAGCGCACAGCCGCCGACCTTTGCGGCTTGGCGAGCCTTGCCAAAGTCTGGCACCCTGCACCACAAAACCTTGTGCACAGATCGAGCCTGGCTCCGCGCCCCGCGCGCTGGGGCCTATGATGGCGCGCTTTGCCCGCGCTCGAGCCGGCCGGTCCCACCCGATTCATGCACAAGCTCACCACCCCATCACCTGCCCTCAATCGAGCCCAACTGGAGGCTGTGTATTTCATCAACGGCCCCTGCCTGGTTCTGGCCGGTGCCGGCTCGGGCAAGACGCGGGTGATCACCCACAAGATCGGCCACCTGATCCGATCGGGCTTACCCGCCTCGCGCATCGCCGCCATCACCTTCACCAACAAGGCAGCCGCCGAGATGCGTGAGCGCGCCAAGAGTCTGATTGGACGCGGGGCGCAAGAGGCCCTGATTTGTACCTTTCACGCGCTGGGCGTGCGCATGCTCAGGCAAGACGGCGCAGCGATGGGCCTCAAGCCACAGTTCAGCATTCTCGACAGCGACGATGTCACCAGCCTGCTCAAGGACTGCGGCGGCACCACCGATGCAGCCACAGCCCGTCAATGGCAATGGACGATCAGCCTTTGGAAAAACCAGGGCCTCAACGCCGAGCGCGCGCTGGCACAGGCCGCTGACGATCAGCAGGCAACGCTGGCGCGCATCATGGCCCGCTATGAGGAACGCCTGAGCGCATATCAGGCGGTGGACTTCGATGACCTGATCGGCTTGCCGCTCAAATTGCTGCAGCATCACGAGGCGGTACGCCTGCGCTGGCAGACGTCGATCGGTCACCTGCTGGTCGACGAGTACCAGGACACCAATGCCACCCAGTACGAGCTGCTCAAGCTGCTGGTCGGCTCTCAAGCGCGCCTGACCGCAGTCGGTGACGATGACCAGTCCATCTACGGCTGGCGCGGAGCCACCCTGGACAACCTCAAGCGCCTGCCACAAGATTTTCCGGCGCTCAAGGTGGTCAAGCTCGAGCAAAATTACCGCTCCACCAGCGCGATTTTGCGAGCGGCCAATCACGTCATCGGCCCCAACCCTAAACTGTTTCCCAAAACGCTTTTCTCCGAACTCGGCGAAGGTGAGCCGGTACGGGTGATGGACTGCGACAACGAAGAGCATGAGGCCGAACGCATCGTGGCCCGCATCCAAAGTCTGCGCGCCGGCGAGGGCCAGGGTCATCGAGAGTGGAAAGACTTTGCCGTGCTCTACCGGGCCAACCACCAGGCCAAGCCCTTTGAGAAAGCGCTGCGCAAAGCACAGATCCCCTACAAGGTTTCCGGCGGCCAGAGCTTCTTTGACCGGGCCGAAGTCAAGGACCTGTGCGCCTGGCTGCGGCTGCTGGCCAACAACGATGACGACCCGGCTTTTATACGCGCCATCACCAGCCCCAAACGCGGCATTGGACACACCACGCTAGCCAGCCTGGGCGTTTTTGCCAGCCGGTATAAGCTCAGCCTGTTCGAAGCGCTGCACAGTCACAGCCTGGGCACCGCGCTACCGGCCCGCGCCGTGGGCTCCTTGCAGGAATTCGGGCGTTACGTCAATGAACTGGAATACCGGGCCCGCCACACCGTGGGAGCCGAGGCGGCCCAGGCGTTTTTGCTGGACTGGCTCAAGGACATTGGCTACGAGCAGCACCTCTACGACGGCCAAGACAGCGAGCAGGAGGCCGCCTCGCGCTGGTCCAATGTCATCGACTTTTGCGAATGGATGGCGCAGCGCTGCGGCGGACAGATCGACGACGAGTCCGGCCTGACCCTGGCGCGCGAATCCAAGACCCTGCTCGAGGTGGTGCAGACCATCGCGCTGCTGTCGACCATTAGCGAGCGCGAGGGCGAGCAAAACGTCGTCACCCTGTCGACCCTGCACGCGGCCAAGGGGCTGGAGTGGCCCCATGTGATGCTGGTTGGCTGCATCGAGGGGCTGTTGCCCTTCAAGATGGAAGACCCGGACGGCGACACCGAAGACCTGTCGCTGCGCCTGCAGGAAGAGCGGCGCCTGATGTATGTGGGCATCACCCGTGCCCAGCGCACCCTGGCGGTGAGTTGGACGCGCCGACGTAAAAAAGGGCGAGACACTGTTGCCGCCGTGCCCAGCCGTTTCATCGCAGAAATGGCGCTTGATCAGGCCACCGTGAAAGAGGATCCTCGCGAAAAACTCAAGGCACTGCGGGAAGAATTTGCGCGCAGAGCCGCGCAGAAAGAAGCGGCCAGCAAGGCCGCATCTTGAGTTGCAGCTCTCCTCGGGGCGGCGCGGCCCTTAGCGGCCGCGCCATTGCGGCGCCCGCTTTTGGCTGAAGGCCAGAGCCGCCTCACCAAAGTCCTGTGTCATCAGAGCGAGCACCTGAACATGGTTTTCGAAGTCGAGTGCCGACTCCAGGCTGGGCGCATCAAGGTTGTTCCACATGACCCGCTTGGTGTGCAAGGTGCTGTAGGGGCTATTGGCCAGAATCTGCCGAGCGCACTCGAGAGCGCGTGGCATCAGCTCCTCGGGCTCGGTCACGCCGGCAACCAAACCGATCTGCTCGGCCTGCTGGGCATCGACCGGCCGGCCGGTGAGCATCAACTCAAACGCGCGGCCGGCGCCGATCAGCCGAGGCAGGTGGTAGCTGATGCCGCACTCTCCAGCCGACAGACCCACCTTGACGGCACCAACATGAAAGCTGGCGGAGCGGCTGGCCAGCCGGACGTCAGCGCACAGCGACAAGCCCATGCCAGCACCGATGGCCGGACCATTGACGGCCGCAATCACCGCCGCATCCATGGAACGCAGCCGACGCATGACACTGTCGAACACTGTCTGCAGCGTGTAGGACTCGGTTGCATCGAGCCGATAGTGGCCCTGCGCATCGAGCACCGACTTCAGGTCAAGGCCAGCGCAAAACCCCCGCCCCTGGCCGGTGAGAATGAGCACACGAATCGATGGATCGTCGGCCACTTCGTCGAGGGTGGCCTTGAGTTGGCGCATGGATGGCACATCCATGGCATTCATGCGGGTGGGGCGCTGCAGGCTCAGAAGGGCCAGTCCCTCCATAGGCCGCTCAAGAAGCAGACAAGGTTCGTTCATGGCATCTCCTGGAGTGACTGGATGACTCGGATTGAAACGGACCGGCTCTGGTCAAGCCCTAGCGCCCCTCGAAACGGGCCGACCGCTTCTCGACAAAGGCAGCCATGCCCTCAGTGAAATCGGCGGTGGCTGCACACTGACGAAAAAATCGCGCCTCCAGTTCGAGCTGGGTGTGCAGATCGTTGCGATCGGCCTGACGGATCAATTGCTTGAGATGGGCCATCGCCATCGGCGCCGAACCTTCCAGGCGCGCGGCCAAGCCGGCCGTCTGCTCGGCCAGGGCGTCTGCAGCCACCACCCGGTTGATCAGCCCGATGCGCTGGGCCTCCTCGGCCTCGATGACCTCGTTGAGCAGGGCGATCTCCATGGCCCGACGCGCGCCCACCGCCCGCACCAGACCCCAGGATGTGCTGCAGTCGGAGCTGGTGCCAATGCGCGGGTAGGCCAGGTTAAAGCGCGTACCGGCTGCCGCTATCACCAGATCGCAGGCCAGAGCCACACCGAGACCGGCACCCGCCACCGCGCCATGCACCGAGGCTATCACCGGTGCGGGCAGCTGGGCCAGGATTTCCAGCGCCGGATGCATTTGCTCAATCAGCGCTGAACTTCCCCCCACTGGATCGGCACGCATGGACGGCAGATCACCCCCGGCCATGAAAGCGCGCCCCTCCCCACTGATGACGACTACACGCACCTGAGCATCTTGAGCCAGCTGGCAGCAGCCCTCACGAAAGGCCCGGGCCAGTGAAAGATCGATGGCGTTGAGCGAAGCCGGGCGGTTAAAGCGCAGGTGCGCCACACCACCCTGCCGCCACAGCCGCACAGGCGCATCTGCTTGAGGAGTGTCAGCGATCATGAAGGTTCTCCAGGGGTATCAGCGGGGGACTGAATCGGCACCCGCAGCCGAAGGGGGCTTACCCAGCATGAAGCCGCCGTCCACCACAATTTGCTGCCCGGTGATCATGCAGTCGGGTTCAAGCAGCCAGACCACGGCACTGGCAATCTGCTCGGGGGTACTGATACGGCCCAACAAGGCAGTCGCTGAAAACTGCGCCTTGACCCGCTCGTAGCCTTCATCGCCCAGACCCTCACGCATCCAGCGTCCCTCGATCATGCCGGGCAGGACCGCGTTGACGCGCAGCCGGGGCGCAAGATTGCGGGCCAGGCCGACCGTCAGGATGTTCAGCGCAGCCTTGGACATGACATAGGGGAAGGAAGATCCACTGCCCGTCTGGCCAGCGATTGAAGAGACGCTGACGATGGACCCGCCATCGACCATATGAGGCGCAAGCGCGCGGGCCATCTGGAAAGGCCCGACCGCATTGACACCGTAGACCCGCAGGAAGTCTTCGGCCTGGACGCCCTCCAGGTCGTGCATGGGCACGAATTGGGTGGTGGCGGCGCAGTTGACCAGACCGTCGATACGCCCGAACCGCGCCACCGCCGCCGCGGCCAAATCGCGGCAGTGATCATCGCGGGCCACGTCGCCCTGAACCGCCATCGCCTGCCCACCGGCGGCCCGGCAGGCGGCCACCACCGAGTCTGCCAGATCGCGACTGCGGCTGAAATTGATCAGCACCGCCTCGCCGCGGCGCGCCAGCATCATGGCGACGGCCGCACCCACGCCGCTGGAGCCGCCGGTGATCAGAGTCACACGCTCAGTCATAGGGATTGGGAAAACAGCATGACGGTTACAACCCTGATCAGGGCAACACGATAAGCTTGCCCTGGGCGCGCCGCTGCGACAACTCCAGGATGGCCTGGGGTGCCTGATCCAGGCTATAGCGGCCAGAGATCAGCGGCCTGATCCGGCCCTGCCGCAGCAAGGCCACCAGATCCTGCAAGTCGGTGTGGGCGGCCTTCGGTTCGCGGCTAATGAAATCGCCCCAGAATACGCCAACGATGGCGCAACCCTTGAGGAGCACCAAATTCAGGGGCAGACGCGGGATCTGGCCGTCGGCAAAGCCCACGACCAGATAACGTCCCCGCCAAGCCATGGACCGCAACGCCGGCTCGGCATAGTCGCCGCCGACGGGATCCATCACCACATCCACGCCCCGACCCCCGGTCAGTCGCTTGAGCTCATCACGCAGATTTTGCTGCCGGTAGTTGATCACCTCATCGGCCCCTTGCGCACGGCAGGTGGCAAGCTTGTCGTCGCTGGAGGCCGCTGCGATGACGCGCGCGCCCAGGGCCTTGGCCAGTTCGATGGTCGCCAGCCCTATGCCGCCGGCAGCGCCCAGCACCAACACAGTTTGTCCAGGCTGCAGGGCGGCGCGATCCCGCAGGGCATGCAAACAGGTTCCGTAGGTCAACAAGAGAGAGCCGGCGATCTCGAAAGACAGTCCCTCGGGCATGGCGATCACCTGATCCTGCTTGGCCAGCACCTGCTCGGCAAAGCCTCCCCAGATGGTCAGGGCCATGACCTTGTCCCCCACCTTGACCCGCTGCACACCCTCGCCCACGGCCAGCACCTCCCCAGCGGTTTCGCCGCCCGGCGAAAACGGGGGCGTGGGTTTGAACTGGTAGAGGTTCTGAACGATCAGGGCATCCGGAAAGTTGACGCCCGCAGCCCGCACCCGCAGCACCACTTCGCCTGGCCCAGGTTTGGGGTCGGGCACTTCCTGCACCCGCAGGGTTTCGGGCGGACCGTAGGCATTGCAAATCAGGGCTTTCATCGGGTCACCTGCTGAGGAAATTCAGGATTTTGAGGGGGGCTGCGCTTGAAAGTACTGCCGCACCACCGATTCGGCCACACAGGCCGGCCGCTCCTGGCCGTCAATCTCCAGGGTGACCTTGAAGGTCATCTGCAGCCCGCCGGCGATATCTTCGATTTGCGCCAACACAAAGCGTCCGCGCACGCGACTGCCGGAGGTCACCGGGCTGGTAAATCGGACCCGGTTCAGACCGTAATTGATGCCCATCTCGCAAAATGGCAGGCTCAGGTGACGCTCATAGAACTGGCCCAGGAGCGAAAGGGTCAGAAAGCCGTGCGCGATGGTGCTGCCAAAGGGCGACTCGGTGCGGGCCCGGGCCACATCCACATGGATCCACTGAAAGTCGCCGGTGGCCTGGGCAAACAGATCGATATGGTGCTGGGTGATCTGCACCCAATCGGTCACAAAAGTCTCTTGCCCGACACAGGCGCGCAACTGATCGATCGACTCTACAAAACTACCGGCCGATGCGGCGGAAACAGAACTCATGCGGGCGTCTCCTTGGAGGTCGATGCGGCTGCCACCTGCTCGCGCATCTCACGCTTGAGCAGCTTGCCGTTGGCATTGCGGGGCAAGGGTTCGTTCAGCACAGTGTAGGACTCGGGGACCTTGTAATCCGACAGTCGAATCGCACAGTGGGCTTTGAGTTCAGCCGCCAGCGTTGCGCCATGCGTATAACCGGGCTTGATACTGACAAAGGCATGCACCCGCTCACCGAGCACAGGACAGGGCTTGGCCACCACAGCGCACTCCTGAACCGAGGGGTGCTCATAAAGCGCATTCTCCACCTCGATGGTGTAGATCTTGAATCCACCGCGATTGATCATGTCTTTTTTGCGGTCCATGACACGGACATAGCCCTCTTCGTCGATCGTGCCCAGATCACCCGAGTGCCAGTAGCCGGCCGTGATTTGCTCCTGCGTGGCTTGCGGGTTGTCCCAGTAGCCGCGAACCACCATCGGGCCCTTGATCCAGATTTCGCCCAGGGTACCAGGCGGAAGTTCGCGGCCCTCATCATCCATGATGCGCATGTCCACGCAGTGCAGCGGCTGACCCACCGTGTCGTTGTGGGTCCGGGTTTGGCCCGGCGGCATGACGGTGGCCGGCGAAGTGGTCTCGGTGGCACCATAACAATTCATCAGGACCAGCGACGAAAGCCTATCGGCCAGCTCAGTGATGGTGGCCGCCGGCATGGGCGCCCCGCCATAGGCGCCAATCCGCCAGGACCGCAAGTCGTACTGCTCAAAGCTCGGGTCAAGCAGGCACAGCTTGTACATGGCCGGCACCATCAGGCTGTGGGTGATGCGCTCAGATGCGGCGATGCGCAGGTACTCAGCTGCCTTGAAGACAGGCATGATGACCATCTTGCCCGCGCAGTGCACAAACGTGGTGGTCAGAGCCACCAGACCGGTGACATGGCTCAGCGGAACCGCCGCCACCGTCGCATCGTCGGCGCCGAGTTCCATGGCCAGCGCAAAGTGCATGGACGAGTGAACAATACCCAGGTGCGTGAGCATGGCCCCCTTGGGCCGACCGGTGGTTCCCGAGGTGTACAGGATGGCTGCCGTATCCTGCTCACTCACCTGGACCACCGGAGCTTCGTGGGCCAGCAGATGATCGGCATAGGCACTGCTGCCGTCAGCCAGATCGCCAGGGCCAATCTGCCAGCGATGCATCAATGCCGGCACTTGAGCCGCCGGTGGCAGCAGTGCAGCCAGCTCGGCCTCATGCAGCAACAGCACCGCCGCACAATGCTGCAGCATGTAGGCAAGGCCCGGCGTCTGCTCGCGTACGCTCAAGGGCACCGTAATAGCCCCCAGGCGAGCGGCGGCAAACAGTGCAACCACAAATTCGAGCCGGTTGCCCAGCAGCAAAGCCACCCGATCGCCCGCCTTCACGCCAGCTGCCGCCATGCCTGCGGCCAGCCGGGCCGAGTCCGAAAGCAGCTGGCGATAACTCAGTCGCTGCTGCTCGCAAACCAGGGCACAGCGCTCGGGCTCACGGGCTGCCGCCTGCTCTAGCATTTGATGCAGACTGCGCGGTCGCTCGACCAGACAGGGCTCGACCCGGCTGCCGTAGAGCAACTCCATGCGCTTGGGCACGCGCGCCTGGTGCCAGTGGCTTGGCGAGGGGAACCCGCTCATGAGGGAGCCTGCGACAGGTCTTGCGGCCTGAGCAAGGTGATCACCGGGCCGTCTTGGTGAATATGCAGATCCAGCAACAGCCAGATCGCTGCCTTCTGCCAGTGCAGGCCCGGATGCAAAGTGGCATAGACGCCGCCGGGCAGAGCTTGTGGCAAGACGAACTTGAGGGCTTGCAAGGCGGGCAGCTCATAGCGCAAGACGGGCCCTGGAACGACTTGTTCCAGTATGGGCATCAGGCGCTGCGGCGTCAGGGCCAGGTTGAGCAGGTCGTAGGCGGTCTGATCACGTGCCACCAGGGTCAGATCAAGCAGGTCGCCCTTATCGCCGGCGCGCCCGGCCGCAATATCACCGACCCTCATGAGCGACTCCAAACGATTTGCGTGGGCACCCGATCGTGCGCCACGAAGCCGTCGAGCACTTCAATGCGGGGGCGCCTTTCGCTGCGCACGCTGCAACCGCCCGCCGGGCCGCTGAGCGTCATGGCATACACCTCGTCTTCAACCTGCTGGGCTTGCTCGGCATCTTGACAACGAGCCGACACATGAACCCGCATCTCCGGCACTGCGCCGTGCAGGACCTGCGACAAGGGGCCCAGCACCGACGCAGCGCCCACCAGGTCCACCCTCAGGTCTTGATCGGCCCACGCCTGCAAACGCTGACGCAGCGCCTGCGCCATCACCTCGGCGCGTGCAAGCGCACCCGCGCCGGCCAGCGTGATCTCGCAATCCATGATGAAGCCAGGTCTATCCACAAAGCCAGCCACCTTGAGCGAAGGCGGCGCCCCCTTGGAGCGCACGCCACTCATGCGCACCCGATTGGGGCCCAGCCGCTCAAAGCGAACTCCGCTGAAATCCACCACCAGATCGGGGGTCGCATAGTGGGAAGGGTCATGCACCTCGTAGAGCAGTTGCAGCGTGCAGGTCAGGGGATCCACGATGCCCGGAGAGCCCTCAGGCAAGCCGATCTCAGCCGAACCATCGGCCATGACACGCGCCAAGGGGTAGCCCAGACGGGCATACTGGTCAGCTGTCAAGGGTGGCGGTCCACCCGCTCCGGCGATGGGCTCATAATTTCCGCCGGTCAACTGCCCACCGCACTCGAGCAGATGCCCGACGCCGATCACACCGGCTAGCGCCTCCTCGCCCGCCTGCACGCGATCACGGGCCACCGCCGAAAACAGGGCCGAGTCAGCCACTCGGCCGGTAACCACCACATCAGCGCCTTGCGCCAAGGCATCGGCCAGGCGGTGACAGCCCAGATAAGCATGGGCGCCCAGCAGGGGTGCGCCAGGCTCGCGAACCCAGCGCACCTGTTCGACGCGGTCAGAGACATCGTCGCCGACAATCGCCGCCACCCGTAAACCGCCAAGGCCCAGTTCCCGGGCCAGCCGCGCAATTTGTTCGGCCGCGGCCACCGGGTTGGCTGCGCCTAAATTGCTGACGATGCGGCAGCCCTTTTCACGAGCTACCGGCAACAGGGGCGCCAGCCGCCGTCGCAGCCGAGGATCGAAACCCGCCTGCGGATTCTCCCGTCGGGCCCGCAGGGCCGGCACCAAGGTGCGCTCGGCCAGGCACTCAAGCACCACCGCATCGACCCCCGCTTGAACCAAGGTGACCGCTGGATCAACCCGATCTCCGGCAAACCCCGCTCCCGCTCCTAAAACGCAAACCGGCTTTTCCATTACAAACCCATGTAGGAGCGCTGCACATCTGGATCGCGCAGCAGCTGCTCGCCCGTACCGGTCTTGAGCAGCTGGCCGTGCTCGAGGACGTAACCGCGCTGGCACATTTGCAAGGCATTACGCACGTTTTGCTCCACCAATAA
>CAYPSU010000070.1:0-13882 GCA_964413475.1 uncultured Polaromonas sp. | reverse complement strand
TAGACCAGCATCAGGCTGACCAGGATTTCATTGGCATTGAAGCGGTCGCGCAGCAGCGCGGTCAGACCGGCCCACAACATGCCGCCGAGCACCCCGGCCAGCAAAAGTACCGGCACGATCCAAAAGCCGGTCGACTTGTCAGCCATCAGGGCCACGCTGCCCGCGCAAACCGCCCCGATCACAAACTGTCCCTCGGCGCCGATGTTCCAGACATTGGACCGGAAGCAGACCGACAGGCCCAGGGCAATCAGCAAGAGCGGCGTGGCCCTGACCATGATTTCACCGATCGCGTATTTGGACTTCAGAGGCTCCCAGAAGAACATCTGCAGCGCCCGCACCGGGTCTTTGTCCAGGGCCATGAAGATCAGGATGCCCAGCGCCACGGTGATGATGATGGCCAGCACCGGCGAGGCATAGGTCCACAGGGCCGAGGACTGCGGCCGCGCTTCAAGCCTGAGCATGATCAGTCCCCTGTCCGGCGCCGTGGGGCCAAAGGCCGCTCATCCACTCTCCAATCTGCTCGATCGTCGCCTCAGCCCGGTCTATGGATGGCGACAGCCGGCCTTTGGCCATCACATGCAGGCGGTCGCAAATCTCGAACAGTTCATCGAGCTCCTCGCTGACCACCAGCACTGCACAGCCACGCTCGCGCAGGGCCAGAATCTCGCTTCGGATTTGCGCTGCCGCGCCTACATCGACCCCCCAGGTGGGCTGGGACAGGATCAGCAGCGTCGGCTGCGCCTCGATCTCGCGGCCGACGATGAATTTCTGCAGATTGCCGCCTGAGAGCGACTGGGCCGGTGCCTGTGGGCCACCGGCCTTGACCCGAAAGCGTTCGATCAGTCCGCGCGCCTGCGCCGCCAGGGCGCCGGTGCGTATCCAGCCGCCCGGGCCCAGCGACTCGCTGCGGGTCAGCAGCAGGTTGTGGGCCAGGCTCATGGAGGGCACGGCGCCGCGGCCCAGCCGCTCCTCTGGCACAAAATGCAGACCCAGACGGCGCCTGCCCGAAGGCCCCATGCCCGAGAGGTCTTGACCGCGCAGCTGCAGCCCTCCCTGCGCCGGCGAACGGGTGTCCTCCCCGGAGAGCGCCCACATCAGCTCGCGTTGGCCATTGCCCGACACGCCCGCAATGCCCACCACCTCGCCGCTGCGCACCTCGAGCGCGATGCCATTGAGGTCCACGCCAAAAGGTTCGGACTTGGCCAGGCTCAGGTCACCGACCGCAAGAATGACTTCGCCGGGTCGACGCGCTTGGACCTTCAGGGCCGGGGGCTCAGCGCCGATCATCATCCGGCTCAGTGATGCGTTCGATTCGGCCCTCGGATCGCAGACGCCGGTGACCCGTCCGCCGCGCAGCACCGTGCAGGCCGAGCACAGAGCCCGGATTTCGTGCAGCTTGTGGCTGATGTAGAGCAGGCTGCAGCCCTTGCTGACGAGCTGGTGCAACACCGCAAACAGACGTTCGACGGCCTGCGGCGTGAGCACCGAGGTCGGTTCATCGAGGATCAGCAGCTGAGGGTCGGTCAGCAGGGCCCGAATGATCTCGACCCGCTGCATCTCGCCCACGCCCAGCGTGTGCACAGGCCGGTCGGGTGCAATGTCCAGGCCGTATTCGCTGGCTTTGGCAGCAATGCGCTGGCTCACTTCGGCCAGCGACAGCGACTTGTCCAGGCCCAGCCACACGTTCTCGGCCACCGTCAGCGTGTGGAACACCATGCTGATGCCCAGGGCTCGGGCCTGGTGGGGATTGCGGATCTGCACCGGCTGGCCGTTGAAGCGAATCAGTCCCTGGTCGGGGGCCACCGTGCCGTAGATGATCTTCATCAGGGTGGACTTGCCCGCGCCGTTTTCCCCAAGCACCGCGTGGGCTTGCCCCGGCATGACGGTCAGGCTCACCTGGTCATTGGCCACCACCGAGGGATAGCGCTTGGTGATGTCCTGCAACTGCAGGCGAGGGCTGGAGTGCGCCGGCTCAGCCTGTTCGGTCTTGGGGGTGGAAATGGATGAGGACATCATGCCGACAGTATTCGGACCGACGATTGCAAATCATTGCGCTTTCGGGGTTCTTGAGTTGTGCCTGATTTCCAAGTGAATTTATGATCGAAGACCGCTCTTTTGAATTCTGGCTTGTATGACCGACTCTCAGCCGCTGCGTTTTTTTCATCGTGGACAGGTGGTATCACTGAGCAATGTACCACCGGACAGAACCTTGCTGGACCTGTTGCGGGAGGACCTTTCCTGCAAAGGGTCTAAGGAAGGCTGCGGCGAGGGCGATTGCGGTGCCTGCACCGTGGTGCTGGGTCAGGCCGGTGAGCAGGGCTTGGAGCTGAGGGCCATCAACAGCTGCATCCGTCTGGCCCATTCAGTCGATGGCCTGGTGCTTTGGACCGTCGAGGATCTCAGCACCGACCCCGCCCTGGGAGTCAGCCCGGGTCAGTTGCATCCGGTGCAGCAGGCGCTGGTGGACGCGCATGCCAGCCAGTGCGGTTTTTGCACCCCCGGTTTTGTGATGAGCCTGTTCGCCCTCTACGAAAACCATCAGGGTGCGGTGCCCCCAGACCGTGAGGCGATCCAGCGTGCGCTATCGGGCAACTTGTGCCGCTGCACCGGCTACCGACCGATCGTCGAGGCGGCGCAGCGCATGATGGAGCTGCCACCGGTCCGGCTCGATCGGCCGGCCGTGCTTGAGGCGCTCTCGCGCATCGCCCCCGAGCCGGCCGCGGGCAGCTACCTGCGGCCCTCCCACCTGGCGCAATTGCTGCACCTGCGTGCCGAGCACCCCCAGGCCCAGATCGTGGCCGGCTGCACCGACGTGGGCTTGTGGGTGACCAAGCAGCACCGGCGCTTCCCGCAGGTGCTCGATGTCACCCGGGTGGCTGAGCTCAAGCGCATCCACCGCGCCAAGGATCGCCTGCGCATAGGCGCTGCGGTCCCCCTGGAAGATGCTTATCAGGCCTTGTGCCTGCACTGGCCCGAACTGCAGGCCTTTGCCGGCCGCTTTGCGGGCCTGCCGGTGCGCAATTCAGGCACCCTCGGCGGCAATGTGGCCAACGGCTCGCCCATCGGCGATTCCATGCCCTTGCTGATCGCCCTGCGCGCGCAGGTGGTTTTGGCCAGCGTGCGGGGTGAGCGATCCTTGCCCATCGAGGAGTTCTACACCGGCTATCGGCAAAGCCAGTTGGCTGCCGACGAGGTGCTGGCCTTCATTGATTTGCAACTGCCTGCCCCGGCATCGGGACGGTGGCTGCGCGCCTACAAGATTTCCAAGCGTTACGACGACGACATTTCAGCGGTTTGTCTGGCCATCGCGATGCGGATTGAGTCCGGTTGTGTGGCCGAAATTTCCATCGGCGCGGGCGGGGTGGCCGCCACGCCGGTGCGGGCCCGGCGCGCCGAAGCGGCCTTGCAAGGACAAGTCTGGAGCCAGGCTGCGGCCGAGCAGGCCGCTCAGAGGCTGCGCGAAGAGTTCTCGCCCATCTCGGATATGCGCGCATCAGCCGCTTATCGCACCCAGGTGCTCGGGCAGCTCATGCAGCGCCTGTGGCTTCAGACCCAGGGCCATGCGCACATCAATCTTGAATCGGTCAGCGGCGGAGAATTTGCATGAACGCACCATCGGATCTGCAGGGGGCGGCCGTACCGGCTGCCGTATCCGCCGCCGGCGCGCCGCATCCGCACGAGAGCGCCCGCAGTCAGGTGCAAGGGCGCGCCCCTTACGTCGATGACTTGCCTGAGCTCAAAGGAACGCTGCATGCGGCCCCGGTGATGTCGCCTGTCGCCCATGGCCGCCTGCGTGGCATCGATGCCAGCGCCGCCCTGGCCCTGCCCGGGGTGCTGGGGCTGGTCACGGCTGCCGATATCCCGGGCGACCCAACCCTGGCCACCTTTGTCCATGACGAACCGGTGCTGGCTCGAGACAAGGTCGAGCACGTGGGTCAGGTGGTGGCTTTGGTGCTGGCCCGTGACGTCCTCCAGGCAAGGCATGCGGCCCGACAGGTCAAACTCGATATCGAACCCTTGCCGGCTGTCCTCAGTGTGCGCCAGGCGTTGGCCGAGGGCGCTCAGGTGTTGCCTACCGTCACCGTTCGGCGCGGCCAGCCCGATGCAGCGCTGGCGCGATCTGTTCACCGGCTCGAAGGCAGTCTGAGTGTCGGCGGGCAGGAGCATTTTTACCTGGAGGGCCAGATCGCCTACGCCGTGCCGCAAGAGCAGGACCAATGGCTCGTGCATTCCAGCACTCAGCATCCTGGTGAGGTACAGCACTGGGTCGCGCACGCATTGGGCATTGCCAGCCACCGCGTCACCGTGCAGTGCAGACGCATGGGCGGTGGTTTTGGCGGCAAGGAAACCCAGGCTGGGCATATGGCGGTTTGGGCCTGTCTGGCTGCGCGCAAATTCGCCAGTCCGGTCAAGCTGCGGCTGGATCGGGATGACGATTTCATGATCACCGGCAAGCGGCATCCTTTCGAGTACGACTACACCGTCGGATTTGATGACACTGGGTTGATCACTGCGCTCAAGCTCATGATGGCCGCCAACTGCGGCTTTTCGGCCGACCTGAGCGGGCCGGTGGCCGATCGCGCCATCTTTCATGCAGACAACGCCTACTTTCTGTCGGACGTCGAGATCGTCTCGCACCGCTGCAAAACGCATCTGCAGAGCCAGACCGCCTTCCGCGGCTTTGGCGGACCCCAGGGCATGATCATCATTGAGGCCATCATGGGCGACGTGGCCCGTCATCTGGGGCTCGATCCGCTGCAGGTCAGGCGTCGCAATTTCTACGGCATTGACACGCGCGACGTCACCCACTACCAGATGAAGGTAGAGGACAACATCCTCGAGCCTTTGGTGGGCACACTGGCCCGCAACAGCCGTTATGCATCGAGGCGACAGGACATCGCAGCCTTCAATGCCGGCAGCCCAGTCATCAAGCGGGGGCTGGCGCTTACCCCGGTCAAGTTCGGGATTTCATTCACCGCGACCTTGTTCAACCAGGCGGGCGCCTTGGTTCATGTCTACACCGATGGCAGCGTACAGGTCAATCACGGCGGCACCGAGATGGGGCAGGGCCTGCACACCAAGGTGGCGCAGGTGGTGGCCGACGAACTCGGCGTGCCGCTGTCGCAGGTGCTGGTGACGGCCAGCGATACCGGCAAAGTGCCCAACGCATCGGCGACCGCCGCATCGGCCGGCACCGACCTCAATGCGCGCGCGGCCCAGTATGCCGCCCGGCAGGTGCGCTCCAGTCTGGCCCAGTTCGTCGCTGGTCTTGAGGGCTGCGGTGCCGGTGCGGTGCGGTTTGCAGGGGGGCGCATCTTCTCGCCCAAGGGATCGCGTGATTTTGTGGAGGTGGTGCGTCAGGCGTACGCCAACCGCATTCAGCTCTGGAGCGACGGCTTTTACCGCACCCCCAAGATTCACTACGACAAGACCACCCTGACAGGCCGGCCCTTCTACTACTTTGCCTACGGCGCCGCCTGTACCGAGGTGGCCATTGACACCCTGACCGGCGAGAGCCGGGTGCTGAAAGTCGATATCCTGCATGATGTGGGTCAAAGCATCAATCCGGCCATAGACCGCGGGCAGATCGAGGGCGGTTTTGTGCAGGGCATGGGTTGGCTCACTTGCGAGCAGCTGGTCTGGGACCACCAGGGCCGTCTGCGCACCCATGCACCGAGCACCTACAAGATTCCGGCCATCGGCGACGTCCCGGCGCATCTGGAGGTTGACTTCTGGCCCGAGCCCAACCGGGAGGACAACGTCCACGGCAGCAAAGCCGTGGGCGAACCACCCTTCATGCTGGCCATCAGCGTGTTTGAAGCCTTGCGCGATGCGGTGGCCAGCGCCCTGCCGGCAGGGACACGTGTCCGTCTGGAGGCCCCGGCCACGCCGGAAAACATCTTGCGCGCCCTGCAAGGCTGAAAGCGCCGCGAGAGCCGGACTCCTGCGGGCTGCGCTCAGACTGCCCGGAGCACCGCCCGTGGCGCGATGCAAGCGCTTGATGCACCTCGACCGAGGCATACGGCGAACCCTTCATCGCCTTGAAGGCACCCCCGCGCGATGGGGCTCAATCGACCTTGGCTCCCGCTAGAAACCAGCGGCCAATCAGGGCGCGTTCGTCCTCTGTGATGCCGGTGCTGTTGTTCATGGGCATCAGCTTGCTGACCACCACCTGCTGATAAATTGCCTGAGCGTTGCGTGAGACGGCCTCGGGGCTGTCTACCCGCACATTCTTCATTTGCACCTGCTCGCCGTGGCAAGCCACGCAGCGCTGCGTCATCACGCCCTGAATCTGGGCATAGCTGACGGCACCCTCACCCACGATGGCAGCGGGGCTGGTTTGCGGCCCCGGACGCATCCAGACGATCAGCGCCAGCAGGATCACAAGGCCAAAGAGCGCGTAGGGCAGAGGGTGCTTGTTGCGGCCAAGCTTATAGCCGTGCCGCAGAACGAAGAACTGCCGGATGGCGGCGCCAGCTACCATCATCAGAATCAGTACCAGCCAGTTGTGCGGATGGTTCCAGGTGAAGCTGTAGTGATTGCTCAGCATGGCAAACAACACCGGCAGCGTGAAATAGGTGTTGTGCACGCTGCGCTGCTTGCCGCGCTGGCCGTGGATGGGGTCGACCGGTTCGCCCGCCTTGATCGCAGCCACCACCTTGCGTTGTCCTGGGATGATCCAGAAGAACACATTGGCACTCATCGCGGTGGCAATCATCCCGCCCACCAGCAGGAAGGCGGCACGTCCGGCAAACCAGTGGCAAGCCAGCCAGGAGGCCACGCTGATGAGCACCAGCACGCTCAATCCGATCCAGACCTCGCCGTTCTTGCGCGGCCCCAGCACACGGCAAATCAGGTCGTAAAGCAGCCAGAACACCACCAGAAAGGACAGCGCCACCAGCACGGCCGTACCGGGCGACCAGTCCATCTTGGACTTATCGATCAGGTAAGTGCCGGCCTGCCACAGGTAGGACACGGCAAACAGCGCAATGCCCGACAGCCAGGTGCTGTAGCTCTCCCAGTAGAACCAGTGCAAATGCCGCGGCAGTTGGGGGGGCTGCACCGCATACTTGACCGGATGATAGAAGCCGCCGCCATGCACAGCCCACAACTCGCCTGTGGCACCCTCACGGCGCAGCTTGTCGCTCTCGGGCTCGGTCAGCGAGGAGTCTAGAAAAACAAAGTAGAAGGACGACCCCACCCAGGCGATGGCGGTGATGACATGCAGCCATCGCAGCAGCAGGTTGACCCAGTCGAGCAGGTAGCTTTCCATAGTCGGTCCTCTAGCGCCACCTCGGCCGATTTGTGGCCGCCGGTGCTTGGGGTGAGTCTTTCACCACTGCGGGCGCTGTGAAAGACCAGAGGACCGCGACAGCAACACCAACACCCGTGGGGTGTTGGCGGGCTCCGCTGCGGCGGGCGCAGTGTAGCCAGATCGGGACCGACCGTCCAGTCTTTGCTGGCCGGCTCGGCACGGGAGCAGCCTCAAGCACCGCTGGACGGTCGCGATTGCATCAGCAGTTGCGCAGCCACCGCCACTGCAATGACCGCCGGTTCTTTCCCCTCAATACCGGTCAGGCCAATCGGGCAGGTGATCCGGGCCAGCTCCTCTTCGGTAAAGCCGCGATCCATCAGTCGGCGACGGAAGACAGCCCATTTGGTGGCACTGCCGATCAGTCCCACAAAGGGCAGGTCGGCGTTGCGGCGCAGGCGCATCAGGCAGCGGCTGACGATATCCAGATCCTCCGCGTGGCTGAAACTCATGATCAGCACCCGCGACCCTGCCGGCAAACCATCGACTGCATGTTGAACAGGCTGCGAGTGCTCACAAAGCACCCGCGATGGCAATGGGCTTGGAAAGACCTGATCCCGGCTGTCAACCCACACGATGGCATAGGGCAGGGTCAGCAGCAGTTGCACGATCGCGTGCCCGACGTGACCGCCGCCGAACAGGGCCACGGGCACAAGGTCTTCCTGCAGTCGATGGCGCAGTGCCTCAATGTCGGATCGGCCGACCCGTTCGAAGCTCAATTCCACCGTTCCGCCGCAGCACTGTCCCAGCGATGGACCGAGCGCGTGCCTTTGCGAGCCGGCGGTCAGGCCGGGGTCTTTCAAGAGCGTTCGCGCATGGGCAATCGCTTGTGCCTCCAGGTGACCGCCGCCTACAGTGCCTGTCGTGCCGTGTTCAAAAACGGCCATCCATGCGCCGGCCTCGCGCGGCGCCGACCCCAGTGTGCGGCTCACGCTGGCCAGCACCGCCGGAGCGTCGGTCAGTTGCGCCAGCAGTTTTTCAGTCAGGTCGGTCAGGGCAAGCATGCACGGTGGGGTAAGCGAGGCCTTGTCGAAGTATTCACAAAGCAGGGACAATGGGGCTTCGGGTGGGTTTGAGGCAACTTTCGGGGTCGTCACTGCAGACAAGATGGCCGCCCCCAAGCTCTAGCCCGCAAGCGTAGCCGATCTTCTGAAGGCCCCATGACCCTCAAGCGATCCGTTTCCTGCCGTTGCAGCCGTTCACCCAGAGTCCTGCTGCTTGCAGGCACAGCCCTGCTGCTGACGCTGGCCGCGTGCACCACCCCGCCCAAGCCTGTCGAGCCACCAGCGCCGATGCGAGCGCCCGAGGCGGTGTCCCAACCGGCTCCGGCGCCACTGGCTCCTCCTGTTGTATTGATCCCAGCGCCGTCACCAGGGGTTCCGCTTCCCCCGCCAGCGGCGTCCGCGCCACCGGCCCCGGAGCCCTTGGGTCAGGTGGCCAGTGCCAGCACCCCGCTGGCCTATCGCTCGTACGGTGCTCAGCATCTGTACGGACTCCATCGGGACCGCATCTTCAAGGGCAAGCTGCCGCCCATGCTGTATGCCGTGGGCGTGCTCAATGTGACCATCGACAACCGCGGCGCAGTACGCCGGCTGGAGTGGTTGCGCGAGCCCAAGCACGCCCCCGAGGTGGTCGCCGAGATTGAGCGCATGGTGCGTCAGGCCGCCCCGTTTCCGGCACCAGTTCGCATGGGCGGCGTGATCTACACCGATGTATGGTTGTGGGACAAGAGCGGTCGGTTTCAGCTCGACACCCTGACCGAGGGACAGCTATCGGCGCTGCCCGAGGCGCCTCGCTCGGCGGTGCGTCCGGTGTCGGCCACCGGTCCCTTGCCGGCTAGCACGCAGCGTACCCAGCCCCCAGCCCGACAGTCCAGCGCTGCTCCAAAGTAGTCGTGCTTATGGCGCCGCATCGCATTGAGGGCGACGCTCTTGGCCCCGGTTCGCCCCCAAGCTTGCTGCGCTCGGCTCAGTCGGTGGACTTGAAGAGAGCGGCGACCTTGCGCTTGGTCTTGATGTTGGCCGACACGCGCGAAGGCACCCGGGTTTGCGCCTCCCAGGCCGGCTGGGCCGGTGCGTCGGGGCTGGGTTCGTAGGGTTTTTCGAAAAAGGGGTCCAGCGGTTTGGGCGAAGGCCTTCCCGCCCGCACGCGCTCGGGCCTCTGGGCGGGTTCGTCCCGTTCGCCACGCGATGGTCGCCTGTCTTCGTCGCGGTAGAGACGCCCGCCGTCGTTGATGCGCTCCCGGCGTGCGCCGCGCTCATCTTCAAGTTCCAGCGGCTCCACTTCGATCTTGTTGCGGATGAGCTTTTCGATGTCGTCCACCAAGCGCTGGTCGCTCGGGGCTACAAAACTGAGGGCCAGCCCCGAGGCACCCGCTCGGCCGGTGCGGCCGATGCGGTGCACATAGTCCTCGGCATTGAAGGGCACGTCGAAATTGAACACCGCCGGCACGTCTTTGATGTCCAGTCCGCGGGCGGCCACATCGGTGCAGACCAGCAGGTCCACCTCGCCGCGCTTGAAGGCATCGAGGGCTTTGAGGCGCTCGTCCTGCGTCTTGTCCCCATGCAGGGCAGCGGTTTTCAGGCCATCGCGGTCGAGCGAGCGTGCCAGCCGGGCGCAGCCGAGCTTGCTGTTGACAAACACAAAAGCCTGCGTGATCTCACGCTGGCGAACCAGCTGCTTGAGGGCCGCGCGTTTGTCGTCCACTTGCACGCTGTAGAAGTGCTGCTCTACCGTCGAGGCGGTGGCGTTTGAGCGCGCCACCTCCACCGTCACCGGGTCTTGCAGATAGCTGGCCGCCAGCCGCTTGATCTCGGGGGAAAAGGTGGCCGAAAACAGCAGTGTGGTGCGCTTTTTGGGCAGGTAGCTCAGGATGCGCTGCAGGTCGGGCAGGAAGCCGATGTCGAGCATGCGGTCGGCCTCATCGAGCACCACATACTCCACCTGGTTGAGCACGGCGGTCTTGGCCTCGATATGGTCCAGCAGTCGGCCTGGTGTGGCAATGAGCACTTCGACCCCAGCCTTGAGTTCGGCCGTTTGCGGCTTCATGTCCATACCGCCAAAGACCACCGCGCTGCGCAGCTGGGTGTACTTGGCGTAGAGCTTGACTTGCTGGGCCACCTGATCGGCCAATTCGCGCGTGGGCAGCAGCACCAGAGCCCGCACCGGATGGCGGGCCGGCGAGGTGGATGCGTTCTCATGAACCATCATGCGCTGCAGCAAGGGCAGTGAAAAAGCCGCTGTCTTGCCGGTGCCGGTTTGGGCTGCGCCCATCACATCACGACCCTGCAACACCACCGGAATGGCTTGCGCCTGAATCGGCGTCATCGACTCGTAGCCCATTTCGGCCACAGCGCGGGACAGATGGGGGTGCAGTTGCAGTTGGGAAAAGGAATCTGGCATATAGGCCCGATTGTCTCACCCCACGGGGCCTGACCGGCCAGGGCCGGCTCTTGAGCTCATTCGGGTATGGGGTGGGCCAGCCCGCTGACGGCGATCAGTTCATAGTCGCCTGGCCGGCTGCCCAGACGGGCTGCGGTTAGCGGACCGCCCCACAGGCAGCCGGTGTCCAGCCCCAGCGTGTTCTGCCGCCTGATCGGCCTGCGCTGGGGCTCCTCGATGGACAGGGTGGACCAGTGGCCGAAGGCCACCGGCTGTCCGGCGCTTTGCCGGGTGGGTACGCTGAACCAGGGCAGGCAGCCCGGCGGCGGCGAGTCGGGCGGGCCGGTGCTCGAAAAATCGATCACCCCTTGCGGCGTGCAAAAACGCAGCCGCGTCAGCGCATTGACCACCACCCGCAGCCGGTCCCAGCCTTGCAGGTCATCGCGCCAGTGGTCGGGCCGGTTGCCGTACATATGGGCCAGAAAGTCTCGCCACTGCGCCCCTTGCAGCACGCCCTCAACCTCAGCGGCCAGGGCCAGGGTTTGCGTCACCGTCCATCCTGGCAGCAGTCCGGCATGCACCATCAGCCAGCCCCCCTCCAGCCGTGCCAGCTTCTGCTGGCGCAGCCAGTCGATCAGGCTGTCCCGGTCGTCGGCCCGCAAAAGGGGCCCGAAGGTGTCGTCAGTTCGCGCCGGGCGCAGGCCCGCCGACACCGCCAGCAGGTGCAGGTCGTGGTTGCCCAGCAGCGGTCGGGCCGCATCATCGAGCCCCTGCAGGTAGCGCAGCACGCCCAGGGAATCAGGACCCCGGTTGACCAGATCACCCAGCGGGTAAAGGGTGTCGCGGCTGGGCGAGAAATCCACCGCCTCCAACAGCCGCAGCAGGGGCTGCAGGCAGCCTTGCAAATCGCCGATCAAGTACAGTGCCATCTCCGGATTGTCGCCAAGGCCATATGGAAGTTCTGCTGATCGCTTTATTGACCGTGCTCAACGGCGCCTTTGCCATGTCCGAGATGGCCGTGGCGGCCAGCCGCAAAGCCCGTCTGGCGGCTGCCGCAGAAGAGGGCGACGGTGGCGCCCGAGCCGCCCTCGATCTGATGGATCGGCCCAACCAGTTTCTCTCCACGGTGCAGGTGGGAATCACCTCCATCGGCATGCTCAACGGCATTGTGGGCGAGGCCGCTTTTGCGACCGATTTGTCCCTTTGGATGCAGACTCTGGGCATGCCGCTGACGGCGGCCAACATCACGGCCACTGCCCTGGTGGTGACCGTCATCACCTATGTCACCATCGTCTTCGGTGAGCTGGTGCCCAAGCGCATCGGCCAGCTCTACCCTGAAACGGTGGCGCGCCTGACGGCCCGGCCCATGCTCTGGATGGCCGCGGCCACCCGGCCTTTCGTCAGGCTCTTGTCTTTCAGCACGCAAACCGTGTTGCGGCTGCTGCGCGTCGATACCTCGGCTCAGCGCACGGTGACCGAGGAGGAGATCGAAGCCAGCCTGGAAGAAGGCGTGAGCGCTGGCGTCATCGAGAAGCAGGAGCACCAGATGGTGCGCAATGTGTTTTTGCTCGATGAACGACCGCTCACCTCCATCATGCGTCCCCGGTCCGAGATGGAATGGCTGGACGCCTCCGATACCGTGGCCCAGGCCATTGAGAAGGCTGCGGGAACGGGACACTCTTGGTATCCGGTGTGCCGGGGCAGCCTGGACGATGTGGTGGGGGTGGTCAAGATTGCCAGCTTGCTGGAACTCGGTCAGCTCGGGCGCGACAACCGAATTGAGGCCTGCTTGCAGCCGGCGGTTTTTGTGCCGGAGACCCTCAGCGGCATGGAACTGCTGGACCGATTCCGCGTGGAGTCCTCGCGCATTCTGATGGTGGTCGACGAATACGGCGTGGTGCAGGGCATGCTCACGCCCCTGGACCTGCTGGAGGCCATCACCGGCGAGCTCAAGCCCGAAACCCAGGTCGACGCCTGGGCGGTCCAGCGCACGGACGGCTCCTGGCTGCTCGATGGCGCGATGCCCGTCTCCGAGCTCAAGGCCCGCCTGGAGATCGAAATGCTGCCGTTGGAGGACAAGGGCCGTTACAACACGGTCGCTGGCCTTTTGCTGGCAGTCAGCGGGCGCCTGCTGCACACCGGCGAACATATCGCCTGTGTTGGCTGGCGCTTTGAGGTGGTTGATCTTGACGGTCGGCGCATCGACAAGGTGCTGGCCAGCCGGCTGCCCCAGCCTTTGGCTGCGCTTGCCTAGGGCGAGGCGGCCGGTTCGGCCGCGCGTGGCTTGACAGTTGCGCCGGATCCTTGGCACAAACCCGGCGCCGACCGCAGGCCGATGACATGCGGCTGGGCCGCCGGCGGCTGTTTGCGCTTGCGCGGGGCGGTCATCGGCGTGACCTTCCCCAGGCTTTTGTCAATCTTGCGCAGCTGGTCCTGGGTCAGCAGCTGGTCGGCCACCCGCTCGCGATCGAGCTCGCCCGGTCGATCAGAGCGCGCCGCGCGTTGCAGCCGTTCAAGAGCGTTGTCTGTTTTCTTGCCCATTTGCCTAGCCGCCCTTCTTGAAGGTGAGAAGGCTTCATTTTGTTACAACTTTGGGCTGACTCTTGCTGTTTTGTGCCCGAGTCCTGGATGCGCTCATGGATCGGCTTGTGGCACACTGCTCGACAACCCCGGGATATCCCTTATCTTGAGCCTGCGTTTCTTCATCGTCGACCGAAGCACCGAACTGTTGCAGGCTCTCGCGGAAACCCTTGTCAATCTGAGCATGGGTCACTGTGTGGCCACCGCCTTGACCGAAGAGGCGGCCGACCACTGGTTGCGGGCCCATCCCGACGGCTGGGATGTGCTGGTACTCGAACCCAGCCTGCAATCGGGCAACGGACTGTCCCTGCTCGAGCAGGCGGTCGCTGCCGTGCCTCGGCGGCCGGTGGTGGTGCTGACCCACTTTGCCACTGAGCCAATGCGCCAGTACTGTCTGGCCCAGGGTGCGCAGGCCGTCTTCGACAAAAGCACCGAGATGGTCGCCTTCATCGGCCATCTGCAGCGCCTCAAGAACGCGCATCTGGCCCACCGGCCCGGTTGAGTTCGGCTCAGCCCGGCCGGCCGCCGCCCCGCAAGCCAAGCTCGCCGCCGATTCATGCACCCGATGGAGTGCCATGGACTGCGTCCTGCCGTCCCCAATTGCGGCCC
>CAYPSU010000069.1:0-14770 GCA_964413475.1 uncultured Polaromonas sp. | reverse complement strand
CGCCGACCGACCAATGCCCGCGGTACGGGCGATGATGGACATGCCATTGGGGTACTCGAGTTGGTCCATCGCCTCCTTGAGCTCGGCCCGATCGTCCCCCTCAATGCGCCGGCTCACACCGCCGCCGCGCGGGTTGTTGGGCATCAGCACCACATAGCGGCCAGCCAGGCTGATGAAGGTGGTCAGGGCTGCGCCCTTGTTGCCCCGTTCCTCCTTTTCAACCTGAACGGTCAGTTCCTGGCCTTCCTTGATGACGTCGTTGATGCGGGCCTGACTGACCGAGACGCCTGGAGCAAAGTACTGCTTGGAAATTTCCTTGAACGGCAGGAAGCCGTGCCGGTCTTCGCCGTAGTCAACGAAGCAGGCTTCCAGGGAGGGCTCGACGCGGGTCACCACCGCCTTGTAGATGTTCCCCTTGCGCTGTTCGCGCCCTTCGATTTCGATTTCGTAGTCCAGCAGCTTCTGGCCATCGACGATCGCCAAGCGGCGTTCTTCAGCCTGTGTGGCATTGATGAGCATTCTTTTCATTGCAATATCCTGTCGTTCGCAAACACTTCCCCCAAAGGGGCTGGGATGCCGCGAGTACTCGCGAGGCGAACCGGGAATTGCCGGAGAGCCGGCGCGGGCCGGGCTGACCTTCTCAGGTCAGCGGGGCGCGCGAGGCGTGGGCGCGTGGATGCAGTGAATACAAACCCATCGCAGGCAAGATGGGCCCGGATCGGGCCGCTGTGCCGGGCTGCACAGATCCGCAGGTGAGCGCAGGCCTGGCCGCAAGAGTCTGCGGCACCTGAGGTCTGAGCTTGTCCGATGTGGAGTCATGTGCATCCAAGGCGATTGCGAAAGGGTCTTCTTGTCACCTGTATCCGCCGGCAGCTGCGGAAAAATCCGAATCTGCCGGTTGGGGTATTCCGTGTCTGTTCGTCTAGCGTCGACTCGACTGCTCCGTCGTGACGGGCGGCGCTTGGTGCGTCCTCACCCGGATTTGACGGCCAGTTGGCACCGACCTCCAGCGAAACGGCCGCAGGAGCTGCGGCTTGGTCTAAACTGCCAGTTAAATCAATTACTTACAGTTAAACGCTGGTGAAACCCATTATAGGGGCACGGCCCGTCAGAGCCAAGTCGCGGTCCGCCTCGGAGCGCCGGATCCCTGAAGGTCCGCCGACCGAGCCGGCGGCTGCTCCTTCGGTGCGTGTGATTGAAGTCGAGCCCGACGTGGTTGGACAGCGCCTGGACAACTACCTGCTGCGCCTGCTCAAGGGAGTGCCCAAGACGCATATCTATCGGCTGATTCGAAGCGGGCAGGTCAGACTCAATGGAGCCCGCGTGACGGCCGATACCCGATTGCAGGGCGCTGACCGGCTGAGGCTTCCCCCGGTTCGAACCTCGGTCCGCGCGGCGTCCAAGGCCGACCAGATCGGTCGCCAAAGTGCCGGCTCTGGTGATACCGGCGGGCTCTTCTCCCGCAGCCTCGAGCTCCTTTTTGAGGACGACCATCTGCTGGCCATTGACAAGCCGGCGGGTCTGGCGGTCCACGGGGGCAGCGGGGTCTCGTTTGGTCTGATCGAGCAGTTGCGCATGGCGCGGCCGGCCGACCCGTTCATGGAATTGGTGCATCGGCTCGATCGGGAAACCAGCGGGGTCCTGTTGGTGGCCAGGAAGCGTCTGGCGCTCAAGCGTCTGCAGGAGCAGTTCCGCGAACGCGGCACCGACAAGGTCTATTTGGCGCTGGTGTGCGGTCATTGGCCAGAGCGGCTCAAGATGATCGATCAGTCCCTGCTCAAGACGGAACTCGATGATGGGCAGAAGCAGGTTCGCGTCGTGCCCAAAGACCACCCTCAGGCGCGAAGGGCCATCACGCTGGTCCGGGTGCGGCACCGGCTGGATCGGCCCGGACTGGGCTCCTTCAGCCTGCTGGAAGTGACCATCCGGACCGGCCGCACCCATCAGATCCGGGTCCATCTGGCCAGTGCCGGACATCCCATTGCAGGCGACGAAAAGTACGGTGACTTCCCGTTAAATCGGCAATTGCAGAAAATGGCAGCCCCGGCGCTGTCACGAATGTTTTTGCATGCCTGGCAGCTCAGTTTTGATCATCCGGCCGATGGTCGCCGTCTGAGCTTGCAGTCCGAGCTGCCGGCCGACCTTCAAGCGTTCATCGACCATGTCCCGACCCCTTCACTTTGATCTGATTGCTTTTGACTGGGACGGTACGCTGTTCGATTCGACGGCCATCATCGTGCACTGCATACAGGAGGCGGTGCGGGATGTGGGAGGAACGGTGCCCAGCGACGAGGCGGCGTCTTATGTCATTGGACTGGGCCTGATGCAGGCGCTGGCCCATGCAGCGCCCGATGTGCCGCCTGAGCGATACAGCCAACTCGGCGAGCGTTACCGGCACCATTACATCCGGCGACAGAGCCAGATCAGCCTGTTCCAGGGGGTGCTGCCTCTGCTGCAGGAGCTGCGCGAGCGGGGGCACCTGCTGGCAGTGGCCACCGGCAAATCCAGGCGTGGGCTTGATGAGGCCTTGCAAACTGTCGAGCTACAAGGGCGCTTCCATGGTTCGCGCACGGCCGACGAGACCGCCGGCAAACCCGATCCGCGCATGCTGCATGAGCTGATGACTGAATTTGGAACCGAGCCGCGCCGCACCCTGATGATTGGCGATACCACCCACGATCTGCAGATGGCCCTCAATGCAGGCTGCCCCAGCGTCGGGGTCAGTTATGGGGCGCATGAGCCCGAGGGGTTGCATCGGCTCCAGCCCCGGATAGTGGCGCACTCGGTGGCAGAACTTCGGCAGTGGCTGCTAACCCATGCCTGAAGGGGGAGTCCATGTCCGATGAGCAGCCTTTGGCCCTTTGCAACAGCGTCGACCTGCTGGAGGGCGGGCGTGCCGTTTCCTTCGACCTGGTCTATGGCGGCCAGACATGTCGGGCCTTTGCCATCCGTTTCGAAGGTCGGGTGCATGCTTACCTCAACCGCTGCACCCATGTGGCGATGGAACTCGACTGGCAGCCCGATCGGTTCTTCGATGACACCGGCCGCTGGTTGCTTTGCGCCAGCCACGGTGCGGCCTATCGCCCTGATACCGGAGATTGTGCGGGCGGGCCTTGCCGCGGTGGACTGATCCGGATCGAGCTTTCCGAAGCGCGGGGCATGGTCTTTTGGCATCCCAGCTACATTGCCCGCCCGCTGGAGTTCTAAACTGCTGGTTTTCCATCAACCAGGGTAGTACCTAGCGATCATGCAAGAGCCATCTCATCCGCAAGAGGACGCGGCCCCCCGCCCGAGTGCATCCGATTCGACCTCTGGCCCTTCATCGGCTCAAGCCCGTCCTGTGACCTCCGAGAACGAGCGCTGGGAGCGCTCGACCCTGGAAAAACTGGCTTTCGCCGCCCTCCATGAGCAGCGGCAAGCGCGTCGTTGGCGTAACGGTCTGCGACTGGCCTGGCTGCTGTTTCTGGTGACCATCGCCTGGATGCTTTTTTCGCGCAGTTCTGATCCCGTGGCCAGCTCGGTGGCCCATACCGCCATGGTGGAAGTTTCCGGCGAAATTGCCGCCAATTCCCTGGCCAGTGCTGAGTCGATCAATGGTTCGCTCAAAGCCGCCTTTGAGGACGAGGGCGCGCGCGCGGTGGTGCTGCTGATCAATTCCCCTGGGGGCAGTCCGGTGCAAGCTGGCATCATCAACCACGAAATCCGTCGACTCAAGGCCAAGCATGGCAAGCCGGTGTACGCGGTGGTCGAAGAAACCTGCGCTTCGGCTGCTTACTACATTGCGGTGGCGGCCGATCAGATTTTTGTGGACAAGGCCAGTATTGTGGGCAGCATCGGTGTGCTCATGGATGGCTTTGGCTTTACCGGGCTGATGAACAAGTTGGGCGTGGAGCGCCGACTGCTCACCGCTGGCGAGAACAAGGCGCTGCTCGATCCGTTCAGCCCGCTCAACGACGAACAGCGCGCCTTCGCCCAACGCATGCTCGACCAGATCCATCAGCAGTTCATCGACGCGGTCAAGGCCGGTCGGGGTGACCGGCTCAAGGAGAACCGGGAGACCTTCAGTGGTTTGTTCTGGAGTGGACAGCAGGCGGTTGACCAGGGCTTGGCTGATCAACTGGGCAGTCTGGACTTTGTTGCGCGCGAGATCGTCAAGGCCGAAGACATCATGGACTACACCCGCCGCGACAATGTGGCCGAGCGTTTGGCCAAGCGTTTCGGCGCGGCCGTTGGCGAAGTGATGCTGCGTGCCGGCCAGGCCGGGCCGGTGTTGCGCTAGGTCGCTTTCTTGCGCCTGTTCGGGCCGCGGTCTGGGGCCGCGCTCGGTCAACGACCGATGGCGAACACGGTGGGGGCTGCCAAATCGGGCACCGGCCGTTTTTTCCAGTCTTGCCGCCGCAGGCACAGACTCCAGCCGCCTGGCAAGGTCAGACCGCAGGCGACCGACAGCCAGGTTGGATCCTTCAGGTTCTGGACCAGGGCCTCAAAAAGGGCCTTGTTCCGGTAGGGGGTCTCAATGAAGAGCTGCGTCTGCCCGCTCTTGAGGGTCAGGGACTCAAGCTGCGCGATGCGCCGGCCGCGCTCACTGGCGTCCTGGGGCAAATAGCCGGCAAAGGCGAAATGTTGGCCATTGAGGCCGCTGCAAGCCAGCGCCAGCATCAGGCTGACTGGGCCGACCAGAGCATGAACCGGTATCCCAAGCGCATGGGCCGCGCGCACGACCGATGAACCGGGGTCGGCGATGCCAGGCATGCCGGCTTCGCAGATCAAGCCCATGTCCTGGCCGGCTGCGGCCGGCGCCAGCAAATCGCGAGCATCAAAGCGCCCGTCGTGATCGCCTTGCTTGTGCACAGCACGCGGCAACTCTCGGATCTCGATGTCCTGCATCGGTCTGGCCAAAGGATGCAGTTGGCCCACGCGCTTGAGGTAGGCGCGTGTGCTGCGCGCGTTCTCACTGATCCAGCAAGTCAGGCGGGCCGTTTGGATCAGGGTCTCCTCGGGCAGGCACGCTCGCAGCGGCGCCTGCTCGGTGCAGCCGAAGTCCAGCGGGGCTGGAACCAGATACAGGGTGCCGGTTGTCATGCCGAGAGGGGGTCCAGGCCAGCAGCGCGCAGCAGCGCGCAGGTGCGGATTAGCGGCAGTCCGATCAGCGCGGTGGGGTCGTCACTGTCGATCGAGCGCAGCAAAGCGATGCCCAGGGCCTCGCTTCGGGCGCTGCCGGCACAGTCATAAGGTTGTTCGGTGCGCAGGTAGTGCTCGATCTGTCCATCGCTGAGCTCGGCAAACTGCACGTTCACCTCGGCGCGCCGCACCTGCGCAAAGTCGCTCGCTTGGCAGACCACCGCCACGGCGGTCTGAAAGATCACCCGGCGACCGCGCATCTGACGTAATTGTTCAGTCGCCCGTTCGTGGGTGCCTGGCTTGCCCAGGCACTGGCCGTCCAGGTCGGCCACCTGATCGGATCCGATCACTAGGGCTCGGGGGTGGCGGCTTGCCACCGCCTGAGCCTTGGCCAGCGCCAGTCGCTCGGCCAGTTCGGCCGGTGACTCGCCGGGGCGGGGCGTCTCATCAACCTGCGGCGCCTCCACTTCAAAAGGGATGCGCAGTCTTTGCAGCAATTCCCGGCGGTAGGGGGAGGTGGATCCGAGGATCAGCGGGCGGTGGACGTTAGAGCTCGGGGACATATGCTGATTCTCTTACACTGCCGCGCATGAACGACCTGTCTCGCCTGCGCGCTCTGGATCTCGATGCTTTGGCCCGTGGCACCGGCGAGCTTGGCGGTCGGGTCGAGCCGGCTCAGTTGCCGCGCTTGTGGGCTGACCTGGATCTGGCGGGCCCGTCCCCGCCGCCTGTGGTTTGGCAAGTCCGTGTGCAGTGGCGCCAGCTGCCGACCCAGCCGGCTCAGTTGTGGCTGAATCTGTCGGCACGGGCCCAGCTGTCCCTGACCTGCCAGCGCTGCCTGGCGCCCTCGATGCATGAGCTGGCGATCGATCGCGGCTTCCGGTTCGTTGAGAGCGAGGAAGTCGCCCAGGCTCAGGATGATGATTCTGAGGAGGATTTGCTGGTTCATCAGGACCGCTTCGACCTGCTGGAGCTGATCGAGGACGAGCTCTTGCTCGGCTTGCCTTTAGTCCCGCTGCATGAGCGCTGCCCCCAACCCTTGCTGGAACAGACCCCAGAGCTTGCAGGGCAGGAAGACAAGCCTTTTGCGGTTCTGGCCCGTCTGAAGAAGATCGATTGAGTCTTGGAGCCTGACGGGTGTCGGCTCGCGGGCCGGGCCAAAGGGAAAAGCCAAGCGCCGGTTATAATGCTCGGTTTCGCGCGCCAGAGTATTTCTCCGGGGCTCTCTACAGAGGGGGCCGGGCGGACGGGTCGGGATCTGCGGGCTTTGCCTGTGGACGGGGTCCGGTTCAGGGCGTCGCGGTATTTGGAACCTTTAACCAGCAAGGAGCGGACCATGGCCGTTCAGCAAAACAAAAAATCGCCGTCCAAGCGCGGCATGCACCGTTCGCACAACGCGCTGACCGTGCCCGGTCTGGCCGTTGAGCCGACCACCGGCGAGACCCATCTGCGTCACCACATCAGCCCCAACGGCTTCTACCGCGGCCGTAAGGTGCTCAAGACCAAGTCCGAAGCCTGATAGGTCGGATGTTTGCAAGGCCCGCATTCAAACTGCGGGCCTTTGTTTTGTCTGTCTCCTGCGTTCCTCCCGGATGGACGACCCCATGATCTCGCTGGCTGTGGATGTGATGGGTGGTGACCATGGCGCCCCGGTCACGCTCGCGGCCTGTCAGTCCTTCCTGCGCAAGCGCGCGCAGGCCCGGCTTGTGCTCGTGGGGCTACCCCAGGTCATGGCCGAACAATCCTGCTGGGCTGAACTGGCCGCTGATCCCCGCTGCACAGTGATCGCGGCCGAGGAGGTGGTCAGCATGGACGACCCAATTGAGGTTGCCCTGCGCCGCAAGAAAAATTCATCCATGCGCCTGGCCATCGAGCAGGTCAGCTCTGGCGCTGCCGACGCGGCAGTTTCGGCTGGCAACACGGGCGCCTTGATGGCCATTGCCCGCTACGTACTCAAGACCCTGGAAGGCATCGACCGGCCGGCGATTGCCACCCAATTGCCCAATGGGAAGGGTGGGGCCACCACCGTGCTCGACCTGGGGGCCAATGTGGACTGCACGCCCGAGCATCTGCTTCAGTTCGCCGTCATGGGTTCGGCCCTGGTTTCGGCCATTTTCGACCGGGAGGCGCCTAGCGTGGGGCTGCTCAATGTCGGTGAAGAAGCGATAAAAGGTAGTGAAGTCATCAAAAAAACCTCTGAATTGCTTCGATCTGCAGCCAACTCCGGCGATCTGAATTTTTACGGCAACGTCGAGGGCAACGATATCTTTCTGGGGACCACTGACATCGTGGTTTGTGACGGATTTGTTGGGAATGTGGCCCTCAAGACCAGTGAGGGGTTGGCCCGGATGATC
The DNA here is from genome assembly GCA_964413475.1 of uncultured Polaromonas sp. GTDB lineage: Bacteria > Pseudomonadota > Gammaproteobacteria > Burkholderiales > Burkholderiaceae_C > Polaromonas. The sequence continues at coordinate 7,295 of CAYPSU010000069.1, read as the reverse complement.
GGTGACTTTATCAAGGAAGAGTTTTCTCGCAGCATCTTTACGAAAATTGCGGCTATCTTTGCTCTTCCGGTCCTAAATTCCTTTAAAAGACGGGTTGATCATCGCCGCTACAACGGTGCCGCCCTGCTCGGCCTGCGCGGCCTGGTCTTCAAGAGCCATGGGTCGGCCGATGCATTGGCCTTCGAAGCGGCCCTCTCGCGGGCTTATGATGCAGCGGCTCATGGGCTGCTGGACAAAGTGCGTCGGCGCATCGCGCACGCCGCTCCCCTGCTGAGTCAGCCAGCGGCTGATGGGGCCGGGGTTCCCGCCTAGCCCTGCAAAGCGTCGATTTTCAAGTTTGGGATTGGATGAGTCGTTTTTCTCGCATCACCGGCACCGGAAGCTATCTGCCGCCACGACGCCTGAGCAATGCCGATCTGGCTGCGCAGTTGGCCGAGCAGGGGGTGGAGACTTCTGACGAGTGGATCGTCGAGCGCACCGGTATCCGCGCCCGTCACTTCGCCGATGCCGACATGGGGGCCAGCGACCTGGCTTTCGAGGCGGCTCGCCAGGCCCTTCAGGCTTGCGGACGGTCGGCCGACGACATCGACCTGATCATCGTTGCCACCTCCACGCCGGACATGGTGTTCCCCTCGACCGCCAGCATGGTGCAGCACAAGTTGGGGGCGGCGGGTTGTCCGGCCTTCGATGTGCAGGCTGTCTGCAGTGGTTTTGTCTACGCGCTAACCGTTGCCGATGCCATGATTCGAGCCGGCTCGGCCCGCTGCGCGCTGGTCATCGGGGCCGAGGTGTTCAGCCGGATTCTGGACTTCAAGGATCGCACCACCTGCGTCCTGTTTGGTGATGGGGCTGGAGCGGTGGTTCTTGAGGCCAGCGAACAGCAAGGCATCCTGGCCACGGATCTGCATGCCGACGGGCGCCATCGCGACATTCTCTGCGTCCCGGGGCATGTCGCTGGCGGGACGGTGACCGGTCATCCGCTGCTACGGATGGACGGACAAGCCGTCTTCAAGCTGGCCGTCGGTGTTCTGGAGGAAACGGCTCGAACGAGCCTGGCGCGTGCCGGTTTGCAGGAGAGCGATATTGACTGGCTGATCCCGCATCAGGCCAATATCCGGATCATGCAGAGCACCGCCCGCAAGCTCAAGTTGCCGGCGAGCAAGGTGGTGGTCACGGTGGATCAGCATGGCAACACATCGGCCGCCTCGATTCCACTGGCCCTCGATGTGGCAGTGCGTGACGGCCGCATTCAGCCCGGTCAGGTCTTGCTGCTTGAGGGGGTGGGGGGCGGCTTTACCTGGGGATCGGTGCTGCTGAGGTACTGAAAGATGGGCGTTAGCGGTCTTAAAGGCGCGAGGACCGGACCGCGCAAGGCAATGAGGCAAGCATGAAAACATTCGCATTCGTTTTTCCGGGACAGGGCTCGCAGTCCGTGGGTATGCTCGATGCCTGGGGTGACCATCCCGCTGTCACGCAGACCCTGCGGGAGGCTTCCGATGCGCTTGGCGAGGATATCGGCCGCTTGATTCGAGAGGGCCCCAAGGAGGCTTTGGCCCTGACCACCCACACCCAGCCGGTGATGCTGGTGGCAGGCGTGGCGGCCTACCGGGCCTGGCTGGCTGCCGGGGGTGCCCGACCGGCGGTGGTGGCCGGTCACTCGCTTGGCGAATACAGTGCGCTGGTGGCCGCCGGGGTGCTGACTCTGGCCCAGGCTGCGCCGCTGGTGCGGTTGCGGGCTGCCGCGATGCAGGAGGCGGTACCGGTGGGTGTGGGGGCTATGGCTGCCATTTTGGGCCTGGATCCGGCCCGGGTGGTGCAAGGGTGTGCGGACGCGCAGGCAAGTTTCGGCGCTGGCTCCACCGAAGTGGTGGAGGCGGTCAATTTCAACGATCCGGCCCAGACCGTGATCGCAGGCACCAAGGCGGGGGTTGAAAAGGGCTGTGAGGTGCTCAAGGCCCTGGGGGCCAAGCGTGCCTTGCCGCTGCCGGTTTCTGCACCCTTTCATTCAAGCCTGATGAAGCCTGCCGCTGAGAAACTGCGCGAGAAGTTGGCAACGCTCGATTTGTCCGAACCGCAGATTCCGGTCATCAACAATGTCGATGTATTGGTTGAAAACGAAGCTTCGCGCATTCGCGATGCGCTTTACCGCCAGGCTTTTGGGCCGGTGCGCTGGGTCGAGTGCATGCAGGCTATCCGTGCGCGGGGCATCGACACCGTGGTTGAATGCGGCCCGGGCAAAGTGCTGGCCGGCATGACCAAGAGAATCGATGCGCAACTGCAGGGGCTGGCGCTTTTCGATCCGGCCTCGATGGCCGAAGTCCAGGGAGCGCTCGCATGACCGAACACCAAGCACAGATTGCCTTAGTGACCGGCGCCTCGCGCGGAATCGGTGCGGCCATTGCACAGCAATTGGCCCGCGATGGAATGCAGGTTATCGGAACGGCCACCACCGACGAAGGGGCGGTCCGGATCGCTCAGGCCCTGGCAGCCTATCCGGGAAGCCAGGGGGTCAAGCTTGATGTCAATGATGCCGCGGCAGCCGATGCCCTGATCGAGTCCTTGATCAAGGCCCGCGGTGGCTTGCATGTGCTGGTCAACAACGCTGGCATCACCCGCGATCAATTGGCCATGCGCATGAAGGATGAGGATTGGGATGCCGTCCTCGACACCAACCTGAAGGCCGTTTTTCGCCTCAGCCGCGCGGTTGTCCGGCCGATGATGAAGCAGCGTCAGGGCCGCATCATCAGCATCACCAGCGTGGTGGGGGCATCGGGCAACCCCGGGCAGGCCAACTATGCGGCTGCCAAGGCCGGGGTGGCCGGCATGACGCGGGCCCTGGCCCGGGAACTGGGCAGCCGGGGCATCACCGTCAATTGCGTGGCACCGGGCTTCATTGAGACAGATATGACTGCCGCCTTGCCGGATGAACAGCAAAAGGCCCTGCTCGGTCAGATTGCGCTGGGGCATCTGGGCCGGCCCGAAGACATCGCCCATGCGGTGTCTTGGCTGGCCAGCGACCGGGCGGCCTATGTGACTGGACAGGAAATTCACGTCAACGGCGGCATGTACATGTAAAGTCGGGAGCCCGGACGGCTTCCCCCCCCAATGAAGCCGCACCGGCTAAAATCTGGTTTCTTCCACAACCCTACGAGGGATTTATGAGCGATATCGAAGCACGTGTCAAAAAGATCATTGCCGAGCAGCTTGGCGTTGAAGAGAGCCAGGTCACCGGTGAGAAGGCCTTCGTGGCCGACCTCGGCGCCGATTCGCTCGATACCGTGGAATTGGTGATGGCCCTCGAGGACGAGTTCGGCATCGAGATTCCCGACGAGGACGCTGAAAAGATCACGACCGTGCAAAACGCGATCGATTACGCCACCTCTCACCAAAAGGCCTGAGCGCCCCGTTTTCCCCCAGCCCGTGCGCGGCCGGACGGCCCCGCCCGGGCTTTCTTTCAGGATCCGCGCATGAGCCGTCGTCGCGTCGTCGTCACAGGTTTGGGTTGCATCAGCCCGGTTGGCAACACCGTCTCTGAGGCCTGGTCGTCCTTGCTGGCCGGCCGCTCTGGCATCACCGCCATCACCAAGTTCGATGCGTCGGCCATGGCGTGCAAGATCGCCGGGGAGGTGAAGAATTTCAGCCTGGAGTCCTACATCAGCGCCAAGGAAGCGCGCAGTATGGACACCTTTATTCACTACGGCATTGCTGCGGCTGATCAAGCCGTTCGCGATGCGGGCCTGCCTTTGGGTCAGGACCTGAGTGAGGAGCAGGCTTGCCGCATCGGCGTGGTCATCGGCTCGGGCATTGGTGGCCTGCCCATGATCGAGGAGACCCATGCCGAGTACACCCAGCGCGGGCCGCGTCGCATTTCGCCCTTTTTCGTGCCGGCCTCCATCATCAACATGATCTCTGGCCATGTGTCGATGCGATTTGGCTTCAAGGGGCCCAACTTGGCTGTGGTCACAGCCTGCACGACTGGCTTGCACAGTATCGGCGAGGCCGGTCGTCTCATCGAATACGGCGACGCCGATGTGGTGGTCGCCGGTGGGGCCGAGTCCACCGTATCGCCCCTTGGCATTGGTGGTTTTGCGGCCATGCGTGCCTTGTCGACCCGCAATGACGATCCGGCCACTGCGTCCCGCCCTTGGGACAAGGATCGCGACGGTTTCGTGCTTGGCGAAGGCGCTGGCGTGATGGTGCTTGAATCGTATGAGCACGCCAAGGCGCGTGGTGCCCGGATTTATGCCGAACTGGCCGGCTACGGCATGAGCGCTGATGCCGGGCATATGACAGCGCCCAATATGGACGGGCCACGCCGGGCCATGCTGGCGGCCCTGCGCAACGCGGGTGTCAATGCCGAGGAGGTTGACTACCTCAATGCCCATGGCACGTCCACGCCGCTGGGTGACGTCAACGAGAGCAACGCGATCAAGGCCGCTTTGGGTGAGCAGGCGCGGCGCTTGGTGGTCAGTTCCACCAAGTCCATGACCGGCCATCTGCTCGGCGGGGCTGGCGGCATCGAGTCTGTCTTTACCGTGCTGGCCCTGTCTAACCAGAAGATTCCGCCCACCATCAACCTGGTCAACCAGGATCCAGAGTGTGACCTGGACTACTGCGCCAACACGGCGCGCGACGCCCGTTTGCGGGTGGCCATGAAAAACAACTTCGGCTTCGGTGGCACCAACGGTACCCTGGTGTTCAAGGCCGTCTAAGATCGCTCGCCCACGAGTCCGCGCAGCGTATGCCGAGGGCCAATCCATCATGAGCGCCCATCGGGCTCCCACCGTTCGTTTTCGGGTCGAGCCTTCGCGCAAGGCCGCGCTTCTGACAGCAGGTGTCTGGGCGACTGCAGCGGTCATGAATCTGGCTTGGTGGCAGCTTGCGGCAAGCGGTGACCCGGGCCCGGCCCTGGGCGGGCTCAGCCTGCTGGCGGTCAGCGTTCTACTTGTCGTCAGAGGCAGGCGACCGGTCCACGGTCAAATCAGCTGGGATGGTCAATGGCGCTGGTTCAGCCCGGCCTACCCCGCTGGCACCACGCTGGTCTGGCCGCAGGTGGTGATGGACATGCAGCAGTTGATGCTGGTGCGCCTGTGCAACGCCGATGGCGCCCGCTGGACCTTGTGGCTCGATGCCGCTGCCCAGCCGCGAGACTGGCTGGATCTGCGGCGTGCCCTGTTCGCTGCTCCGCCCTCTGCCGACAGGGAGGTCGCGGCCGAAGGCCGATAGGTCGACCAGATTTGCTGGGCTGGCTTGAAGTCGGCCCGGGATGTCCCCATCTTTCCTTGGGTTTGAGGTTTTGCTTTAGGGTTGCGTCCTGTCGAAAAGCGTTTGGCCGCCGGTCGGCCCTTGTTCAGGGAGAAGCTTCGCAATGTTCAGATTCATCGTCAGGTTTGAGCCGTGGTCGGTCATCTCTGGCCTTCTGGTGCTCAGTGCAGCCTTGTTCTTGGGCATGGTGCCGCCTGCGGCAGCCCAGGTGCGCGGCTTGCCCGATTTCACCGAACTGGTCGAGCAGGTGGGGCCTTCGGTGGTCAACATCCGCACGATCGAACGCACCCGCGCGGGCGCGAGCAGCGGTGGCCCTGATGAGCAGATGCTCGAATTCTTCCGGCGATTCGGGATTCCGATGCCGCCCAACGCCCCGCGTGGGCAGCGTCCTGACCGCGGCGAAGAAGAAGTGCCCCGCGGCGTCGGCTCGGGCTTCATCGTGTCTACCGATGGCTTCGTCATGACCAACGCCCATGTCGTGGAAGGGGCTGATGAAGTTATCGTCACGCTGACGGACAAGCGCGAATTCAAGGCCCGCATCGTAGGCAGCGATCGTCGCACCGATGTGGCGGTGGTCAAGATCGAGGCGAGCGGCCTGCCCTCTGTACGTCTAGGCGATGCCAACCGGGTGCGGGTGGGTGAATGGGTGATGGCCATTGGTTCGCCGTTTGGCCTTGAGAACACCGTGACCGCCGGTATCGTCAGCGCCAAACAGCGCGATACCGGAGACTACCTCCCCTTCATCCAGACCGATGTGGCCATCAACCCGGGCAATTCAGGCGGGCCGCTCATCAATATGCGCGGAGAGGTGATTGGCATCAACAGTCAGATCTATTCGCGCTCGGGTGGCTTTCAGGGCATTTCGTTTGCCATTCCGATCGACGAAGCAGTGCGGGTGGCCGATCAGTTGCGCGCCACTGGGCGGGTGACTCGCGGCCGCATTGGGGTGCAGATTGAACAGGTCAACAAGGAGGTGGCCGAAGCCATCGGTCTTGGCCGTCCTCAGGGAGCCCTGGTTCGGGGGCTGGAGGCGGGCGGACCGGCCGACAAAGCCGGCGTCGAAGCCGGAGACATCATCCTGAAATTTGACGGTAAGCCCATAGAGAAATCGAGCGATCTGCCCAGGTTGGTAGGCAATGCCAAACCGGGCGCACGCGCGACCGTCACCGTCTTCCGCCGGGGAGCGCAGCGCGATCTCTCCGTGACGGTGGCTGAGCTCGAGCCCGAACGTAGCGCTCGCCGCGCACAGGCTCCCGAACCCCGGCCCTCGGCCGGTTCACAGGTGCAGACCCTGGGCCTGACCGTCAGCGAGTTGTCAGAGGCCCTCAAGCGCGAGCTCAAGCTTCGTGGCGGCGTGCGGGTCGAGGCCGCCGAAGGGGCCGGTGCACGCGCCGGCCTGCGTGAGGGCGATGTGATAGTGGCGGTTGGCAATGTTGATGTTTCCAGCGTTCGTGACTTCGAACAGGTGGTGACGCGTGCCGACAAGAGCAAGCCCATCGTGGTGCAGTACCGTCGCGGCGAGCTGGCTCAATATGCCCTTATCCGGCCCACCCGTTGAGGTTTGGATCGCCGGCTTCAGGCGCTCTGTCCTCCTCGTCCATCAGGGCTTGCCCGCTGTCCGTTCTTAACCACGAAGGTGGCCCCGTCGTGGGCGGAAAGACCACAACATCAGATCGGATGAAATATTTTTTTGTGTGTTCCGATCCGTATAAATGTTTGCGGCCGCTCACTTTTTATGCTCTTCGTCATTACTTTGCGTAAAATAGAGCACAATTTGTGGTCTTCCAAGCTATAAAGAATGTCGCCTCTTGTGGCCCTCAGGACTTTCGAAACCACTTTCCTCAACCATCCACACGTCACGCACAGCTTGTCCAGATGAAAGCCCCGACTTCTGTGGATAAGCTGTTCACAAATCGGCTGTTGCTGACCTGCAACGCGGTCCAAGCAGCCGTTTCCAAGCTATGCGCCACCGGCTTTTTCCCTACAATGAAGTCCCAACTATCGCAGTTGCCATAGATTGTTGGTTCAGG
>CAYPSU010000068.1:0-15095 GCA_964413475.1 uncultured Polaromonas sp. | reverse complement strand
TTGATTGTCGGCTGCAGTTTTCGACCCCTTCGGGCATCCGGACGCCACTGGAGGTGGACTGCCGTTTGCCCATGAGCTGCGCTCAACGTGGCAAATTGCTGGATTCGACGTGTATCGGGTGAATTAGGCTCTCGCTATCCGTTTAAGCCATCAAATTTCCCGCCATACGGTCACCGATCAATCGATTTCTCCTCGAGGAAGCTCGATTGAGGAACTAATCGGCGAAACATCCTCGTCCGGTGCAACGGCCCAAGTAGCGATCTTTGACTTCACGTTGCCTTCAGGAGAGCCCGGTAGCTCAGGCCAAATCGCCGGAGAGGCCTTTTAGTTTCTGCACAGAGGGCATGAGAAACCACTTTTAAAAACATGCCTGGCGATCGCGTCAAGATGCAGGCGCCCCCGCGCTGATCCATGACTCCTCGGAGCCATGCGATCAGTCAAAGCAAACACCCGATTTGTGGACTTTGCGTACCGCCTTCACTGCGCTGTACGGGGAATCATGCTCATCAGGTTGCGGGTGAAGCCACCGTCGACCACGAGGTCGGCCCCATTGACGTAGGCGCTGCGGTCCCCTGCCAGAAAGACGATCGCATCGGCCATGTCTCGCGGCTGGCCAATACGCCGCAAAGGGATGGCGCCGCTGCGCAGCTCGGCCTCGCCGGGCCGGCCATAGGCCGCTTCGGTCATTGGGGTCCAGGTCATGCCCGGGCATACGGTATTGCTTCGCACGCCATGCGGTCCCCATTCGATGGCCAGCTGCCGCGACAGAAGCAGTACCCCAGCCTTGGAAATCGCATAGGCGCCTGAGTGTGGCGTCGCGTGCTCCGCGACCATGGACGCCACGTGGACGATCGCGCCATCACGCTTGGCCATCATCTGCCGGCCAAAGGCCTGGGCGCACAAAAAGTACCCTGTCAAATTGATATCAATCACCCGTCGCCATTCTTTGACAGGCAACTCAGCCAGGCCACCCGCCTTGAGCACCCCCGCAGAATTGACCAGTACGCTCGCACCGCCCCATTGGGCCTGCACCAAGGCGGCCGCGTCGGCCACCGCCTGCTCATCGCTTGTGTCACAGGATAGGGCCATGGCACTGACACCTCGAGCCTGAACCTCGGCCAGCGCAGACCGAGCTTGCTCAGACTGGCAATCCCGATTCAGCAAGACGATCCGAGCCCCGCGCTCTGCCAGAGCCAGGGCGGCAGCGCGGCCGATGCCGCTGGACGCTCCGGTGACCACGGCCACCTTGTTGTCCAGGCCCGCATCATTCGATGATGAACTCAGCCCCATAAATCAGCTTGCTTGTTCAGATCAGACGGGGAATCAGCATGATGATGTCCGGAAAGGCCACCAACAGCACCAGAAGTACCAGATCGGCGACAAAGAACCAGAATACACCTCTGAACACCAAATCGGTTGGCGCGGTCTTTCCAACTGTGCTGCTGATGACAAACACATTCATGCCCACAGGGGGCGTGACCATACCGATCTCCAAGAGCTTGGTGACATAAACGCCAAACCAGATTGCGCTCACACCGGCTGCGCCAACGAGCGGAAGAAAGATCGGCAAAGTGATCAGCATGGCACCGATCGGCTCCAAAAACATGCCCAGCAAGAGATAGACCAGCGTGATACCGACCAGCAGCATCACCGGACCGGTGTTCATGTCGGCCACTGCGCCGCTGATGGCCTCGCCAACGCCGGTGAGCGTCAGAAAGCGGGTGAGCATGCTAGCGCCAATGGTGACGATGAACAAGCTGCCACAAGTGACCAGCGTCTCCACCACCGATCGCCTGACGGCCTCACGAGTCAGTGTGCGATTGAAAGCAGCAACCACAAACGACAGCAAGGCTCCGATCGCACCAGCCTGTGTGGCCGTGAAAAAACCTGCGAACATTCCACCCAGCACGCCCACCACCAACACCACAAGGGGCAGCGTCTGCTTGAGAGAGGCGACCTTTTCAGCCATCGTAAAGCGCTCAGTCACCGGAGGCGCCAACTCAGGGTTGAGCTTGACCCGAATCAAGATAACGATCACATAGGTCAAGGCCGTGGCCAGGCCAGCACCGATGCCGCCCAGGAACAGGTCGCTGATGGAAACCTGTGCCACCACGCCGAAGATGATCAGCAAAATGCTCGGGGGAATCAGTGCTCCGATGGTGCCGGCAGCGGCCAGGGTCCCGGTGGCCAGGCCCATGTCGTACTTGTTGCGAACCATCTCTGGCACTGCAACCTTGCCCATGGCCGCGGCGCAGGCCACGCTGGAGCCGGTGACCGCAGCAAACCCAGAGCATCCAAAAACCGAAGCGATAGCCAGACCACCTGGCAAACGGGCCAGCCAGAGCCGGGCGGTATCGAACAGGCCACGGGTCAACCCGGCGTGATAGCAGACAAAGCCCATGAGCAGGAACATGGGCACGGAGCTAAGCGTCCAGTTGGCAATGAAAGTGTGTGGAACCACCTGCAGCATGCCCCAGGCTGCGGACTGACCCACGATGGCCCAGATCCCCAGGTAGGACACCAGCACCAGCGAAATTCCGATGGGCACCCGCACGGCGATCAGGACCAGCAGGCCCAGGATGCCCCACATTCCAATTTGTGCGTCAGACATTTTGAGCTCCCGATGGCTGTTCACCCAACTCCTCGTCGGCTGGCATCGGTTCGGGTCTGCCCAACAAACACAGACCGAACTTGGCCGCGATCAAAAGAGAAATCAAGGCAAAGCTCAAAGGCAGGATAAAAAACGAAGGCCAGACGCTCACGCGCGTGTCCTGTTCCATGATGAAGGCGTTGATACCGAGCTTTTTCACCGCTTGCTCCCAAGCCTGGGCCGTGAGCAGCAAGTACACCCCCAGGATGACCAGGAGAGTCAGCAGATTCAGGCCGCGCTTGGGGCCCGCGGGCAGCTTGTTGACCACCAGGTCCACCCCGATGTGTGCACCCCGGTACTCTGCTGCGGCCAATGGTAGGAAGGCTACCGCAATCATGTAGTACTGCGTCACGTAAGCGCTGGTTACGGCAATCGGGGCATTGAGGAGCAAGTCTGAAAGAACATCGAGGCTGATGTGCACCATCATGGCCAGCAGCCCGATCGCTGCAATGACCATGAGGGCTCGGTCGATGCCCCGGATCGCTTGGTGGATCATCGGAGTTTCCTGGGGTATGAGGTTTGACAAGCGGCCGCTTTGAAGCAAGCCTTGGGGTCAGAGACCGTAGGTTCTGGCGTCGATCTTGGAGTAGATCTCGCGGCGGTAGATCTCAGCGACGGCGTTGGGCTCCCAGTTGGTGGTCAGCGGCAGCAACTTCTCCCACTTGTCCAGCAGGGTGCGGAAGCGGGCGATCTTGGCCGCGGCGTCCTTAATACCGTGGTTCTTCGCGGCAGTGCCAGCAATGTTGGCCATGTCCGAGTCGATGAAGGCCCTGGATCGCGCTACCACCTCGGGCGAGGCTTGATGGATCTGGATGCCTTTGTCTTGAGCCGCCTTCAGATTGACGGCGATGTCGTTGGCGAACTTCCAGGTCGTTGCCGCATTGCCCAGGGCCGCTGCATCGATGTAGGCGCGGCGCTGAGGCTCGGTCAGCCCACGCCAGAAATTACGATTGACCCCCTGCACATCCAGGCCATGGACGGTACCACCAGGCAGATTCACCGTCACATGCTTGGCAACATCGATCAACCTCAGGGACGACAATTCCGACGCTGCATTCATGGCGCCGTCGATGGTGCCTTGAGAAACGGCCTCAAAGATTTCATTGCCCGACATGTTCACCGCCACCGCACCGAAGTGCTGTGCCCAGCGCGCCCAGGGGCCACCCGCAGCGCGCAACTTCTTGCCCTTGAGCTCCTCCAGCGTGCTCATCTTCTTGGTGCCCAGGATGGCGTACGAGCCTGTGGAGGCCGAACCAAGGTAGACCTGGTTGTTCTTCAGCCGCTCGTCGATGCACTCTTTGCAGGTGAACATGTACTCCGACATGGCCCCCGCAATAGCCAGGGGGTTATTCCCCAGCATGGCCAGCTCGATGGGCAACTGTGACTCCGGCAGGTCTGCCGGGAACATCTGCAGGACCATGTAACCGCCGTCAACCACACCGTCACGCACGCCACCGAAGGTTTGGCTCAGGTTCAGCAAGGAAGCGGGGAACACGCGAACGTTGAGTTCTCCGTTGGTTCGCTCGCGCAATTGCTTGGCAAAAGCATCGATGCCGAAATGCGGCGCACTGTTCTGGCCAACGCCAATGACAATGCGCACGTCTTTGGCCAAGGCCGAGGCAGCTCCAATCAAGGACAGCGATGCGCCGACGCACATGGACAGGATCAGCTTTCTGAGTTTCATGATGTCTCCTTCGGTTCGGATGTCGCTCGTTGCGACGGGTTGAGAAAAATTAAGGTGCTTGCACCTTCAGGCCACTTCAAACAGACCGGCGGCGCCCATGCCACCGCCGACGCACATGGTCACGACCACGTACTTGACGCCACGGCGCCTGCCCTCGAGCAGGGCATGTCCCACCAGGCGCGCGCCGGTCATGCCATAGGGATGGCCGATGGAAATGGAGCCGCCGTTGACGTTGTAGATCGCGGGATCGATGCCCAACTGATCACGGCAGTACACAGCTTGGCAAGCAAAAGCCTCGTTGAGCTCCCACAGACCGATGTCCTGGACCTTCAGGCCGTGTTGCTTGAGCAGCTTGGGGACGGCGTAAACAGGGCCGATCCCCATCTCCTCCGGCGGACAGCCCGCCACGGCCATACCGCGGTAGACGCCTAAGACGGGCAGGTTTTCGCGCTCGGCCAGATTCCGGTTCAGCACCACACAGGCACTGGCGCCATCGGAGAGCTGGCTAGCGTTCCCCGCGGTGATGAACCCGCCTTCGATGACCGGCTTGAGTGAGGCCAAGCCCTCAGCGGTGGTGTCCGGTCGATTGCCTTCATCGGCCGAAAGCATGACCTCGCGGTAAGAAACGGTACCCGTGGCCTTGTCGGCCACCGCCATGGTGGTGGCAAAAGGAACGACCTCAGCAGCCAGACGGCCGGCGGCCTGAGCGGCAGCGGTGCGTTGCTGGGACTGCAGCGAGTACGCGTCCTGCACCTCGCGGCTGATGCCATATTTCTTGGCCACGCACTCGGCCGTCTGCAGCATATTCATGTAGGCATGCGGCACGCGCTCGGTCACAGCCAAGTCCTTGTCGCGCATGGCCCAGCTGAAATAGTCGTTCTGCACGGCGCTGATGTTGTCCTGGCCGCCAGCAACAACCACGTCCATGCCGTCCACGATGACCTGCTTGGCTGCGGTGGCAACAGCCATCAGGCCCGAGGCGCACTGCCGGTCCAGGGTCTGCCCCGCCACCGTGACCGGAAAGCCGGCGGCAAACACCGCGTTACGCGCCAGGTTCAGCCCGGCTGTACCGCTGGCCAACACGGTTCCGGCCACCACATCGTCGATGCGGTCTGGGGCGATGCCTGCACGCTCGACGGCCGCCTTGAGCACATGGCCGAGCAAGCTTGGCGACTTGGTGTGGTTCAGGGACCCCCTGAAGGCCCGGCCGATGCCAGTGCGGGCGGTGGATGCAATGACGGCTTCACGCATGGTGGAATTCCTAGTGAGTTAAAAATGGATTGGGTGTCAAGGGGCGCTAAGGACTGTCCTGCATCGGCGATGCCGGGTGGATGGGGGCAGCCCGTCGGATCTCATGCGCCAGCATGCGAGTCAACGCCTCGGCGAGCACGTCCCCGGCTGGAATCATGCGACCCTGGCTGAGCACGCCATGCATCTGGTCATTGCAGTGGACGTGGCTCACGCGCACGCCCGCTTGATCCAGACGCTGGGCATAGGCCCGGCCTTCATCACACAGCGGGTCATGCGCCACGGTCAGCACCAGAGCAGGCGCTACGCCGGTCAGATCAGCGGCACGCAGTGGGGAGGCGCGCCAATCGAGCCTGTCCGCGGCAGTGGGCGTGTAGTGCCCGATGAAGTAGGCCATGGTGGCGGCGGTCAGGGGCACACCGCAGGTGATGCGCCGGTAGGAATCGCTGCTGGCCGTGAGGTCCAAGGCCGGGTAGAGCAGCATCTGGTGAACCAGCGGCGGCACAGTACCATCACGAGCCATGAGCGCCAGGGCTGCCGCCAGATTGCCGCCAGCACTGTCACCACCCACGGCGATTCGCTGCGCATCGATGCAAAGCCCTGATGCATGGCGTGCCAGCCAGACCAGCGCGGCGACCGCATCGTCCAGCGCGGCCGGGAAGGGGTGCTCGGGCGCGAGGCGATAGTCCACCGCCACCACGCAAATGCCGGCGCCGTTGGCCATACGGCGGCACAGCTGGTCGTGGCTGTCGAGGCTTCCGATCACCCAGCCGCCGCCGTGAAGGAACAACAGGCAAGGCAGTGCCGCATCCGCTTGGGTGCCCTGACCGCGATAAATGCGCAGTGGCAAGTCGCCCCCTGGGCCATCGATCTGCACATCGAGCACCGAAGCGACCTCGCCGCCCGGCGTCTGCATCACGCTCCAACTGGCCGCATAGGCCTTTCGTGCCTGCGCTGGACTGAGCGCCTCAAAGGCCGGGTAGCCCGCCTCCGCCGCCAGCTGCAGCAGGCGCAGTGCATCCGGATCAAGCACACGGGGCGCGTTCATCGACCGCTCCAGCACGCGGGGCGTTTTTCGGCAAAGGCCAGTGCGCCCTCGCGCGCATCCTCCGAAGTGATGACCTGCTCGAGCAGTTCGTTTTGGCGCTTCCACACTTCGTCAGCTGGCCAGTTCGGGGATTGGCTGACCACCTCCTTGGCGATGCGCACCGCCAGCGGTGCGTTGATCGCGATGCGGCCAGCCAGATCCAGCGCCGCTTGTAGGGCTTGGCCGGCGGGTACGAGCCGATTGACCAAGCCCCACTGCCGGGCTTCGGTGGCAGGCAGCAGATCGCCGGTCAAGGCCAGCTCCATGGCGATCTGCGGTGCAATGCGTTGCGGCAGCCGCAAAAGCCCCCCTGAGCCAGCGATCAGTCCCCGCTTGACCTCGGGTAAACCAAACTGTGCAGCTTCGGAGGCCACGATCAAGTCGCAGGCCAGTGCGATCTCGCAACCACCGGCCAGGGCATAACCCTCGACCGCGGCAATCAAGGGCTTTCGCGGCGGCATCTGCACAATGCCTGCCAAGCCCCGGCCCGGCAATTCGACGCGCTCGCCACGCAGAAAAGCCTTGAGGTCCATGCCGGTGCAAAAATGGCCGCCGGCACCGGTGAGGATGCCCACCATCAAAGCCGGATCGGCGTCGAGCTCGTCCATGGCGCATGCCACCGCCTCGGAAGTGGCGCGGTCAATGGCATTACGCACGGCAGGACGGTCGATGGTGACGACCAGCACCGCACCGTGCCGCCGCACAAGTACGCTGGGCGTGGCGTCTGAGGATGAAGCGGTCGTCATGGTCTGGAATCCTGGAGCAAACGGGCCTTCAGGCCACCGCGGTCACGGATCACCCGGCCAGCGCTCACTGCACCAGCCTGGACCCGCAAGATGCCGTTCAAATTGAGCAACTCTTGCCGCTCGCGCACCGGCACGCCGGCCAGGCCGCCGCGGTAGAACCCGCGCTGGCGCACGTGGAAGGCCACGTCGGGCCCGGAGGAGAACATGTCCACCACTTCAAGGGCCGACACCTCAAACACCATGGGCTGAGCAGTGATGTGCTCGTCATCCACACGTACAGCGACATGGGCCACCGGCCAAGACTGCCGCAACCATTGGCGGACCACGGTCTCGGCCTCGGGCGTACTGCCCAAAGGCACGGTGTCCCAAGGCGCAGGCGCGGGCGCATCGACCGGGTCGCACAGGCCGCTGCGCAGTTGCCGGCTGCGGGTGACATAGTCTTCCTGCGCGCAGCAAGCCACCAGAACTCCTGCCTGTTCGCGATAAATGCCCACGCCGGACCAAACGGCCACGGGGCCACCGGCCCCACCCGAGGCGCCGTGCTCACTGAACCACACCGCGACGCGATCGGCCTTGTCACCGCTGCCAGCGATCACCTGATGCACCGTCATGCCCATGCCAGGAAACTGCGCAAACTGCCGAGCGACCGCCGGCAGCCACTGCGTGTCGCGGCCATCGAATACATGATCTCCGATCTCCAGCGCGTACTGCGGCGCGATGAAGGCACGCGCAGCCTCCTGGCTTTGACCATTGAAGTAATCGACCACCCACCGGCGGACCAATTGCACCGGGAGATGGGGCGCAACATGGGTCGAACTCACAGCACCGCTCCTTTTTGTATGTCAGGCTGCAGGCGGCGCAGTTCACGCTTGAGCAGCTTGCCCGAAGCGTTTCTCGGCAGCAGATCTGAAAAGACCACAGAAGTGGGGCACTTGTAGTGCGCCAGACGGTCGCGGGTGAAAGCGATCAGCTCTTCGGGCGTGGCCTGCTGTCCAGGACGCAGCACCACCACGGCGCGCGGTGTCTCACCCCATTTGGAATGCGGCACGCCAATGACTGCGACTTCGCGCACCGACGGATGACCATTGAGCACGTTCTCAATCTCCGCGGGGTAAATGTTCTCACCGCCGGAAATGATCATGTCCTTGAAGCGGTCAAACAAGAAGATGTAGCCTTGCTCGTCCAAATAGGCCGCATCACCGGTGCGCAGCCAATGGCCGTCCACCAAGGCGGCTTTGGTCTCCTCGGGCTGGTTCCAGTAGCCCTTCATGACCATGCGAGATCGGATCCACAGCTCGCCAACCTGACCTGCGGGCGCATCCTTGAGCGAGCTGGGTTCGACCACGCGCAGCTCCACCCAGGGATAAGCGCGCCCCACCGAGTTCAACAGACGCGCGCGGGATCCCTCCGGCTCATGGTCTTCGGGCGGCAGGACCGACACTGTTCCGGCGGTTTCGGTCATGCCATAGGCTTGGATAAAGCGGCAGGGCAGCATATTCATGGCTCGGCGCAGCAGCACGTCGCCCATGGGTGCCGCGCCATACATCAGTAGCTCAAGGCTGGCGAGGTCGGCCCTGTCCACCCCCTCGACTTGCAGCAGCGACTGCACCACGGTCGGTACCAGGAAGGTGTGGGTCACGCGGTACTGCCCGATGGCTTGGATGATCAGGGCTGGATTGACCTCGCGCAACAGGACGGTGTGACCCCCGCGTGTCAGAGTGCTGGTGCCATAGCCGCAGCCGCCGATGTGAAACATCGGCATGGCCACCAGGTTCACGCTGTGCGGCCCCATGCCCCAGGCCTCACCCAGGCGCTGCGTATGGGCCATGCCCTCGTTCGTCAGCATCACCCCCTTGGGCAGGCCAGTGGTGCCCGAGGTGTAGAGCAAGAGCGCCACCTCGTCGGGCGCGCCCGCATACCCCGGGTCGGCCGGTGAGGCGGCCGCGCGCCAAGCGTCATAGCCGTCGCCCAGCCGTACGATACGCAAGGTCGCAACGACCGCTGGGGGCAGCTCAGCAATCAGCGGCTCCTCTTCAGGGGCTACCACCAGCACCTTGGGCGCGGCATCGGCCACGATGACGGCGATCTCGCGCGCTGCCAAGCGCCAGTTCAGGCCAGCCAAAATGGCTCCGAGCTTGCTGCAGGAGAACATCAACTCGAAACATTCGGCACAGTTCTTGGACAGCAGGGCCACCCGGTCGCCAGGCCCCACTCCCAGCGCGCGCAGCGCCTGGGCAACCCGCGAGCTGCGCTCATGCAACTGAGCAAAGCTCCAGGTCTGCCCGGCATAGGTCAGCGCCGGCGCTGCGGGGCGCTCACCGGCGTGTTGGCGCAGGATTTCGGCGTAAGACAGGCAGGTCATGAGCGAGGCTCCTGAGGCTCAATAACTCTTGGGCAGGCCCAGGCTGTGCTGGGAGACGAAGTTAAGGATCATTTCGCGGCTCACTGGCGCAGTCTTGTGCAGTCGAGCGATGAACCACAGATCCGCCAGTCCGTATTCGATGGCCATCCCATTGCCGCCGTGGATCTGCATGGCCTGGTCCAACGCTTCCAGCGAAGCGTCAGCCGCGGCGAACTTGGCCATGTTGGCGGCCTCGCCCGCATCAGGCGAGCCGGCATCGAAAAGTTGCGCCGCACGGGCTGTCATCAGGCGGGCCTGCTGCACGGCAATGTAGGACTTGGCCAGCGGATGCGAGACGCCCTGGTGCGCCCCGATGGGCACGCCCCAGACCGCGCGATCCTGCGCCTGGCGACTACCGCGCTCAATCGCATAGCGGGCGATTCCGTTGTTGATGGCAGCGGCGCATACCCGCTCGGGATTCAGGCCAGCGAAGAGATGACGCAGGCCTTGGCCCTCCTGGCCGACCAGGGCCTCGGAGCCCACGCGGACGTCGTCAAAGAACACGGTGAACGAGGTCTCTGGCACATGCAATGCCGTCTCGATTGGCGTTCGGCTGATGCCCGGGTGGTTGGCCGGTACGATGAAGAGCGACAGCGGATGACGGCCCTGGGCGTCAGCCTGGTCGCTTCGGCAGACCACCATCACAGAGTCGGCCTCGTCCAGGCCCGAAGTCCAGTACTTGTTGCCGTTGATCACCCACTGCTGGCCTTCGCGGCGCGCCGTCGTGGTGATCTTGTGGGTGTTGGTGCCGGCATTGGGCTCGGTGATCGCAAACGAAAGTCGCTTCTCACCGGTGGCCAATCCCGGCAGCCATTCCTGCTTGAGCGCCTCGCTGCCGTGCTGCTCGATGATGGGCGAGCAGATGGAGTTGATGACCAGCGACAGGATGGGGCAACCTTGAGCAGCCACTTCCTCCACAATGACGTTGTAGTCGGCCAGACCGCTGCCGCCACCGCCGTACTGCTCAGACACATGCACCCCCAGGAAGCCGGCCTGTCCCAAGGCCTGCCAGAGCTCATCAGGTTTGGCCCGGCGCTTGTAGACGTCCTGGAAATAGGCGCGACCGAAACTGCCGGCCAACTTGCCCACGCTTTCGCGCAGCATGGCATGATGTTCGGCGGTATCGACCAGGGTGGTGGAGAAAATCGTGGACATGGTGTGAAGAGGTTGAACGGGCGTGAAAGATCAGGTGGCACGAGTCCAGTCGAAAAAGCCTTTCCCGCTCTTCTGACCGAGGTCACCGCGAGCCACCTTCTCTTGCAGAATGCGCGGCGGCGCATAGCGATCGCCCAGTTCATTGGCCAGGTGGCGGGCAATGTCCAGCCGAACGTCCAGACCCACGACGTCGGACAGGCGCAGCGGGCCCATGGGGTGGCGGTAAGCCACGGTAGCGGCTCGGTCAATGTCCTCGGCGCTGGCCACCCCGTCTTGCACCATGCGCATGGCCTCCAGAGAAGCGATCAAATCCAGTCGGCTGGTGGCAAAGCCCGGCACATTGCGAACAAGAATGGTCTGCTTACCCAGCGACTCGGCGTACCGGCGCGCCTGGGCAATGGCCCAGTTGCTGGTGCGCTCGCCGCGAATCAACTCAACCAGTTGCAGCGACCACACCGGGTTGAAGTAATGCATGCCGATGAAGGCCGTGGGGTCCGAGACCGACTGGGCCAGCAGATCGATGGACATGGAACTGGTATTGCTGGCGATCAGACCAGGCACGCGGGCGTCGATTTCCCTGAGCACCGCCTGCTTGAGCGCCAGGCGCTCGGGCACGCTTTCGACCACCAGGTCCAGGCCCTGGGGCAGTTGCGAAATCGAACTGACGCGTTGGATACACGCCATCAGGGCCTTGGCCTGTTCGTCGCTGAGCTTGCCGCGACGCACACCAGCCTCGGCGGTCTGGGCCAGGGTAGTGACCATGGCTCGCGCGCGCGCATCGTCGGGCTCGGCCACAAAGGTGGCCCACCCGGCCGCCGCGTAAACATAGGCGATGCCCACACCCATCGTTCCGCCGCCCACCACACCCATAGCGGCGTTGTTCAAACCGGCTGTCCTCGTGTTCACGTCAGCGAGTCCTTCTTGCTGCGGCGCGCGTTGAGACGCTTGGCCTTGACCATGTTCAACACCAGAGACGACAGCCGCTCAGCCGCCTCCTGCTTGCTCAGACGCCCCGAAGATCGATACCAGACCGGCGCCCAGCCCACCAGTCCGCCGATGGCAATGGCCGTGATCGGAATGTCGTCGATCGCAAAATCGCCCGCTGCGACGCCAGCTTCCAGGAGAGACACGAGCTTGCGGTCAAAGGAGCGTCGCAGGTTGTTGATGGAATCCCTGTCGGTCTGTCGCAGCTCGGTTTCCTCGCGGCTGTAAATCACCGCGTGGGCTTGGTTGTCCAGAACAGCCAGGAGAAACTCCCGGAAGATGCGCCCCAGCCGCTCGGTGTGGCTGCCCTCTTCCAGCAAGATGCGATTGAGTACCTCGTTGGCGTGGCGAATCGCACGGCTGCAGATCTCCGCCAGCAGATCGGCCTTGGACGGAAAGTGTGCGTAGATGAAAGGCTTGGTCACATCCATCGCGTCGGCCACCTGTTCGAGTGTGGTTCGTCCGTAACCTTGCCGGTAGAACAGTTCCACCGCAGCGGCCACGATGCGCTCGCGCTTGAGGCGCGCAACGGCACCGCGAATGTCCTCCGGCAGGTGCTCGCCCGAGGCGCTGCGCGCCAGCGGAGGCCTGCCCCTGCGTTTGGGCAAGACGGCCGGGTCAGTGATGCGCGGCGCCGCCGCGGCACGTCGACTGGAACGCGATGAATCAGACATGACCCTTTTCCTGGTTGAGGACGCGCCGCACTGAACGGTCGACAGTCCACTGACCGACTGGCCTGCCGCCTGCCGGCTCAGAAGCGGTCAGCGACAGCGACGGCAAGGTCCTCGGACTCACGCGCCGACCCCTTGAGCCATCGCTTCGCTGGACTGTTGTGATGCTGCGGGGGCCAGATGCACCACGGTGGCACCCGCATTAACAGCATGTCCGTCCTGCGCCAGCGGCTTGTCGCGCAACTCGAAACCGGCATAGCCGCTTTCAGCACATTTTTGTAGGAGGCGCCGGTAGCCGCGCACGCCTCCTGAGTACGGCATGAACACCCGCGGTTTGCCAGGCACTTCGGCACCGTTGTAATAGGAGTCAGCGGTGAGGTAGAGCGTTTCCTTGGCACGCTCGTTGACGTGAGCCACCCAGGCCTGCTCGGCCGCCGCGGTGACCTCGACCTCCACCACACCCAGGAGATCCATGGCGCTGATCATCTGGGCGAACCAGTCGCTTTGCTCCTCGATGGACACCATCACGTTGGACAGCAGCGAAGGACTGCCGGGACCCACCAAAACGAAAAGGTTTGGGAAGCCCGCGGTGCCGACGCCCAGATGTGTCACCGGACCAGCGGCCCACTTCTCCCGCAAAGTCAGGCCCTGCCGACCCACGATCTCGGGCTTGAGCAGCGATCCAGTAAACGCATCGAAGCCAGTGGCAAAAATGATGAGGTCGAATTCGTGTTCCTTGGCCGTGGTCCGGATGCCCCTGTCGGTGAACTCGACGATCGGAAACTCGCGCACATCGGCCAGTTCGACGTTGTTCCGATTAAAGGCCTGGAAATAGCCGCTATCGACCGAAGGGCGCCGCGCCGCAAAGGCATGGTCTTTGGGCACGAGCTTGTCTCTCAGTTCAGGCTTGTCGATCACGGAGGCGATCTTGTGACGGATGAACTCGGCCGCCGTGTCGTTGGCTGCCCGGTTGAGCAAGATATCGAAATAAGTCAGTGCAAAGCCGTAGCCCAGGCGGTTCCAGGCGGCCTCGTAGACCTCGGCCCGCTCTTCGGGCGTGGCCTCCAGGGCCGATTTCTTACCGGGCATGAAGCCCAGGCCTGTCGGTGAGTTCCAGGCCTGCTCGCGCCGCTGGCGGTAGCCGGCCTTGACGCGCGCATCCTCCTCGGGCGAGACCGGGGCATTGGCCGCCGGCACACTGTAGTTGGGCGTACGCTGAAAAACCGTCAGGTGCGCCGCATCGCGAGCGATCACCGGCGTCATCTGCATGCCCGATGAACCCGTGCCGATGATGGCCACGCGCTTGCCCACGAAATTCACCGGATGCTTGGGCCAGACCGCGCTGTGAATGATCCCGCCGCTAAAGCGCGACTGACCTGGATAGTGGGGCGCTTTGGGTGCAGAAAGCTGACCGACGGCCAGCACCAGATGTCGGGCGCACCACTGGCTACCATCGCTGCAGCGCAGCATCCACCGGCCGGTCTGCTCGTCGTAGCGAGCCTCCTGCATACGGCACTGGAAGCGAATGTGCGGGCGCAGCTTGAAACGCTCGACCACATGCCGGATGTAGCGCATGATCTCTGGCTGCGTGGCATAACGCTCGCTCCAAACCCACTCTTGCTCGAGCTCCGGTGAGAAGCTGTAGGAGTAGTCGTAGCTCTCGACGTCGCAGCGCGCACCGGGATAGCCGTTGTGGTACCAGACCCCGCCCACGTCCTCACTGGCCTCGAGCACCTGCACCGTCTTGCCGAGCTTGCGCAGGGCATACAGCGACCTCAGACCGCCAAAGCCGGCGCCCACCACCACCACATCGACCTCATTGAATGTCATGCTCTCAATTGACCCGCTTGGCGCGGTCCTGCTTAATCTACCTGCAAGATTTTAAACATACTATTCAGTAGATTTAAATTGGAAAAATATGAGGGTTTTCCCTGATTATTGGGTTTTAAGCCTAAAACTCATTGGCACTCTTTCCAGGCTTAAGCCACGATCAGATCTACCGGTAGGTATTTTTTCCCCGTAAAAGCACACTCCTTCCTAGACTGAGAGTCAGGAACAAGACGGCTGGGAGAAGCTGGGTCGCTAGACCGCACGCAGGGCTTGGCGATCAAGGCAGCCAGATCGGGTCGGTGTACGCACACCGACCGACAGATTGAAGTTTTTAAACCAGATCGCGTCGCAATTTTGAAGAAAGCGCACCCGCCTCGAGGTATGCAGTACCCACAACTCGGCGGATTGAACGGTGGCTGGTCCCCATGACACGAGGCGACCTGCGGCCAAGTCATCAGCCACGACGAGGTTCGGCCATCTTGCCGCACCGAGGCCAGTGAGCGCAGCGTCCCTGATCATCGTGAACAGGGGCAGCTCGAGGACCGTTTGCACTGCGATTTCCTTTGCAGGGAGTCCTGCAATTGGCCAAGTGCTGCTGCTGGAAGTCGACGCTCGCGCGATCACAGGCACACGTCGCAC
>CAYPSU010000067.1:0-15238 GCA_964413475.1 uncultured Polaromonas sp. | reverse complement strand
GCTTTGTGCCCGAGGAAAACATCGTGGGCAAGGCCTTCTTTGTCTGGATGAACTTTGGCAACCTCAAGCGTATTGGATCTTTCGACTGACGTGAGAGCGGCTGACCCTCACGAAGATCTGTCCGGCCTGCAGCACCGGCTGGGGCATCTTTTTGGGGACGAGGCCTTGCTGAGGCTGGCCCTGACCCATCGCAGCTTTGGGGCCGGGCACAACGAGCGGCTGGAATTTTTGGGGGACTCGGTGCTTAATTTGGCGGTGGCCGGTCTGCTCTACGAGCGCTTAGCCAGCCGTCCTGAGGGCGAGATGTCCCGTGTGCGTGCCTATCTGGTGCGGCAGGAGTATTTGCATGGGCTGGCGGTGCAGCTCGGACTGCCCGATCTGATCCGTCTGGGTGAGGGCGAGGCCCGCTCAGGCGGCAGCCAGCGGCCCTCCATCCTGGCCGACGCTCTGGAGGCGGTGATCGGTGCGGTTTACCTCGACGCTGGCTATGAGCAGGCGCAGGCCCTGGTGCGACGTCTGTTTGCAACCATCGATATCGCGCCAGGCATGGCTGCGGTGGGCAAAGACCCCAAGACCGAGCTGCAGGAATGGCTGCAGGGGCGTCATATGAGTTTGCCCATCTACCGGGTGGTGGCCACTTCAGGGGCCGCGCACCAGCAGGTTTTTGATGTCGAATGTGAGGTGGCCGAGCTCGGGCATACGGAGCGGGGCATTGGCGGCTCGCGGCGTGCCGGTGAACAGGCCGCTGCCGCTGCCATGCTGTTGCACATCAAGTCGCTCTGAGAAAGCCCGCCGGTGAGCCAGCCCAGCCATCCCGTCCAGAATCCGCAGGAACTTGAGGCCATGCTGGCCCAGGCGCTGCCGGGTCGGACGGCCAGCTCCGCTTCGGCGCCTGTCGATCCAGCCGAGCAGCGTTGCGGTCTGGTGGCGATTGTGGGCAAGCCCAATGTGGGCAAATCCACCCTGCTCAATGCCCTGGTGGGGCAGAAGATCAGCATCACCTCGCGCAAGGCGCAGACCACCCGACACCGCATCACCGGCGTGCGAACCCTGGGCGCCGCTCAGTATGTATTTGTCGATACTCCCGGCTTTCAAACCCGGCACGGCAATGCGCTGAACCGCTCCCTCAACAAGACCGTGCTGGGCGCGGTCCATGATGTCGACCTGATCGTACTGGTGGTCGAGGCCGGTCGCTTCAATCTGGCCGATGCGCAGGTGCTCTCGCTCCTGCCCAAGGGCGTACCGGCCCTGCTGCTGGCCAACAAGATCGATCAGTTGCAGCGTCGCAGCGAATTGGCCCCCTGGTTGCGCGATATGCAGCAGCGTCACGACTTCACCGAGTTCGTGCCCATGTCGGCCAAGAACGCCAAGGATGTGGAGCGTTTGCTTGAAATTTGCGGGCGCTACTTGCCCATCCAGCCCTGGATGTACGGGCCCGACGAACTGACCGACCGCAGTGAACGTTTCCTGGCCGCCGAGATCGTGCGTGAGAAGCTGTTTCGGCTGACCGGTGACGAGTTGCCCTACACCTCGACCGTGCTGATTGATCGCTACGAGGAAGAGGGCGAACTGCGCCGGATTGCCGCCACCATTGTGGTCGAGCGCGACTCGCACAAGGGCATGGTCATCGGCGATAAAGGCGAGAAGCTCAAGCGCATTGGCACCGAGGCTCGCCTTGAGCTTGAGTCGCTGACCGGCCACAAGGTCTTTCTTGAAATCTGGGTCAAGGTGCGGTCGGGTTGGGCCGATGACGAGGCCCGCGTGCGTTCCTTCGGCTACGAATGAGCCAGCGGCGCATCACCGACGAGCCGGCCTATGTGCTGCACCGCTACGACTGGAGCGAATCGAGCCTGATTCTGGAGGTGTTCACCCGGCACCATGGGCGCATCGCGCTGGTGGCGCGCGGCGCCAAGAAGCCCAGCTCCGGGTTCCGGCCGGTGTTGCTGCCGCTGCAGGGCCTGCATCTGTCCTTCGGTGGAGAGGGCGAGATCCGCAGCCTCAAGAGTGCCCAGTGGCAGGGCGG
Source organism: uncultured Polaromonas sp. (assembly GCA_964413475.1). Classification (GTDB taxonomy): domain Bacteria; phylum Pseudomonadota; class Gammaproteobacteria; order Burkholderiales; family Burkholderiaceae_C; genus Polaromonas. Next base: position 13,215 of record CAYPSU010000067.1, on the reverse strand, counting down.
CCATGTCATGCCCACCGGTGAGGCCCTGCTGTCGGGCTATTACCTCAACGAGTTGATCATGCGGCTGCTGGCCCGCGAAGACCCGCATCCGCGCCTGTTTGATGCCTACGCGGCTGCCGTGCAACTGCTGGCCACCCCGGCGGCCGATGTCATGCAGCCGGCCTTGCGCGCCTTCGAGTTGTGGCTGCTGCGCGAGGTGGGCTGGTTGCCTACGCTCGACCGGGAGACCGCCAGTCTGCTGCCGCTCGATCCCCAGGCTCCCTATGTGCTGGTGCCTGAGGCTGGGCTGCGTCTGGCCCATGGGGATGACCGGATCAGTTTGCCGGGCAGCCAATGGTTGGTCCTGCAGAGCAGCTTGGACGATCAGGCCGCCTTTGCCCAGACTCTGCAGGCTGTGGTGCCCCCGGGGTCGGCGCTCAAGGGGCAGCTGCGCAGTCTGCTGCACTACCATTGCGGGGTTGGCATGCTCAAGACCCGACAAATGATGCACGAGCTGCAGTCCCTGGCCTATCCCGATCGCGCATGAAAACTTCCGCAACCGCTCTTTCGGTCAATGTCAACAAGGTGGCTTTGTTGCGCAACAGCCGACATCTGGGGATTCCCGATCCGGTGCGCGCTGCCGAGCTGTGTCTGCGCGCAGGAGCCGCCGGTATCACCATCCACCCGCGTCCGGACCAGCGGCATATCAGGCCCGACGACGCGGTGCAGATCGCAGCTCTCATGAAGCGCTGGCCCGATCGCGAGTTCAATATTGAGGGCAACCCGTTTCACAACCTGATGGATCTGGTGCGGCAGTTGCGGCCGCACCAGTGCACGCTGGTGCCAGACAGCCAGGACCAGCTCACCAGCGACCACGGCTGGAGTTTTCCTGACGATGCCGAGCGTCTGAGGCCGGTGATTGAAGAGCTGCATGCGCTGGGCGTGCGGGTCAGTCTTTTCATGGACCCACAGCCGCAAGCCATGTCAGCGGCGCGGGCTGTGGGTGCCGACCGGGTCGAGCTCTACACCGAGGCCTATGCCCGCGCCTGGGGGACGGCCGAGCAGGCTCGTGTGTTGGCACTTTACAGCGCCTCGGGTCAGGCGGCTCGTGCGGTCGGCCTGGGCCTCAATGCAGGCCATGACCTGAGCCGTGAGAACCTTGGCGACTTTCTGCGTGCTGTGGCTGGCGTGCAGGAAGTCTCCATCGGCCATGCCCTGATCGCTGATGCCCTGGAAATGGGCTATGCCGCCACCGTGGGTGCTTATCTGTCGGTCATTGAAGCGGCCCATGCGGCTATCCAGGCCCGCTCCTGATCATGACTGCGCGCATTTTCGGGATTGGCACGGACATCTGCGATGTCCGTCGCATTCGCGCCAGTCTGGAGCGCCACGGGGAGCGGTTTGCCAGCAAGATTCTGAGCCCGGCTGAAATGCGGGTTTGGCAGCAGCGCAGCCAGCGCTGGCCAGAGCGCGGGGTACGCTATCTGGCCACGCGTTTTTCTGCCAAGGAAGCTTTCTCCAAGGCCATCGGACTGGGCATGCGCATGCCCATGACCTGGCGCCTGTGCGAGATTGCCAAGGACCCCAGTGGTAAGCCGGTGATCGTTCTGCACGAAGGACTCAAGGTCTGGTTTGAAGCTCGGGGCCTGAGCGCCCATGTGAGCGTCAGCGACGAAACCGATTACGCGACCAGCTTCGTCATTGTCGAGAAAACCCCCGAATGATCGCCCATCTCTGTCCCCATGCCCCCCTGATCATTGATGTGGCTGGGCTGTCGCTGCAGGCCGTTGACCGCAGGCGGCTTGCGCATCCCCTGGTCGGCGGCCTCATCCTCTTTGCCCGCAACTGGCAAGACCGTGCGCAGCTGACCGAGCTGTGTCGCCAGATCAAGGCCGTCCGGTCCGATCTTTTGATCCTGGTCGATCATGAGGGCGGACGGGTCCAACGCTTTAAAACCGATGGGTTTACCCACCTGCCACCCATGCGGGCGCTGGGACAAATGTGGATGCAGCCCGACACCGACGGCTTGCAGGGCAGCCATGCGCTGGCCGCCTGCAATGTGGCCACCGCCTGCGGCTATGTCCTGGGCTCCGAGCTGCGTGCCTGCGGCGTGGACATGAGCTTTGCCCCGGTGCTCGACCTCGATCATCAGCATCAGGCGGCCTCCCGCAGCCGGGTGATTGGAGACCGTGCCTTTGATCGCGACCCGCGCATCGTCAGCTTGTTGGCCAGGAGCCTGATGCAGGGGCTGCTGCAAAGCGGTATGTCCAACTGCGGCAAGCATTTCCCTGGACATGGCTTCGTCCAGGCCGACTCCCACGTGGATATCCCGGTCGACCACCGTCCGCTCAAGACCATCCTGGCCGATGACTGCGCACCCTATGCCTGGCTCAGGACCGCCCTGAGCAGCCTCATGCCCGCGCATGTGATTTATCCCAAGGTCGATAACCGACCTGCCGGGTTTTCATCGCGCTGGCTGCAGGATATTTTGCGCGGCCAGCTCGGTTTTGGAGGCGCGATTTTCAGCGACGACCTGAGCATGGCGGGCGCCCGTCTGATCGACGGGCACGAGGTCAGCTACACCGAAGCGGCGGTCGCTGCGCTCAATGCCGGCTGCGATCTGGTGCTGTTGTGCAATCAAAGTCCTGGGGGCGGTGCGGTCATCGATGAATGGCTTGAAGGCATGACCGAGGCCCAACTCAAGGGCCATTGGCAGGCACTGGAAGCCAGTGAACTCAGGCGCCTGGCCTTGTTGCCCTCAAGGCCCGGGCTGCCCTGGGACGATCTGATGCGCGAACCCGCCTACCTGCAGGCCTTGGATCTGGTGCCCTGACCCCTATCAGGGCCGCGCCGAGAACCCATCGCGCGCCGAGGGCGGCGCTCCCGCCCCAACCGATCCGGCCCTGGGCTCGCAGGAGCCGCGCCCTCGCGGCGATAGGGCCGGCCGCGGGGCTTTACCCTTCGCGCCGCAAGGCCGGGAACAGAATCACGTCGCGAATGCTGGGGCTGTCGGTCAGCAGCATCATGAGGCGGTCGATACCGATACCGCATCCGCCGGTGGGCGGCATGCCGTACTCCAGCGCCCGCACAAAGTCGGCGTCGAAGAACATGGCCTCGTCATCGCCCGCGTCCTTGGCCGCAGCCTGCGCATGAAAGCGCGCCGCTTGCTCCTGAGCGTCGTTGAGCTCCGAAAATCCATTGCCGAATTCGCGACCGGTGATGTAGAGCTCAAAGCGCTCGGTCACCTCCGGGCGTTGGTCATTGGCCCGCGCCAGTGGCGAAATTTCGGTCGGATGCTCCATGATGAAGGTCGGCTGCCAGAGCTTTTCCTCCACCGCTTCCTCAAAGTACATCACCTGCAGGCTGGCCAGCGAGCGGGTCGACAGCCGGTCCTTGTCCTCTGACAAGCCCAGCCTGCGCAGCGCAGAGATCAACCAGGCTGCATCATCCACGCCTGGGCCGGCTTCGGTGTGGCGCATGATGGCCTCCCGAATTGTCAGCCGCTCGAAGGGGGCGGCCAGGTCCACCTCTTTCCCGGCATAACTCAGCGTTAGATGGCCGCAGGCCTTGAGCGCTGCATCGCGGATGATTTGCTCGGTAAAGTCCATCAGATCGCGGTAGTTCCACCAAGCCGCGTAGAACTCCATCATGGTGAACTCGGGGTTGTGCCGCACGCTGATACCTTCGTTGCGGTAGCTGCGATTGATCTCAAAGACCTTTTCGAACCCGCCGACGATCAGTCGCTTGAGGTAGAGCTCAGGCGCAATGCGCAGAAACATCTCCTGATCGAGCGCGTTGTGGTGGGTGATAAAGGGCTTGGCGTTGGCCCCACCAGGGATGGGATGCAGCATGGGGGTTTCCACCTCCAGAAAGCCATGCTCGACCATGAACTGTCGGATGCCACTGACTGCGCGGCTGCGCGAGACAAACCTCTGCCTGGCTTTCTCATCGGTGATCAGATCCACATAGCGCTGCCGGTATTTGAGTTCTTGGTCGGCTACGCCATGAAACTTGTCGGGCAGGGGCCGCAGGCTCTTGGTGACCAGCCGGATGGATTGCGCGTGCACCGACAGCTCGCCGGTCTTGGTTTTGAACAGCGTGCCGCTGGCCGTCACGATGTCGCCTAAATCCCAGTGCTTGAAGGCCTCATGCGTTTGTTCCCCCACACCGTCATTGCTGATGTAAATCTGGATGCGTCCGCCCGAGGGGCCAAACGACGCATCCTGCAGGGTGGCAAAGCTGGCTTTACCCATCACCCGCTTGAGCATCATGCGGCCAGCCACGCTCACCCCAATGGCTTTTTCCTGCAATTCTTCCTTGGTCAGCGCGTCATACTGAGCAAACAGGTCGGCTGCGCGGTGCTCGGGTTTGACGTCGTTGGGAAAGGCAATGCCCCGCTGGCGCAGGGCGGCGAGCTTGTCGCGGCGCTCGGCCATCAATTGGTTGTCATCGACAGGGGGAAGGCTGGAGTCGGATGCAGGCATGGGCTCAGGTTGCGCCGCTTGGGGCGCCGCAGTTCGTGGATTGGGCTCGCATCGGCAGGGCCCGTAGAACCGAGCCCGGAGGGCCGGCAAGCCCGACATTCTAAGGCTCAGGTCCAGCCCTTGCGCTCGAGTAAATCACCCACCAGTTCCAGCCTGACGAGCGGGTTGTCCAGCGTCATCAATTGCTGCCGCATGTCGGGCGGCAGTGGCAACATTTCGCACCACCGGTTGGCCACCCAGCCACAGTCGTCGAACTCAAAGGGCTGCAGCACCGGACGTTGGTCCTCGGGTACTTTTTTGTCTTCCAATTGCTGCAACAGGCGACGCAGCATACGGACCGGGCCGCGCAAATCTTCGGGGACGGGCACCCGGGCATCGCCCGGCAGCAGCTCGGCATCGGCCACCCACAGCCCGTGCTTGAGCTTTTCGCTGCGCTGGACGGTAAATCGCTGCTCGCCCTGGCAGCGAATCTGCAACAGTCCCGGCTGTGGGTTTTGCACCTCAATCAGCCGCGCCAGCGTACCCACGAGGTGAAAGCCCTCCTGCTCGGCACCGGCTTGGATCACCTGGGATCCGCGAGTCAGGCTGACCACACCGAAGGGCGTCTGGCTCTGCTGGCAGCGCCGCACCATGTCAAGGTAGCGCACCTCGAATATGCGCAGCGGCAGCAAGCCGCCAGGAAACAGCACTGTATCCAGGGGAAACAGCGGCAACTCGACGATGTGCATCGCAGCGGACATGCCTCATCATGCCACCAGGCTCTTACCCGACTGCGGTAGCGGGATAGCGGCGCTGCAAGTAGGCGAAGGTTGCCGCGCCGGTGAGCAAGGCGGCGCATGCAGTCAGCAAGGCCCGATCAAAGCCGCTGCGGGCATCGGTCAGCCCCAGCAGCCAGGCCACCAGCAGCGGGCCGAGCACCTGACCGAGCCCGTAGGTGGCCGTCAGCAGCCCCATGAAGCTGGCGGCCGTTCCGCCGCGCAGGCGACGCGCCTCCTGCATGGCAAAAAAGCTCAGCGCGGTAAAGGGCAGCCCCAGCAAAAAGCTGCCCAATACAAATCCGGTCACGCTCGGGCTGATCAGGCTGATCATCAGGCCAGCGGCCTGCACCAAAAATCCGGCGCAGAGCAGGGTTCGCCGGTCACGCGCTGGGGACAAGCGGGTAGACAGCATTGCGCCGGTGCAAACGCCCACGCCGAACAGCGGCCAGAACAGGTCCAGCCAGATCGATTCGGGCAGCAACTGGCGTGCGATCACTGGCAGAAAGGTGGCACTGATGATGTAGCCAAAGCCAGCCAGGCCGTAGCCCCAGGCGGTCAGACCCAATTCCATCGAGCCGCCTGGGCGCAAGTCCTGGCTGGCCTGGTGTGCGGGCTGCGCGCTCAGGCGCTCTTGCATGGCCCGCGGTCCGGTCAGTATCGGCCAGGCCAGTGCGGTGCCCGCCAGGGCCAGTGCGCCCATGCTCAACCAGGCCCAGGCGGCCGGCCAATCGTGCGCGATCATCGGGGTGGCCGCCATGCCGCTGATCAGAACACCGGCCCCGGGTCCCACATAAATGAAGCCGCCCCAGTTCGGTCGGCCCAGCCGACTCAGTTGCGATAAACACCAGCCCGATCCGTAGATGAAAACCAGTGCGCTGCTCAGACCTGCGCTCCAGCGCAACCAAGCCCAAGGCCAGGGCATGGCCATGGCAAGGGTCAGGGCGGCGGTGCCCACCAGGCCTATCTTCACCAGGTTGGCCAGGGCCCAATCGGCCTTCAGTCCGAGGCGGGACCCAAGCCAAGGTTGCAGCGCGCAGGCCATCGCTCCCATCAGGTAGCCCAGGTAGTTACTGCTGGCCAGCCAACTGGCCTGGGGCAGATCGACCAGCCCATCGCTGAGCATCATGGGCAGGATGGGGGTAAAGGCAAAGCGCCCCAGCCCCATCGCCACGGCCAGGCTGATCAGGCCGGCCAGGGCCACACGCAGAGCCAGACGGTCTTGCGCGCTCCACGAGGTCAAGCGCGTTGGCCTTCAAAAAAGTGGTCCAGACGATCGATCAATGCGGCTCGGGCTGGAGCATCGAGAAAACTGGCTTGCAGGCTGTTACGAGCCAGGGCGTAGGCGTGCTCGGCCCGCAAGGGCAGCGCCTCGAAGGTCTGTGTGAAGTTTTCGTTGATGTAGCCGCCGAAGTAAGCCGGATCGTCCGAGTTGACAGTGGCGACAATTCCAGCCTCGAGAAGCTGGGCTAGGCTGTGCTGCCTCAAGTCGGCATAGACGCACAGCTTGATGTTGGACAGGGGGCAAACCGTCAGTGGTACACGCTCGCTGACCAGGCGTTGCATCAGCGTGCGATCCCGGGTGGCCTGAACCCCGTGGTCAATGCGCTCGGCCCCGAGCAGATCGAGCGCCGCACTGATGTAGGCGGGCGGTCCTTCCTCGCCGGCGTGGGCCACTCGCCGCAGGTCCAGTTCACCGCATCGTTTGAAGATGCGCGCAAACTTTTCTGGAGGATGACCGACCTCACTGGAGTCCAGCCCCACGCCAATGAAATGCTCGCGCCAGGGCAGGGCCTGCTCCAGGGTTTCAAAGGCGTCCTTTTCACTCAGATGACGCAGAAAGCACAGAATCAGCGATGCGCTTACGCCCAGGTGCGAGTGTGCATCGCGGCAGGCACGCGAGAGGCCAAGGATCACGGTCTCGATGGATACGCCCCGGCTGGTGTGGGTCTGCGGGTCAAAGAACAGTTCGGCATGAACCACGCCATCCCGGGCCGCCTTTTCGAAATACGCCCAGGCCATGTCATAGAAGTCCTGTTCCTTGAGCAGAACGCTGGCCCCGGCATAGTAGATGTCCAGAAAACTTTGCAGATTGGTGAAGGCATAGGCTTGCCGGAGCGCCTCCACGCTAGGGTAGGGCAGCGCGACGCCATTGCGCTGGGCCAGCGCGAAAATCATTTCCGGCTCCAAGGAGCCCTCGATGTGAATATGCAGCTCGGCCTTGGGCATGGACCGCAGCACTTGCGGCAATTGCTGCGGATCAATCGGAGGCAACTTCATCAACAGACTCCAAAGGTGATGTTCAGCCGGCGCAGGTAACGGCGATAGGCGCCAGAGAGCCGGTCCACGCTGGTGTGCAACTCGCTGCGTGGCTCCAGCGGCAAGCGCTTGGGCTGCTGCGACTCCAGCACCGGCTGGTCCTGGCAGAAGATGGTGTGCTGGAAGGCGGCCAAGGCCTCGTCGCTGCTCTCGTGGTCGGCCATGGCCAGCCGAAACCAGACCCTGCAGTTCTCGGCGGAGACTGGGCAAATGAACAACCCGATTGCTTCGCGCCAGTGGGTTAGCCGCGTGCTGCCGGGTTCGGGGACCTTGGTCAGCAGGGCGCTGTAGGGTCCGGTGACTTCGTAGGTGTATTCAACCTGAGCTGCCGCCGTGGAATGCAGGTTGGAGCGGGGCTGCCAGGCCTTGCACCGGGTGGCGCGCAGGCCCGCTGGCGTTTCCTCGACTTCGTAGGGCTCGATCTCCGGATGATCGGCCGCCCCCAGCCAACCCTCATGCACAAAGCTGAAATGGGCCATGTCCAGAAAATTTTCTACCGCGCGAGGCGCGCTGGTGGCCACGTCATACGGACCGCAGTTGAGCAGCCTCAAGCCGCTGCTGGCCTCGGGAAAGCCTGCGATCTCACTCTCGCTGGCCTGGGGATCCAGCCGTACCCAGATCAGCCCGTGCCGAATTTGCACCGCATGGCCGGTGGTGCAGTATCCCGGCGGCGGCGTGAATTGCGGCAGGGCCGGTACGAGCTTGCACTGCCCCTGCGTATCGAACTGCCAGCCGTGGTAGGGGCAATGCAGCCGGTCGTTGACCACTCGCCCCATCGACAGCTGCGCCCCGCGATGCGGGCAGCGGTCGGTCCAGGCGTGAATCGAGCCTCCACTGTCACGCCAGAGCACCAGAGGATGATCCAGCAGCCGCACCGCCATCGGCTCAGAGCCCAGAGCCAGCTCGTCGGCCACTGGGTGCCAAAGTGCTTTTTCAATCATGGCTGAATCATCGCCGAAAAAGAGTCGATTGAGCGCCGCCCCCGGCGCGGGGAAATCTCAGCGCCGGCTGGCTTCGTAGCGCTGTCCATTGACCGTCAGGCCTTCTGCGGACAACTGGGCCGCGCTGATTGGACCGATACCCTTGATCCGCGCCAAAAGGTCCTGCCAATTCTTGAAAGGCGATTTGTCTCGCTCATTCAAGATAAGTCTTGTGGTCGCCGGGCCCAGACCCCGCAGGCCATCGAGGTCAGCTTCCGTGGCTTTGTTGATATCGATCGCCAGGCAAGTGCTGGCGCCCAAAGCCATCAGTGCGCCGACAAGCCAGGCCTTGCTTCGGCCCGGTAAAAGTCCGTGCGTAAGTCCTGGCATTTCAGCGCGATGAAGAGAGCCAATCCAGGTAGCGATTGACCCCTGTGGCGACATCGGCGAAGGTGTGATCGCATCCTATTTGGCGCAGGCGACTCAAATCGGCCTGGGTGTAGCACTGGTACTTACCCACCAGGGTCTGTGGGAAATCCAGGTACTGAATTTGGTGCCCTCGCACCGCTTCTTCCAGGTTGGCGGCCACTGGCTGGCCGCGATGGCTTTGCATGAATTGAACCACGGCCAGCGCCACATCGTTGAAGGGCTGGGCACGACCGGTACCCAGATTGAACAGGCCACTTTTTTCGGGATGGTCAAAAAACCAGAGATTGACCGCCACCACATCATCGACATGAATGAAGTCGCGCATCTGCTCCCCGGGACCATAACCGCCGTAGGCGCCGAACAGCTGTACGCACCCGTCTTTCCCGAACTGGTGAAACTGATGGAAGGGCACGCTGGCCATGCGGCCCTTGTGCTGTTCGCGCGGACCATAGACATTGAAGTAGCGAAAGCCCACCACCTGCGTGGCCGCCTGGGAAAAATGGGCGCCAAGCGCTCGCCGCATGCGCTGATCGAACAGCCATTTGGAGTAGCCGTAGACGTTAAGCGGCTTTTCGCAGTCCGGATCTTCAGTAAATCGGGTTGAGCCCCCATAGGTGGCGGCCGATGACGCATACAGCAGTCGGGTGCCTTGCTCCTGGCAGGCCTGGAACAACTCACAGGACAGGCTGTAGTTGTTGTCCATCATGTACTTGCCATCGGTCTCCATGGTGTCGCTGCACGCTCCCTCATGGAAGACGGCCTCTACCCGACCATAAGCGCCTTCTGCGAACAGCTCGTAAAAGTCATCAGCATCCACATAGTCGGCAATCTGCAAACCCACGAGATTGCGAAATTTGTCCCCCTCGGTCAGATCATCGACGGCGATGATGTCGTCGATGCCGCGTGCATTGAGCCCGGCGATCAGATTGCTGCCGATGAAACCGGCCGCTCCGGTCACTACAACTGTCATGCCACCCCCCCCGGCGCTGCGCCTGCAAACAGCTCTTCATAGCTCACACAAGCGGTTCCAAACTTGCCGACCACGATACCGCCTGCACGGTTGGCCACTGGCACCGCTTGACGCAGCTTGGCGCCGGCGGCCAGCAAAGCGGCCATGGTCGCAATCACCGTATCACCAGCGCCAGTGACATCGAAGACTTCGCGCGCCTGGGCGGGTACATGGAGCTGGCCTTGGTCATCGAAGAGCGTCATGCCTTCTTCACTGCGGGTGAGCAGCAGGCCTTGCAGTTGCAGATCGTGACGCAGCTCTTGAGCCCGGCGTGACAAATCGTCCTCGCTGCTCCAGCGGCCAATCACCTGTTCAAGCTCGGCGCGGTTGGGGGTGATCAGCGTGGCGCCTTGATAGCGCGAATAGTCCGAGCCTTTGGGGTCGACCAAGACCGGCTTGCCGGCCTGCCTGGCCCGCTCGATCATCAGGGCGATATGGGCCAGACCGCCCTTGCCGTAGTCGGAAAAAAGGATCGCCTGATGGTCTGCATGCAATTGATGGAAGCTTTCGGTCTGCGTGGCCAGCAGTTCGTGGTCGGGCGTATTTTCAAAATCGAGGCGCATCAGCTGCTGTTGGCGCCCGATGATGCGTAGCTTGACGGTGGTGCGCAGGGCGGCGTCACGACCAAAGCAGGGCACGATGCCCGTGCGCGCAACCAGTGCTTCCAGTTCATGACTGGCTTCGTCTTCGCCGACCACACTCAACAGCGAAGCCTGGGCTCCCAGGCTGACCACGTTGTAAGCCACATTGGCAGCTCCGCCCAGCCTTTCTTCCTGCCGGGTCACGCGTACCACTGGAACCGGTGCTTCCGGTGAGATACGGTCAACCGGCCCGTACCAGTAGCGGTCGAGCATGACGTCGCCGACCACCAGGACGCGGGCCTGGGCGAGCTGTTCGGGGCTGGGCGTGTAGAGGGTCATAGCTCTTCAATGCGTCGGGCTGGGTAGCTGTCCCAGGCTTGGCAGCCGGGGCAGTGCCAGAAATGTTGCTTGGCCTCAAAGCCGCAGGCCGCGCAGCGGTAGCGCATCAGCGGCCCGCAGGCGCGTTCAATAGCCCGCCCCGCGCCTTGCGCCTGCTCTTGCCGCATCAGGGGTTCGCCACTGAGCCAGCGGTTGGCGGCCACCAAAGAGGGTTCGGTCTTGAGGTGTTGCGCAAACCACTGCCGGGCTTGATGCGGATCGGATTCGAGCTGGGCAATGGCCTGCACCAAATCGATGCTGGGCTGCTGCTGCTGCGCTTGAATCAGTATCTGCCGCACCTGCTCGCGCTCGCCCGCCTGCTCGGCCAGACCGGTCATCAGGCCAGCGGCCAGCGGCAGCGCCTGGGGCGCCGTCTGGCGCAACTGCAGCAGGGTTTGTAGCGCCGCTGGCGCCTGCCCCTGCTGCGAAAGCAGCTGCGCCTGCTCGATCAGGGGCCGCGGCGACTGCGGCGCCAGCTCGTGGGCTCGGATCAGCATCTGCAGGGCCGTTTGCGGCTGACCGGCAGCCACCTGGGCTTGTGCCTGTTCGCACAGATAGTGCGCCTGACGCGGCGCAAAGCTGCCGTGGCTGCTGCTTTCCAGCCGGGCAGCCACCTCACTGGCCTGGATCCAATCGCGGGACCGCTCGTAGATGGCCAGCAAGGCCAGCCGGGCATCCTGTTCGTGTGCCGTTCCCTCGAGCTTGCTCAGCGCAGTCTCGGCCCGATCGAGCAGGCCGGCCTTTAGGAAGTCGAGCGCCAACGCATATTGAGCGCGGTCGCGCTCGGTTTGTGTCAGGTCGCCGCGCGCCAGCAGGTGCTCGTGCACCCGCACCGCTCGGTCGTATTCGCCCCGGCGACGGAAGAGATTGCCCAGCGCAAAGTGCAACTCCGAAGTGTCCGGGTCGTTCTGGACCGCTTCGATGAAGGCGTCAATGGCCTGGTCCTGTTGCTCATTGAGCAGGAAATTCAAGCCGCGAAAGTAGGCTTTGGGCGATTGCCGGTTTTCCACCCGCATTTGCCGCAGATCCAGCCGCGAGGCCAGCCAGCCCAGCGCGAAGGCCAGCGGCAAACCCACCAGCAGGGCGGTGAGATCAAATTCCATGGGGGCCTTGTCCGGGCGCTGCCGTTGCGGGTGGGGCATCAACCGCAGTGGCCGATTCGGGAACGCTCGGAGCCTTCGCTCGGGCCGCCTTGCGACTGCGCCACCAGCGCGGCACCATGAACATCACGCCCAGGGCCAGACCCACCACGAAGGCCACCAGAACCACTAAAACCAAAGGGGCCTGCCACTGCTGGCCGAAGAAGAAATGCACGGCCACCACGTTCTGATTGTTCAGCGCGAAGGCGAACAGAGTGAAGAAGACCGCTGCCTTGAGCAGCCATGCGAGGTATTTCAAGGGCCAGGCTCCCGAGAGGAGCTCAAATTGTAGTCAGGGCACGTTGCTTGCGCGGGCTTTTTCCGCCGCTCCTCGCAGAGCCTCGGTACGGGTGTCCACAGCCTCACGCAGGGCCTTGCCCGGCTTGAAGTGAGGGACCCGCTTCTCGGGAATGGCCACGCTCTCGCCCGAGCGGGGGTTGCGGCCGATACGGGGCGGCCGCCGGTTGATGGTAAAGCTACCGAAGCCTCGGATTTCGATCCGGTGGCCCCGCTCCATGGCCTCGCTCATCGCATCGAGAATAGCCTTGACCGCTGACTCGGCATCCTTCTGGGTCAATTGAGGGAAGCGGTCAGCAAGCTCTTCGACAAGGTCTGATCGGGTCATGGTCGGTCGACTGTCCTGCAAAAGTCGGCGCACTCAGCAGGTCACGCGCCAGCCCGGCTGGCGGGCGGACGCGTTGCCTGCATCGGCTGCTCAGCTGTTGCTGCCGTTGTCGAGCTTGGCGCGCAGCAGGGCGCCCAGGCTGGTGGTACCGGCACTGCCACTGTTTTGCGACAGGTTGGCCATGGCCTCAGCCTGATCGGCCGTGTCCTTGGCGCGCACCGACAGCTGGATGTTGCGGCTCTTGCGGTCCACATTCACCACCACTGCAGTGACTTCGTCGCCTTCCTTGAGCACATTGCGGGCATCTTCCACGCGATCGCGGCTGATTTCGCTGGCGCGCAGGTAGCCCACGATGTCGCCACCCAGATCAATCTCGGCGCCCTTGGCGTCGACCGTCTTGACCTTGCCGGTAACAGTGGCTCCCTTGTCGTTGACCGACACGAAGGTGGTGAAGGGGTCGGAATCGAGTTGCTTGATACCCAGCGAAATACGCTCGCGCTCCACATCGACGGCCAGCACGATGGCCTCGACGTCCTGGCCCTTCTTGTAGTTGCGCACTGCGCTCTCGCCCGGCTCGTTCCATGACAGCTCTGACAC
>CAYPSU010000066.1:6628-15338 GCA_964413475.1 uncultured Polaromonas sp. | reverse complement strand
GTCCTAGCGCGGTTGGACGTTTTGTGTGGACAAATTCGGCGCCGGTAGCAGACTGGCCAGGTCTGACGCCGAGTTACTAAGCGTCTCCTGCGCCCGGGCGCGCTGCGCCGGCGTGGTGCTGGCATGCAACTGTGAGAGCAGCTGACAGCTTTGCTGGCGCATGTTCATCAGGCGGGCGCGTTCGGCCGGCTCCTGGGGGTCGAGCTGGCGCGAAAGCAAGGCGCCCAGGGTGGCGCGGGACTGTTCCAGTGAGCCCTGGCTTTGCGACAGGCCGCGCAGGGTTTGCAAGATATCCTGCTGGCGTTTAAGACGCATCTCCAGGGCTTGCCTGGCGTCCCAGGGCGCGGTCATCAGTGCCTTGCGCAGGGCTTGTTCCTGCGCCCGACCCATTGAGCCGTACAGCCAGCTGGCCCGCGACAAGCCCGAATCGAGCCGTGCCTGCAGCAAGTCTTGTGGCGAGACATCCACGTACTTTTCACGGAACTTGCGGTTGCTCTTGGCAAACTGCCGCTCCATGTGGGCCAGTTGTCGAGGGGTCAGCCGAGAAAGCACCTGCAGGGCGGCCGGGTCCAGCGCCTGCACCAGACCCGACAGCGCAGCCGCACGCTGCCAGCCCTCATCGATCATGCGGCAGACCTGCTCACTGCTCATTTCGCCGGCCATTGGCCGCTGCCAGCTGCGCATCAGCTCGACATAAGAGGCCAGTTGTTCGCGCCGATGCCATTCGTGTACCTGATGCACCGCCTGCCGCAGGGTGGTGCTGTCTTCTCCCTGCACCTCCAGGTAGTCGGTCAGCCACCACCAGGCCACCTCATGGCCGTTGTTGTAGGCCAGCCGGACCGCACTGCAGCCGACCAGCAAGGCCAGCAGCAGGCCTGCGCTGATAATCCTCAAAAGTTTCAGGGGCCCGGCGCCCAGGGAAGAGAACATGGCAAAAATGAGCGTAACAGCAGACAAGCGCCCTGTGGATGTGGTGATCATGGCCGCGGGCAAGGGCACGCGCATGAAGAGCGAACGGCCCAAAGTGTTACACCGTTTGGGCGGCCGCGCTTTGCTGGCGCATGTGCTTGACACCGCCATACAGTTATCGGCCCGCCGGGCGGTGGTGATCGTCGGTCATCAGGCCGAACAAGTGCAGGCCGCGGTCGAAGGGCTGGAACTGAGGGGGCTGGATTTGTCCTTTGCCCGGCAGGAGCCGCAGCTGGGTACTGGGCATGCGGTGCAGCAGGCGCTGCCCTGCCTGGACGATGAGGGCGTTACGCTGGTGCTTTCGGGCGATGTGCCCCTGATCAGCCCGGATACCCTGCGGGCCCTGCTGGCGCTTTGTGCGGGTTCACAGCTGGCCCTGCTGACCCTGCAGCTGCCCGATCCCACCGGCTATGGCCGCATAGTCCGGCAGGGCGCCGATGTGCAGGCCATCGTCGAGCACAAGGACGCCACGGCCGAGCAGCGGCGCATTACCGAGGTCTACAGCGGCATCATGGCCGTGCCCACCGCCTTGCTGCGCCAGTGGCTGGCCCGCCTGGACAACCGCAATGCGCAGCAGGAGTACTACCTGACCGACATCGTGGGCTTTGCGGTGGCCGACGGTGCGCCGGTGGTGGCCCATTGCATTGACGATGCCACCGAGGTGGCTGGCGTCAACAGCCCGGCCCAATTGGCCGAGCTCGAGCGCGTCTATCAGCGGACCCAGGCCGAACGATTGATGCTTGCAGGGGTGCGGCTGGCCGATCCAGCCCGCTTTGACCTGCGGGGTGAACTCATATGCGGCGCTGATGTGGACATTGATGTGGGTTGCATTTTTGAAGGGCGGGTTGCTTTGGGAGCAGGCGTGCAGGTGGGGGCTTACTGCGTGATCGCAAATGCCCGCATCGCTGACGGCGCGGTGATTGCACCCTTTACCCATATCGATGGCCAGGCGGCCGGGGTTGAGGTGGGTGAGGGTGCCAGCGTGGGCCCGTTTGCCCGCCTGCGACCGGGGGCGCGTCTGGGTCGACAGGTGCATATTGGCAACTTTGTGGAAGTCAAGAACAGCACTCTGGCTGAGGGCGCCAAGGCCAACCATCTGGCCTATCTGGGCGATGCCACGGTCGGGGCACGGGTCAACTATGGTGCTGGCAGCATCACGGCCAACTACGACGGCGCCAACAAACATCGCACCGTGATCGAAGACGATGTGCATGTGGGCAGCAACTGCGTGCTGGTGGCACCGCTCACGCTGGGGGCAGGCGGCACCATCGGTGGCGGCTCGACCATCACCAAGGACACTGCACCGGGTGCCCTCACGGTCGCGCGCGGCAAGCAGATGTCGGTGGCCAACTGGCAGCGGCCTCAGAAAAAGCGCTGAGCCAGCGGACCCTCAGGGCTGCTTATCGCCGCGAGGGCGCGGCTCCTACCCCTTCTTCCACCATCGCTGAGCCCGATGAGCGCAAGCACTGGGCTTGTGGGAGTGCGGCCTTCGGCACGATGCAGGTTGCTCAGCCGCCTGAGCAAAACGGGAGTTTTGTCATGCCCGCACTGGTACGTCTCTCTCATGACGGGGGCAAGGTCGGTGGCTACATTTTTCCTCACAGACCGAATCCATGCCGCCACCATGCAAACCTTCAACCAGGGACTTATCGCTTTGCTGATCGATCAGCCGGGTCTGCTGGTACTCATCAGCCTGCTGGTGGCCGCAGCGGCGATTGATGCCTACGCCTGGCGTGTTCCGAATGTACTGACGATCGGCGGCGCTTCGGCGGCTGTTCTTCTGGGCTTTACGCAGCCGCAGCCCTTGGGCTGGGCCTTGCTGGCGGCGCCGGCGGGGTGGTTGCTGGGTTTGCTTTTGACCTTGCCGCTTTATCTGGCGCGGGCTCTCGGCGGTGGGGACGTCAAGCTCATCGCGATGGTCGGCGCTTTCATCGGCCCGGTACATGTGCCGGCTGCCCTGCTGCTGATCTTCATCACGGGGGGCGTTCTCGCCCTGATCCGGGTGGCTCGCCAGCGCGCCTGGGGCACCTTGCTGCTGCGCCTGCATTCGGGCGCTGCCGTGTCGCTGGGTCGCATGCCTTATGCCTTGAGCATCTGTGTCGGCACCTTGCTGTATGTGGGTGTGTTTGAGCCGCAGGGCTTGCAATGGTCGCGCGCTTGGACGGCCTGAGAGGAAATGCATAAATGAAGAATATCAAGGCATGGGTTTTACTGGCTTTTGGGGTGTTGCTGGCCTTGGCCGCTGCGGTCTATGCCGCCAGCTGGATGTCGCGCCAGTCCAGCGCCGCTTCCCGCCAGGTGGTGGTGGCTGCGGTCGATGTGGAGCCTGGCAGCAAGCTCACGCTGCCCATGCTTTCGGTGCTGGACTGGCCGGGCTCCGTGGTGCCAGCCGGCGCTTTTTCGGATGTGGCCCAGTTGCAGGATCGGGTGCTGCGCCTGGGGGTGCTCAAGGGGGAGGCCATCGTCGAGCGCAAGCTCGCGCCGGAAGGCAGCCAGGGCGGTTTGTCGGCGGTCATCGCGCAAGGCAAGCGGGCGATGACGGTGCGTGTCAACGATGTGGTGGGGGTGGCCGGCTTTGCCTTGCCGGGAACCTATGTGGATGTGATGGTCAACACGCACCGGGAGCAGGGCCGCGGTGAGGACGCGCAGATCAGCAAGACGGTGCTCGAGCAGGTGTTGGTGCTGGCGGTGGCCCAGCAGGCCAGCCGCGATGAGACCCAGCCCAAGGTGGTCAGCGCGGTCACGTTGGAGCTGACGCCACAAGATGCCGAGAAGCTGGATTTGGCGCGCAGCGTAGGGACCTTGTCGCTGGTGTTGCGCAATCAGGTCGATCGCCAGCGGGTCAGTACCCGGGGCTCCACCAAGCAGCAGCTGCTCGACTCCGATGCGGCGGGCGCTGCCGCCTCGCGGTCGGGTGCAGCCGGTCGATCGGCATTGACTTCTGCGCCCAGGTCCAATACCAGCGGCCAGGCCCGTGCCCAGTCGGGCGCTGCCCTGGGCAAGACAGGCGCCTCGGCTCCCCTGTCGATGGGCGCTGCTGCGGCCGCTGCGCCTCAAGCCATGCGGCCCCCTGGCCCTTGCGTCGAAGTCATCCATGACGGCACCCGTGCTGCCCACTGTTTCTGAGGCCTCCTCAAGGAAGACCCCTTCATGAAGAATTTTCCGAATGGCTCGGCAGCGATAGGCGTGGGTCCGCACGCTTGGGTTCTGACCGCAGTGGCTTGTGCTTTACAAGCCTTCCCAGCCCTGGCGCAGACCCCGATGACCGTCATCGGTCCGGTTCCCTCTTTGCAAAGTTCGCAATCCGCCGAGCGCCCCTGGGCTGCGTTGCCGCCGGAAACTGTGCAGGCAGACGACGCGGCGGTGCTGGTGGCCGCTTCGCATGCGTCGCCGCCGGCCGTATCAACGCCGCCCTCGCATTCGACTGCGCCATTGACAGCACCGGCATCAGAGTCGACGCGTCCGGCGGCCTCTGGATCTGCTGTGCCTGTGCGTCAACCCGCCGGCAGTCCGCCACCAGGGGCAGCCGCGCACAGTGCAGGGCCGATGAGCATGCCGATGCATGCGGCACATGCAGCACATGCAGCACATGCAGCACCGCTACCGCCCTGCAGCAGTGTCAGCGTTGATCCGCCAGCGCAGGTGGTTCTGGGCAAGTCGACGGTTTTGCGCCTGGCCGCACCGATCGTCCGCATGGTGGTCGGTGGCGCGCCGGCCAGTCGCACCCTTGGGCCCGGCAGCGGGACGGCTGCCTCACCCGGGGGCGCAGGGGTCCCGGCATCGTCAACGGGCGGTGACGGGGTGGCGCAGGTGGACCTGATGCTGCTCGGGCCCAGTGAGCTGTTTGTGCTCGGCCGCCGGACAGGCTCGATGAATCTGATTCTGCAGGCCGCCGATGGCCGTTGCTTCCTGCGCGATGTGAGGGTCACCGTCGATCCCGAGGCGTTTCAGGCCAAGCTGGCCGAACTGCTGCCCGGCGAAGGGCAAATCCGGGTGCGTGCCATGGACGGTTCGCTGGTCTTGACCGGCCAGGTCAGCGATGCCCTGAAGGCCGACGAGGTGATGAGCCTGGCCCAATCGCTCGGCGAGGGCCGGCGCGTGGTGAGCCTGCTGCGGGTCAGTGCGCCCCAGCAGGTGATGCTGGAGGTCAAGATTGCTGAGGTCAGCAAGGGCGTGCTCGACCGGCTGGGCATTGATCTGACGCGGGTGGCGCGTACGGGCGACGGTGCCCGCATCTTCACTGGGCTCTTTGGTGGCAATCCCTTGCTGCTGGGCAAGACCGCCTCCAGCAATATCGGCTTGTCGGGGCGGGTTGATGTGGGCCGTGGCGTGGGGCTGGATATTGGCGCGGGCAAGGACACGATCGGCGGCAGCGGTGGTCAGCAGGGCGCCAGTGGCACCCTGCTCGGTATCGATGCCCAGACGCAGGACGCGCTGGTGCGGGTGCTGGCCGAGCCCAACATCATGGCGCTGAGCGGGCAGGCGGCAAGCTTTCTCTCGGGGGGCAAGATCTACATCCCCGTGCGCCAGGGCAATGGCGCGGTGGCTCTGGATGAGCGCCAGTTTGGGGTTGGCCTGAAGTTTCTGCCCACGGTGCTCGAAGGCGGCCGGATCAATTTGAAGCTCACCACCGAGGCATCGGAACTGTCGCAAACGGGTGCGGCGCTGAGCACGGCCGACGGCCTGTTGTCGGTGCTGCCGACGGTCAGCACGCGGCAGGTGGACACCACGGTTCAACTGGGCGATGGACAGAGCCTGGCCATCGCCGGTCTGATCCGTCAGACCGTCAGTCAGTCACTCAGCCGCTTCCCCGGCTTGGGGGATCTGCCTATTCTGGGCGCCTTGTTCCGTTCGACCGCCTTCCAGAAGGACCAGACGGAGCTGGTCTTTGTCATCACGCCACGCCTGGTGCAGCCCCTGACCACGGCGATGTTGCCCACCGATGTCCACAAGGAACCCAGCCGGCAGGATGCGATTGTGGGCGGCAAGGGCGAGGGCCAGCCGGTCGCGCCCCAGCCCGGCGCTCCGCCCGCCCGGCCCGTGCCCGCCCTCTCGCTGGCGCCGTCCGCATCGGCTGCCACCCATCCATCGGCCGGTGACAGGCCGCCCCCTGCCCCCAAGGAAGGTCAGCCATGAAGCGATTTCTGCACACGCATCGGTATCTGCCTTGCGCCGTGATGGCTCTTGGGGCTCTGGCCGGTTGCAGTTCGACCACGCCGCAGTACGACGCCCGATTTGGCGATGCGGTACGGCACAACCGGCAAGCCCAGGTGCTGGACCCCACAGCGGGCAGCGTCAAGGCAGAGCCGGCAGCGCTGGATGCCGGATCGGCACGCAGCGCCTTTCAGCGCTATCGCGACAGCTTCAAGACCCCGCCGCCAGTGGTCAATGTGATCAATCTCGGTGGCAGCGGGGCGCAGAGTCCCTGAGCACAGTCGGGGAGGGGAGTGACCGGGTGCGCAGCTGCAGGGGATGCATCTGCGCACCACCGGTCGTGCAAGGCGACTGCAAGAAGCGCCCAGCAGGCGTACCGGGGGTCGGTGCGTCATTTTTTAACCATGAAAGAGGAGTTTGCTATGAAACAGTGGATGCAAAAGGGCGCGCTGGCGCTCAAGCGTTTGGCCCGTGATGAAGAGGGCGCACAGGTGGTGGAATACGCGCTCATCATCGCGGTGGTGTCGATTGCGCTGGTGCTGGCCATCAAGGGCCTGACCAACGGCAACTTTGCCGACTTTGTGTCTCGGGTCGATGCCTGCCTGACCACCGCAACCTGCAGCTGAAGTCGGGCCGGAGGACGCGATGAAGGACAGACCCTGGTGGCCGACTGACAGCTCGGACAAAGGGGCTGCGCGTCCTCGTGCGAGCCTGGGGCGCAGCCTGCCCCAGGCTCGCAGGCATCAAGGCGCGGTGGCTCTCACCGTGGCCTTGAGCCTGCTTTTTCTTCTGGGCTTTATGGGCGTGGCGCTCGATTTTGGCCGCTTGTTCGTGATTCGCGCCGAATTACAGACCGCCGTTGATGCCTGCGCGCTGGCCGCTGCCAGTGAGCTCGACGGGCGCAGCGATGCCTTGATACGTGCCGGCAGTGCGGGTGCGCGTGCAGGCAATCTCAATGCCGTCAATTTCCAGTCGCCTTCCTGGGCGGGCCGGCCCCAGCTCAACGCGGCCTCGCTGCAGTTTCTTGACCGCGATGCACAGCTGACCACCCAGCCGGCCCAGGCCCGCTACGCGCGCTGCACCCACACCCATCAAAGTGTGGGGGCCTGGTTGATGCCAGCCCTGCGGGCCTTTTCGGGGGACGCCCGCATGGCCAGTGCCGACCGCGTGGGGGCGCAGGCGATGGCCGCGCGCCGTAATGCGCAGACGGCTTGCCCCGTACCGGTGGCCTTCCGGCCGTCCAGCGGCGCCAGCGCGCCCAGTTATGGGCTCGTCGTGGGGCAGTGGGTCGCGGTGGTGGGTGACAAGAGTCTGGCCCCCGGGGGGCAACTGGGCTGGGCCAATCTGGATGGCTCGGTCAACGCGGCGGAAACCGAAAGAGAGTTGCTGGGCTATTGCGGTGTCCGTGTCGGCGACCGTTTGGGAACGCCCGGAGCCCAGGCCTCGGTGACCGACGCCTGGAACCTGCGCTTTGGCATCCAGAAAAACAATCCACCGCCGGAGGCGGCTGCATTGCTGGATCGCACCGGCTATGCCTATACGGCCAAGAACTGGCCTTCGCAGTTTGGCGCCTATCGCGGCGCGACGCCGGCCGGCGCGCATGCGACGGCAGCGAACTACCAGACCAAAAGTGCTGCTGGCGCTTCTTGTGCCGACGCCGACACTCGCGTGTCCGTCTGCGAGAGCATCACGGGACTGAAGCTTTCAGGGGGCAGCAAGTCCCTGGTGCCGCCCGGACCTGCCTACGCGTCGCAGACGCGGGTGGTGATTGTGCCGGTGGTCAATGCCAATGCTCAGGTGACCGATTACCTGTGCATGCTGATGCTGCAACCGATGAGTTCACCCATGATCGATTTGCAGTTTGAATTTATCGGGAACGCGGCCAACGCCGACTCGCCCTGTCTGACCAGTGGCCTGCCCGGTGGCAACCTCGGCCCGCTGGTGGCCACCTTGGTGCGCTGAACCATGGGCCCACATTTTCATGCACCGGCTCGGGCTCAGCGGGGAGTGGCGCTGGTCGAATTCGCCCTGGTGCTGCCGCTTTTGCTGCTCCTGAGTCTGACGGTGGTCGAGCTTGGCCGCGCCTTCTGGCACTACAAGGTGCTGGTGCAGTCCACGCGCGAGGCGGCCCGCTATCTGGCCGCCCAGAAGCCCGGTGAGGGTGCCGACCAGGCCCGCAATCTGGTCTTGCATGGCAGTCTGTCAGCGACCGGCCCCTTGCAGCTCAGTGACCTGAGCGCTTCCCAGCCGGTAGAGGTGAGTTGGCAGCGCGAGACCCCGAGCGGCATGGCGCTGGTCACCGTCACCGTGCCCTCCTATGCCTTCCATTCTTTGCTGGTGTCTTGGGCAGGAGTGGAGCTCGGGCGTATCAACTTCCGGGCTATTGCGGCCACCCAGAGGATTGCCTCATGCGGCACGGTTTGCTGAACCATCGCCGGGACCCAGCCCAGACGGGTGCCAGCGTGATCGAGTTTGCGCTGGTACTGCTGGTCTTTCTGACCTTCTTCCTGGGGCTGATCGACCTGACGCGCTTGCTCTACACCTTTCATGCGGCCCAGGAGGCCGCGCGGGCAGGCGCGCGCTATGC
>CAYPSU010000066.1:0-6528 GCA_964413475.1 uncultured Polaromonas sp. | reverse complement strand
CAAACGCTGCGCAAGCCCATGAGCTTTTGGCCTAACCAGGATCCGACATGAAAATTGCCCTGATTTCCCCGAGCAAGGTGCATCTCAATGAAATGACGCAGGTGCTGCAAGGCCCTACGCCGCAAGCGTTGCAGGGCGGCGCGCATGAGGTGGTACAGATTGAGGGCGGCCGCAGCCGTCTGGCCGAGGTGATTCGCGACCACGAACCCGATCTGGTGGTGGTCGATGGCATGGGCCGTGACCCCGATGAACTGCTGCCGGTCGAACAGATCACGGCCGAGCATCCGCACTTGGCCGTCCTCATGCTGTGCGCTCAGCAATCGCCAGAGTTTCTCCTGCGTGCAATGCGGGCTGGGGTGCGCGAAGTGCTGCCCTCGCCGCCTGCACCGGCCTCTTTGCTGATGGCAGTCGACCGGGTGCAGCAGCGCAGTCAGGCCACTGGACGCCACCGACGCGGGCGCTTGCTGGCCTTTCTGGCCTGCAAGGGCGGCAGCGGTGCAACCTTCATTGCGTCGAATCTGGCCTATCAGCTGGCGGTGGACGCCTCGGTGCTGCTGGTCGATCTGAATCTGCAGTTTGGCGATGCGTTGTCGCTGCTGCGCGAGGCACCGGCGCAGCTGCATCTGGCCGATGTGGCCCGTGACATTGACCGGCTCGATGCGGCCTTTCTCTCGGCTTGCACCACCCGCATCAGCGAGCGCCTCTCGGTCTTGTCGGCTCCTGAGGAGCTGGTCGAATCGATGGAGGTCCAGCCCGAGCACCTGGAGGCGATCGTGCGCCTGGCGCTGCGGCATTACGACTTTGTCCTGATGGACCTGGAGCGTCATCTCGATCCTCTGACCCTGCGCGCCATGGATCTGGCCGATCAGGTGTTTGTGGTGATGCAGGCTGGCCTGCCCAGCGTGCGTCATGCCCGGCGCTTGCAGAAGGTGTTCAAGGGCTTGGCTTATCCTCCCGAGAAAACGGGCTGGATTCTCAATCGCTATGAGCGTGGCAGCGAGGTCAGCACGCAGGACATCGAGCGCACGCTGGGCATCGACACGCTGCGTCTGGTGGCCAATGCCTACCGCGATGTCAGCACCTCGGTCAGCCGCAGCACGCCGGTGCTGGAGCTGGCCCGCTCCAGCACGGTGACACGGCATCTGGCCGAAATAGCGCGCAGCCTGAGCCCGCGCAGCCCGGAGAGGCGCAGCCTGATCGGCCGCCTGTTCCAGCGTGCTTGAGGTTGGCCAGCGGCTGGCCAGCCCGCCCCTGAGCGTGCGCGATCTGCTGCGCCCGCTTGCGCAGCCGGCGACGGCATCTGCCGCGCCTGCACCCGCTGAGCGCTATCAGCTCATCAAGGGTCGGTTGCATATGCGGCTGATCGAGCAGTTTGACCTGTCGGCGCTGGAGGTGCTGGCCCCCGAGGTGCTGCGTCAGGAAATCGCCCGCCTGACCGAGCGTTTGCTCGATCAGGAGCCCGCTGCGATCAATGAGGCCGAGCGCCGCCAGCTCATTCGCGATATCCAGCACGAGATGATGGGCTTCGGTCCGTTGGAGTGGCTGATGGCCGATCCGACCGTCTCGGACATTCTGGTCAATGCCTGGCATCAGGTTTATGTGGAGCGTCGCGGCCGCCTGGAGCTGACCTCGGTGACCTTTCAGGACGAGGCGCATCTGATGCGCATCATTGACAAGATTGTGTCCCGGGTGGGTCGACGCATTGACGAGTCGAGCCCGATGGTCGACGCTCGTTTGCCCGACGGATCACGGGTCAATGTGGCCATTGCGCCGGTGGCTATTGACGGACCCGTGATGTCGATTCGGCGTTTTTCTCATGTGCCGCTGACCATGGACAAACTCACCGGCGATGGGCTACAGAGTCTGACCCCGGACATGGCCCGCTTTCTGCAGGCTCTGGTCCAGGCCAAGGTCAATGTGCTGATTTCTGGTGGAACCGGCTCTGGTAAGACCACCTTGCTGAACATTCTCTCGGGCTTTATCCCGCACGGTGAGCGGGTGGTGACGATTGAGGATGCGGCCGAACTGCAGTTGCAGCAGCCTCATGTGGTGCGTCTGGAGACCCGGCCACCGAACGTGGAGGGCCAGGGTGAGATCACCCAGCGGGCCCTGGTGCGCAATGCGTTGCGGATGCGGCCCGACCGGATTGTCATTGGCGAGGTCCGAGGTGCGGAGGCGCTGGACATGTTGCAGGCGATGAACACGGGCCATGAAGGGTCGATGACCACCATCCATGCCAACACGCCGCGCGATGCGCTGGCGCGACTGGAGAACATGATGGCCATGGCGGGCTTGAACCTGCCGATTCGGGCCGGTCGACAGCAGGTGGCTGCGGCCATTTCGGTGGTGGTGCAGACGCTGCGGCTGATCGATGGGCGTCGCAAGATCACCAGCATCCAGGAAATCGCGGGCATGGAGGGCGAGATGATCAGTCTGCAGGAAGTTTTCAGTTTCCATCAGCTCGGGGTAGGTACCGATGGCACCGTGATTGGACAGTTCGCGCCCAGCGGCGTGCGGCCCAAGATCATGGCCCGTCTGAAGGCCTTCGGTCTGGACTTGCCGGAGGCGATGTTCGATCCTTCGCGTGTGGTGGAGTGTGGCTTGTGAACGCCCTGTCCTGGATGAGCCATCCCGCCGCGCTGGTGCTGGCGGTGGTTGTGTTCGTGGCCC
Source organism: uncultured Polaromonas sp. (assembly GCA_964413475.1). Classification (GTDB taxonomy): domain Bacteria; phylum Pseudomonadota; class Gammaproteobacteria; order Burkholderiales; family Burkholderiaceae_C; genus Polaromonas. Next base: position 3,858 of record CAYPSU010000066.1, on the reverse strand, counting down.
TGCTGCTTTTCCTGGAAGGGTTTTACCTGCTCTGGCGGTCGGCCTTTGGCTCGCAGGCCCGCGATCTGGCGCGTCGCCTCCGAGCGCTGGAGCCTGTTGCTGATCGGCTGCCCCTGTTGCAGTCCACGACGGACGCAGGCCCCTTGACCGCTTGGCTTGACCGAGGACTGATGCGCCGCCTGCTGCAGGATCCCCTGCTGCAGGCCAACCTGACCTGGCGGCCCTGGCAATGGCTGGGGGGCAGCCTGTTGGCCGGTCTGGGTACGGCGCTGCTGTTGCAGTCTTTGCACGGGCCGGCTCCGGTGACTTTTTCGCTGGCGATGGGGGTAGGTCTACTGCCTACGGCTTATGTGCTGAGGCGTCGGCAGCAACGCCTGGCGCGTCTGTACGCGCAGTTGCCCGATGCGCTGGACATGATGGCCAGAGCCTTGCGGGCTGGTCATGCGTTTTCCTCGGCCCTGCAAATGGCGGCCCAGGAACTGGGCGATCCTTTGGCCGGTGAACTGCGGCTGGTGCACGAGGAAGTGCGTTTCGGTCTGAGTTTGCAGCAGGCGCTCGGCCATCTGGTCGAACGTGCCCCGCTGACCGATCTGCGCTACTTTGTGGTGGCTGTGCTCATTCAGCGCGAGTCGGGGGGCAACCTGGCCGAGGTGATGGGCAAGCTGGCGCAACTGATCCGCGCGCGTCAGCGTCTGCTGTCACGGGTGCGCGTGCTTTCCAGCGAGGGACGTCTGTCGGCCTGGATCCTGGTGGTGCTGCCCTTTGCCTTGGCTGGTCTGCTGAGCGTTTTCAATCCCCAGTTCATCAGCCCGCTGTGGACCGACCCCATCGGTGTCGGCTTGCTCAAGGGCATGCTGGTGATGATGGCCATTGGTGTGTTCTTGATGGTGCGTATCGTGCGCATCCGTGTCTAAGGCGATTGCCCATGCTGCTGATGACTTTGCTGGTGTTTTTTGCGGTGTCCCTGGTCTTGGCTGGGCTTTACCTGTGGCTGGTTCCAACGCAAGCACAGCAACGCCTGGAGCAAATGGCAGGCCCGGCGACGCCCACGGCCTGGACCGCGCGCGCCGCCCGCTGGGCGCAGCCCTTGGCTCGCCTTTCAGCGCCGACCGGACCCTGGCAGGAATCACCACTGCGGCTGCATTTTTTGCAGGCGGGCATCGGCCGCGAGGATGCTCGCCTGCTTTATTTCGGCGCCAAGACCCTGCTGCCTTTGCTGCTGGCCGGTGTGGTGTTTTCAGCCCTGCAGGGTTCGCGCACCAGCACGCTTGAGTTGTTGTTGGCGCTGGCGGTGGCGGCCCTGTGCGGCTCTTATGCGCCCAATCTGGCCTTGGCACTGGCCCGGCGCCAGCGCCAGCGGGAAATTTTTGAGCATTTTCCAGACGCGACGGATTTGATGCTGATCTGTATGGAGGCTGGCTTGAGCATGGATTCGGCCCTGGCGCGCGTGGAGCGCGAATTGCGCCTGAGCAGTGGGGCGCTGGCCGATGAGCTGCATTTGACCCAACTCGAACTGCGGGCGGGTGTCCCGCGCGAGCAGGCGCTGCGCCACCTGGCCTTGCGCACCGGTGTGGAGGAGATCGCCACCTTCGGATTGATGCTGCGGCAGGCTGAACGTCTGGGCACCAGCATTGGCGATTCGCTGCGGGTGTATTCCGATGAGCTGCGGCACAAGCGCATGGTGCGCGCAGAAGAGGCGGCGGCCCGGGTGCCCACCAAGATGCTGCTGCCCTTGGTGTTATGCATTTTTCCTTCCATCATCCTGGTGGTGATGGGACCGGCGGCCATCACCGTGATTCGGACCCTGATGCCGCTGCTGGGCGGTGGCGCCTGAGGCTGCCTCAGCCGGCAAACAGGTCGCCGGTGATCGGGTCCGGATCGCCCAGGCGGTGCTTGAGCGCATAGAGATACAGCTCCATCCGGTTGCTCACCCCGAGCTTGTGATAGATCGAGCTGAGGTGGTTGCGCAGGGTGTGCTCGGAAATGAACAGTCGAGCGGCCAGCACCTTGTTGCCCGCCCCGTGGCCGGCCAGGATGACTTGAACGATCTTGCGTTCGCGCTGCGTCAGGGTGGCCTGGCGAACCTGCTCTGCATCGGGGGGCACCTGTTTCTGCCAGCCATGCAGCACGCGTGCGAGAGAGGCCCGGTCCAGCCAGACTTCGCCGGCATGCACTTTCTCAATGGCCTTGATCACGGTGGGTGCCCCGGCGTCTTTGCACAGAACACCACAGGCGCCCAATTGAACCGCCTGGTCCAGCACATGCGGCTTGCGCTCGGCGGTCAGCACCAGAACGCGGCAGCCGCTCTGGCGGCACAGGGCCGGCAGAATGTCCAGACCGCTTCGACCGCCCAGGTCCAGATCAAGCAGGACCACCTCGGGCCTTTCTTCCTGCGATTTGGTCAGGGCCTCCTCGGGCGCTGAGGCGGTGGCTACGACCTGCATGCGTGGGCCTTGTGTGGCGATCAGCTGCTCGAGCCCCCAGACCATCGTGGGATGGTCATCGACGATCATGACCCGAATCACCGCTTACACCGGGAGCCGAACCTGCACATCGGTGCGGCCATTGGCTTGTGTGCACACCAGCGCTCGTCCCCCGAGAGCCCTTGCGCGCTCTGTGATCGAGCGAGGGGTGAAGGGCTGGGCACCCGGCGGCGCTTCGTTGGCAATACGGATGCCCAACCAGCCCTCGTGGCACTCGACCCGCACCTGTCCGCTGCGCGCCTGCGTGTGGCGGCGGATATTGCTGAGGCCTTCGCGCACCAAATGCGAGACCTCCTCGTGCAGCTGCGCGCTCAGTTGTGGGATTTCGGGGGCCTGCACCGCGATGTCCAGACCATGGAATTGACGCATTTGTTGGGCCTGATGCTCCAGCTCAGTTCGCAGGCAGCGCGATCGGCTGGGAGGCGCGTGCGTGAGCCTTTGCGCGCACTGACGCAGGTCGCCGATCACCGCCTCGGTCATGGCCAGGATGCGCTGCAGGCCAGTTTCCAGGGGATGGCCTGCGCCCGCCTGCAGACGCAAGGCTTCCAGGGCGAGCTTCAGTCCGATATAGGGCTGGATCGCGCCATCGTGCAAGTCCAGCGCCAGTCGCCGTCGCTGGGCCTCGAGCGATGACGCCTCCGTGCTTTGGAGGGATTGATTTGCAGGGGCCGATTCGATGCTGGCTTTCAAGGTGCGAATTTGCAACTGCAGGCGGTGTTCACGCCAGCCGGCCAGCATGGCAGCGCCGACCAGCAGCCCCAGGTGGCTCCACCACAGCCAGACGGGGCCGGGGGCTGACTCGGGTATCAGGCGCAGACCGTGGGCCAGGGTCAGGGCCAAGCCCAGCGCTAAAGTCAGGGCCAGTAACAGCAGCACCGTCAGTCGACGCAGACGGGCGTCCACTGGCGGCAGGGGCTTATGGATCGGAAGAACGGTGGGAGACGTGCAGGAGGCCAGGGGAGCAGGCATGGCGGCGCAATGGAGCAGAGGTGGCAATTCGACAGCCCGGTCTGACGAGGCGGTGCATGCCCGTCGGACCAGCGCTGTACTGTCGGCCATGTCCGCACAGCAGGGTGTCTGTTTTTGCCTGCAGAAGGTGTAGGACGCTGCCTTCGCTCGGCCTCAGGAGCCGTCGATGCCGAGGCCCGGTGTGTCTTTCTTTCCGCGCGGTAGCGCCGCCCTGGCGCGAGGCGCGAGTGGATGGGCCTCCTGGTTCGAACCAGCGCCCCATCGCCGCGAGGGCGCGGCCCCCGCAAGGTTAAGCAGGTAGCCTGCGATAGGGCAGTAGGAGCGCCGCCCCCGGCGCGAGAATGCACCAGGTCGAGCACCGGGTGGACATCAGACCCCATCGCCGCGAGGGCGCGGCTCCCACAAG
>CAYPSU010000065.1:7353-16192 GCA_964413475.1 uncultured Polaromonas sp. | reverse complement strand
GCTCCGGCCTGCATCACATCGGCAGCCGGCTGGGTGCAGAAACAGTCCTATCCCGCGGGCAGCGTGGTTTCCTATAACGGAGCGCTTTATCTGGCCAAGTATGCCAACCCGGGCTACAACCCGACCATCAGCACCTACTACTGGGCACCCTATAACTGCACCAATCTGAGCGTCGCCCCCGTCTGCAGCAGCACGCAAAGCTGGGTTCAGGGCAGTCCCTATACCGCAGGCCAGGTGGTGAACTACAACAGCGCTTCCTACATCGCCCGCTATGCCAACCCCGGCTACAACCCCACCATCAGCACCTATTACTGGGCCGCCTACGCCTGCAGCGGGGGTTCAACTGCAGCCACCTGCAGCAACCCGATCGCCAGCTGGATACAAGGCAACAGCTACGCAGCCGGTGCAGTGGTGATCTACAACGGGCTGCAGTACGTTGCCAAGTACGCCAACCCGGGCTACAACCCGACCATCAGCACCTACTACTGGGCACCGGTCGGCGCCTGGGTTCAGGGTAAGTCCTATGTGGCCGGGAGCGTGGTCGCTTACAGCGGCGCCACCTACAAGGCCATCTACGCCAACCCGGGCTACAACCCGACCATCAGCACCTACTACTGGACACGCTTGGGCTGCTGATCTCTCGCTCCGGATCAAACCCGGATCGGGCGGGCCAGTGCTTAGCGGACTGGCCCGCCTATTGCGGCCGTTGGCTTCAAGCCCGCCTCGATGGGTTTGCAACCGGCAGCATCTGGCCGGCCTTGTCCTTCTACGTATGTTCCCTTATGCGAGCGCTCCCACCCAAGGACGCGGATAAAAAAGCAGAAAAAAAGCGAGGGGCATAACCCATCGCACTCCGTCCTGAAACTAGAATGCCCCGTTTGGCAGAGAGCCCGCTCTGCCCAGTTTCAAACCGTTGGGTGACGGTTTCTGTCAGTCCTCAGAGACCCTCCGGCCTGACCCTAAGGAGCAAGTATGGCCCCTCTACTGGCGATATCGCACGGTATAGACAAGTTCAACGACGGCGTCGGCAATCTCATACGCTGGCTGGTCCTGGCAGCCGTTCTCATCAGTGCAGGCAACGCCATCGTGCGCAAAGCCTTTTCGATTGGCTCCAACAGCATGCTGGAAATCCAGTGGTACCTGTTCGCTGCGGTTTTCATGCTGGGCGCCGGCTATGCGTTTTTGCGCAATGTGCATGTGCGGATTGACTTTGTTTCTAGCAAGCTATCCAAGCGCACCAATACCATCATCGATATTCTGGGCATCATCATTTTTCTGATCCCCTTGTGCCTCATCCTCATCAACCTGAGCTGGCCCTTGTTCTACAGCGCCTGGAAAATCGGCGAGACCTCCACCAACGCCGGGGGTCTGATCCGATGGCCGGTCCTGATTCTCATACCCCTGGGCTTTAGCCTGTTGCTGTTGCAAGCCTTCTCGGAGTTGATCAAACGCTTCGCCTTCCTCAAGGGCATCATTCCCGAGCCCTTTAGTGCGGAGAGCACCAAGTCCGACGAGGAACTGCTGGCCGAAGAACTGGCCGCCGAAGCCGAAAAGAAAAACATGACAGGAGCGAACTAAATGGAAGCGGGCTTCATCGCACAGAACTTTGTGCCCCTGATGTTTCTGGGGCTGTTCGTCTTTTTGCTCTCCGGCATACCGGTAGCCTTTGGTCTGGCAGCCACCGGCCTGCTGTTTGGCTTCATCGGCATGGAAGCAGGTCTGTTCAGCAGCAATCTATTTCAGGCGCTGCCGCTGCGGGTCTTCGGCATCATGCAGAACGAAACCCTGCTGGCCATCCCGTTCTTCACCTTCATGGGGATCATTCTCGAGCGATCGGGCATGGCTGAAGACCTCCTCGAGACGGTGGGTCAGGTGTTCGGGCCGCTGCGGGGCGGTCTGGCCGTTGCGGTGATCCTGGTCGGCGCCCTGCTGGCTGCCACCACGGGTGTGGTGGCAGCGGCCGTGATCTCGATGGGCCTGATCTCTCTGCCCATCATGCTGCGCTACGGCTACAACCGAACCATCGCCACCGGCACCATTACGGCCTCGGGCACACTGGCTCAAGCGATTCCGCCATCACTGGTGCTGATCGTTCTGGCCGACCAGCTCGGTCGCTCAGTGGGCGATATGTACGCCGGCGCCCTGGTGCCAGGCCTGCTGCTTGTCGGGCTCTACCTGCTGTTCATTTTTGCGGTGGCCATGGTGCGACCGTCCTGGGTACCCGCCCTGCCCGCCGAGGCTCGCATCTATCGTGAGAGCAATGGTGCCAGCGGCCACACTTCGCTGATTGTCCTGGTGGTGCTCTGCGCACTCGCCGGTTGGGTCTGGGCACAGTTCCACGATGGACTGATGAAAAGCTGGACTGGGCGCACCACTGCGGCGCACGGTGACGAGATTGTCATCATGTCGATGACCGTGTCCTCGCTTTTGGCGCTGGCGCTGGCCCTGATCAACAAATTCACCGGTCTCGGGCTACTCTCACGCTTGGCGCAACAGGTCACTTTTGTGCTGATTCCACCCCTGGTGCTGATCTTTCTTGTGCTGGGCACCATCTTCCTCGGCGTGGCCACACCCACCGAGGGCGGTGCGATGGGGGCGCTGGGTGCGCTGATCATGGCGGTGGCCCGGGGTCGACTGGGCATGAATCTGCTCAAGCAGGCTCTGGACAACACCGCTCGGCTCTCGACCTTCGTGCTTTTCATCTTGATCGGCTCAACCGTCTTCAGCTTCACCTTCAACGCAGCGGACGGCCACATTTGGGTGGAGCACCTGTTTGACGGCATGCCGGGGGGCGCGCTGGGCTTCCTGATCGTCGTCAATATCTTGATCTTCATCCTGGGTTGCTTCATCGACTTCTTTGAGATCGCTTTCATCGTGATCCCGATCCTGGCGCCGGTGGCTGAGAAACTCCTGCCTGAACTCTTCCCGCCTGGCACTTCGGTGGAGAGCATCATGATCTGGTTCGGCGTCGTCATCGCCATGAACCTGCAGACCTCCTTCCTGACACCGCCCTTCGGGTTTGCCCTGTTCTACCTGCGCAGCGTGGCCGCCAAGAAAGACTACAAAGACCGCATCACCGGGCAGACCATCCCGGCGGTGACCACGGCGCAGATCTACAAGGGCTCCATTGCCTTCATCATCTTGCAGCTGATCATGGTGGCGGTCGTGATCGCCTATCCCAAGCTCGTGATTGACGGCATCGACCAGGGCGTGACGGTCGATGTTGACAAGGCGCTCGATTCGCTGATGCAGCAAACGCCGGCCGCGCCTGCCCTGCCCGGGGCGACCGACCCCCTAGCACCCGCGGGCCAGCCCGGAGCGCCGTCGGCACCTGGAGGGCAGCCTGCCCCTGCGGCAGCGCAGGACGACCCCATGAAAGCGCTGCTGGAGGCGGTCAAGGAAGACGCCCAGAAGAAGAAATAGACGACCTGTGCTGCCCGGGCAGCCCTGCCCCGGTCAGCATCCCAAAACAAAAGCCCCGCATGGCGGGGCTTTTGTTTTGGGCGGACTGCGCGCAGCCCGCCGTGGGGTGCAGGCCCTTACAGGCGCTGACGCAGCATGAAGTTGTCGTAAGAGGCCTCAGCAAAGCGGAACCACAGGTTGGAGTCGCGCTGGAAGGCCAGGTAGTCGTCGTACACCCGCTTCCAGTTCGGATTCCTCGCGCTCAGTTCTGCGTAATGGTCGCGCGCAGCCTTGAAGGCAGCTTCCATCATGTCGTTCGGGAAAGCGAAGAGCTTGGCACCCTGCGACACCAGGGTCTTGAGGGCCTGGGCGTTCTTGCCGTCGTACTTGGCCTGCATGTCCACATGGCAATAGGCCGACGCACACTCGACGATGGCCTTGTACTCGGGCGTGAGGGAGTCCCAGGCTTTGGAGTTGATGTGCAGTTCAAGAATAGCGCCACCCTCCCACCAGCCCGGGTAGGCATAGTTCGGAGCCACCTTGACAAAACCCAGCCTCTGGTCATCATACGGACCCACCCACTCGGCGGCATCAATGGTGCCTTTTTCAAGGGCCTGATAGATCTCGCCGCCCGGAATGTTTTGCGGCACGCCGCCGATGCGCTCAACGATCCGACCACCAAAGCCACCCACGCGGAACTTGGTGCCGCGGAAATCGGCCAGCGACTTGATCTCCCTGCGGAACCAGCCACCCATCTGCACGCCGGTGTTACCCATCGGGAAGTTCACGCAGTTGAACTGGCGATAGAAGTCACGGAGCAACTTCAAGCCGTTACCCTCGAAATACCAGCCGTTTTGCTGGCGGCTGTTCATGCCGAAAGGGATCGCACAGGCCAGCGCAAAGGTCTCGTCCTTGCCGAAATAGTAATAAGGCGCGGTGTTGGCCATCTCGACCGTGCCCTTTTCGATGGCGTCCATGGTGCCGAATGCAGGAACCAATTCGCCCGGGGCATGCGTAGTGATCTGAAAGCGACCGCCCGAGAGTTCGCGCACCTTGGCTGCGAAGATGTCATTGACGCCAAACAAGGTGTCGAGCACCTTGGGAAAGCTCGAGGTCAGGCGCCAACGAATCGTGGGCTGCGCGTGAACGGCAGGTGCCACGCCGGCAGCCAACACACCGGCAATGCCAGCGTTCTTGATGATCGATCTGCGATCCATAAAGGACTCCTGTGAGTTGAGTTTTAAAGTGGCCCGCCCGGCTCAGGGGACAACCCTGGACAGTTTGGGGAACCACGATTTTAGGAACCGCGGCCGGCCTCAGCGCAGGGGTTTTCCCTTGAGAAAAGCCAAGGTTTTTGAAGGGTCTTCGCAGACATCGAGCGCCCCAGAACCGCGGGCCGAAGACGGGGCCACCTCGCAGGGCGACCCGGGGGTCCACGGTGTGCTTGCAGGCCCGCGAACAGCAAGCCCTGATCGAAGACACAGACCCACCGAGCGGAAGAGAGGCTCCAAACAAAACGCCACCCCTGGGGTGGCGTGTGTCATATCCGGAATTGGTAGGCGCGATTGGACTCGAACCAACGACCCCCACCATGTCAAGGTGGTGCTCTAACCAGCTGAGCTACGCGCCTGAGATCGAAGACCACGGAGTGTAGCATCCAAGCGGCCCATGGAGATCCTGCCACGGATGGGGGCTGCCACCATCGCGGTGATTTTCGGACCGCAGGTGCAAGGGTGGCTTAGGGGTCTGGCTGTCATGACCTTGCTGGCGCTGACCTTCCTGGTGGGTTCGATCACGCTGGCCTCGGGCCGCACGCACCTGATGCATGGCGCGGTGCACCGGGTACTGTTCGCTGCCTTCCTGTTCCTGACCCTGGTACCCTGAGGCGCCCTACCGAGCCTCAGCGCCGCCGCGCCCAGCGCACGCCGGCGATGGCGGCAACTGCATGGAGGACCCGCGACAGACCGCCGGCGTCAGGAATCTCAACGGTGAAAGTCATCCGGGCCGTATCTCCATGCAGGCTTCGTACTGAATGCGTCTGTACACCGATCACATTGACCTTCTCTCGCGAGAGCACCTCCGAGATATCACGCAGCAAGCCTTGGCGGTCAGCCGCCTCCACCGCGATATCGACCGGATAGACAGAAGTCGCCGATCGGCCGGTCTGCCAGCGCACCTCGGTCACCCGCTCGGGGCTGACAGCGGCCATATTGCGAAAGTTGCTGCAATCCCTGCGATGAATGCTCACGCCCTTGCCTCGGGTGACAAAGCCGCAGATCGGATCGGGGGGAGCGGGCTTGCAGCACCTGGCCAGTTGCGTCAGCAGGGAATCGACGCCGACCACCAGCACCCCGCCGGCATGGCTGCGCCCGCTGCTGCCCCGAAGACGGGCCAGCACCAATTCGTCGGCCGAGGGCGCCGGCTCGGGCGGCCGCAGCATGTTTTCGATGGTGCGCAGCGACAACTCGTCCTTGCCCACCACCTCAAACAGCTCGTCGGCGGTCTTGAACCCCAGCTGCAAGGCCAGATCATCCAGGGCGATCGCTGTCTTGCCCTCACGCTGCAGCAGTTTTTCGACCGCTTCGCGTCCACGCGATACCGTCTCTCGCAAGGCCAGCGCATTGAACCAGGCCCTCACCTTGGCACGGGCCCTGGGGCTGGCCAGAAAACCCAGCTCAGGATTGAGCCAGTCACGGGACGGCCCACCGTCCTTGGCCGCGATGATCTCCACCGTCTGTCCGTTGCGCAGGGCAGTGTTGAGCGGCACCATGACCCCATCGACCCGAGCCCCCCGGCACCGGTGCCCCAGGTCGGTGTGCAGGCTGTAGGCAAAGTCCACCGGGGTGGCCCCCTGGGCCAATTCGATCACGGCTGCTTCAGGTGTGAGGACATAAATGCGGTCCTCCAGCAGGCCAGGGGCTGACACGGCCATTGGCGCGGACATTTCACGCTCCCAGGCCAGCAGTTGGCGCAGCACGGCAATCTTGGCCTCATACGGCCCTCTGGCCGCAACGCCTGCATAACCTTTGCCTCCGGCCTCCTTGTAGACCCAATGCGCGGCCACGCCGCTTTCAGCGTGTTCATGCATGGCTGCGGTGCGAATCTGGATTTCGATGGCCCGGCCGGCGGTATCGCGCACCACCGTGTGCAAGGACTGGTAGCCGTTGGCCTTGGGCCGGGCGATGTAGTCGTCAAACTCGCCCTCGACCTGCTCGAAGCGCTGGTGCACATGCGCCAGAACGGCGTAACAGGCTTTCACATCGGGCGCGATGACCCGCAGCGCGCGCACATCAAAGACCTGTTCAAAGTCAAGCGACTTGCCCCGCATCTTGCGCACGATGCTGTAGATGTGCTTGGGTCGCCCCTGCACCGTGACCTCCAGTCCCTGCGCCTGTAGCTCAGCTTCGAGTTGCTGTCGCAGGGAGAGAACATAGTCTTCACGCTGCAGTCGTTTTTCATCGAGCAGGCGGGCCACCTCACGATAGGTTTGCGGCTCGGTGAAACGAAAGGCCAGATCCTCCAGCTCCCATTTGAGTTGCCAGATGCCCAGACGGTTGGCCAGTGGCGCAAAGACCTGCAGCGCCTCCTGGGCAATATCCGGGGGCGGGGTCTGACGGGCCAGCGCAAAGTAGCGCAGGGTCTGCAAGCGCGAGGCCAGCCGCAGCATGACCACGCGCAGGTCGCGCGAGAAGGCGAGCAACATCTTGCGTACCGTCTCAGTCTGCGCGGCTGTGTCGGCTGCGCCTCCACTGCGCGCTTGCGCCAGTCGAGCCTGGCGCTGCAAGCGAACCAACTTGGTCGTCTCCAGCGCCAGATCGGCATAGGTTTGGCCAAAGCCGGCGGCAATCACCTCGCCTGGCTTATTCAGATGGTCACAGGCGTAAACCAGATAAGCAGCTGCCTGCATGGCCGATGACCCGCCCAGGCCCTGCAAGATGCCAGCCACCCCATCGGCGTGGTCCATGATGGGCTCGCCGGTATCCAACAGGCGCCCCGCCAACAGGGGTTCGGCCAAGGCACGCGCACGCTCGAGGGCCTGCGGCTGTTCCGGCAAGGCTTGTCCGGCCACCGCGAGGATGGGACTTGGCGCCGATGCGCTGTCTGCGGCGGTATGCACCGAACTTTTCATGACCAGGCCCCCGCTTCAGCGAGGCAGCAGAAAGTCGAGTACGGGCGCCAGCTGCTCGTCGGTCACCAGCGTGGGCGCATGCCCTACGCCGGCAAACTCGAGCAGGCGGGCTCGCGGCCCGCATTGGGTCATGGCTACAGCCGCTTCCCGGGTCAGCAACTCCGATTGAGCGCCTCGCAGCAAGAGCGTGTCGGCGCTGATGCGCTCGTAGACGGTTTGCATCAGATCGCCCGCCTGCTGATTGGAGGCCTCGGTCAACTGCGCAAAGGGTGTGGCAATGGCCGGGTCGTAGTGAAAAGCCCACCGCCCATCGCCAGTGGCCTTGAACATGGGCGCGTTCAGCGCATGCCACTGCGCCTCCGAGTGGGGGCCGAAGCCCATCAAGGTGGCCCGCAGCGCGGCCACGCCGGTCTCCAGAGTGTCGAACGGTCCGCCTTGCCCGACATAGGACTTGATCCGCGCCAGGCCAGCCCAATGGAGCCGCGGGCCCACATCGTTGAGCAGCAACCGGCCGACCGGCTGCGGCAGGAACTGCGGAGTCGCCGCTGCCAGCATGCCCAGCAAGCCGCCCATGCTGGTGCCGACCCAGTCGAGCGCCGCAATGGGTGCCTGCCGATTCAAATGCGCCAGCAGGGCCTGCAGGTCAGCCAGATAGGTGGCAGGCTGGTAAAGAGTGGGGTCAGACAACCAATCACTGCTGCCGCGCCCCGGCACGTCCGGGCAGACCACTCGAAGGGCTTGCCCCTGCTCGGCCGCGCGTTGGAGCAGCGCGCGGGCGAGCACATCAAAATCGCGGCCGAGGCGAGTCAGCCCGTGGACACAAAGCACCAAAGAGCCCGCTCCAGGCTCGCCCCATTGCCAATAGCCCATGCGATGCCCCCCAGCGGAACTGGTGCATTGCAGGTGGTGCAGTTGCGGCAGATGCATGCAGGCCTGGCGAAACAAAGGGACGGGATAATCGGACAGGAGCTCGGCTCTGGCAGAGCACATCGTTCCAATTGTCGCCTCAATCTTCAGGGAGAACCTCATGCTAAAGGGCAAAACTGCACTCGTGACCGGATCCACCAGCGGCATCGGTCTGGGCATCGCCAAGGCTCTGGCCAGAGAAGGTGCCCATTTGGTGCTCAACGGCTTCGGCGATGCCGCCGGCCCGCAGGCGGAAATCGCCGCCCTGGGTGCGCAAGTGGCCTACCACGATGCGGACATGAGCCGGCCCGAACAGATTGAAGCCATGATGAAGTTTGCGGCCGAACGCTTTGGCCGCGTCGACATCCTGGTCAACAACGCAGGCATCCAGCACGTGGCCCG
>CAYPSU010000065.1:0-7343 GCA_964413475.1 uncultured Polaromonas sp. | reverse complement strand
GAGCGCTGGGACGCCGTGATAGCCATCAATCTCTCCAGCGCCTTTCATGCCACACGACTGGCTCTGCCGGCGATGCAAAAGGCCAATTGGGGCCGCATCATCAATGTGGCTTCGGTCCACGGGCTGGTGGCCTCGGCGGAAAAGTCCGCTTATGTGGCGGCCAAGAACGGCTTGGTGGGCCTGACCAAGGTGACCGCCCTGGAAACGGCCACCACCGGCGTCACCTGCAACGCCATCTGCCCCGGTTGGGTACTCACTCCCCTGGTCCAAAAGCAGGTCGATGCCAAGGCCCAGGCCCACAAACTCTCCAATGAAGATGCCAAGCGTTTGCTGCTGGGTGAAAAGGAACCCTCCCTGCAATTCACCACGCCCGAAGAATTGGGTGCGCTGGCGGTCTTCTTCTGCTCGCCGGCCGGTAACAACGTGCGCGGGGCGGCCTGGAACATGGACGGCGGCTGGGCCGCACAGTAGGGACAGCTCTCAGCGTGCCGGCGCCCGGGCACCCAAGGCCAGACCCGCTGGAACATCGGGCGCGGGCGCGGGGGGCAACTCCAAGCGCTGCGAGACAGGCCCAGTCCGGTCTGCAGCAAGCTCGGCATAGCGCGGCCCGACCGCACGCAGGACGACTCCCTCGGCGATCACGGCGCCCACCCGGTAGGGCCGGGGGGGCTGCCCATCCAATGCAATCACCGCCACACCGCCGCGACCCTCGGCAATCACGCCAAGCAAATTGAACCGCGAAGGCGCTATCAGCTCAGGCTGGGGCGGGCTCGCGGGCGCGGCCAACCAGGAAGAAATGGCTTGGGCCCTGACCTGGGGCCCCTCAGCCATTGGGGCGGCCTGAGGCCGATGGACCGGCTCCAGGATTAAAGAACCCCAGTACACCAGCGCCCAGCCCAGCAGCGCCCAGATCAATAGGGTTAACAGCGAGCGGAAGGCTGAGGACAAATGGAGGCGCATGCCGCGATTATGATTGCTCGCATGTCCAAGTTTTCAGATGCAAAGATGAGCCAGATCCGTCCGGTGCGGCAACAAGATGGCTTTACTTTAATTGAATTGATGGTGGTTCTGGTCATCATCGGAGTGCTGGCGGCCTTGATCGTCCCCAATGTGCTCGACCGCGCGGATGATGCGCGGGTCACGGCGGCCCGAACGGACATCGGCAATATCCAACAGGCCCTCAAGCTCTACAAGCTGGACAACCAGCGCTACCCCAGCGCCGAGCAAGGTTTGCAGGCTCTGGTCAGCCGACCCAGCGTGGGCCTGGTGCCGCCCAATTGGCGGGCAACATTGGACAAACTGCCCAACGACCCCTGGGGTCGACCCTACCAATATCTCAACCCAGGGGTCAAGGGTGAGGTCGATGTGATGTCGCTGGGGGCAGACGGACAGCCCGGCGGTGACGGCAAGAATGCAGATATTGGCTCCTGGCAGTAGGCCTGCGCCTGGAGGCCTTCCGATCATGGCCTGCACACCCGAGCAAAGGTGCCTTCCCGGGAGCGGGCCCGTATCGGTGCGGGGCCTTACGCTGATCGAATTGCTGGTCGTTCTGGTCCTCATGGCCTTTTCAGCGGCCGCCGTCAGCCTGAGCCTCAGAGACTCCGACCGACACACGCTCGAGCGTCAGGCACAACGGTTGACGGCTGAGCTGGAGGCAGCCCGATCCTGGTCCCGAAGCACCGGGCAGAGACTGGTCTGGGTCCTTCGGGAAGGCGGTTTTGCTGTGGAGGGGCGACAACCGGCTGCACCGACGCAGACCTGGATGCACCCGGACATCACGGTCGACTGGGGCGAAAACGTGATCCACCGGATGCTGGTGCTCGGACCCGAGCCGATCCTGTCGCCTCAGGCCATCACCCTGCGATTGGGCTCGATGCAAGTGCGAGTCTCGAGCGATGGTCTGAGCCCCTTCGAGGTGGCAAAGTCGCCATGAACCGCATGCCGCGTCCCTGCGGGGGCTTTACCCTGATCGAAGTCCTGGTGGCTCTGGCAATCGTGGCCGTGGCTCTGGCCGCTGGACTGCGCGCCAGTGGCGCCTTGATCGGGCATGCACAGAGACAGTCCGAACAAATGCTGGCCCAGATTTGCGCCGAAAACGAACTGATTCGATTGCGGCTGATTCGCGAACTGCCCGGCATCGGGCAAAGCACCATCAGCTGCGAGCAGGCGGGCTCACTCATGGCCGTTACCCTGACAGTCAACCCGACTCCCAACCCCAACTTCAGACGGGTCGAAGCGCGGGTACTCAGTCAGGATCAGCGTCCTTTGCTGAGCCTGGTCGCCATACAAGGACGCTTCTGAGATGCGGCAGTCCGAAGGCCTGACACTGGTTGAAATGCTCGCCACCCTCGCGGTGCTGGCGCTGTTGGCGCTCATGGGCTGGCGCGGTCTGGAAACACAGATCCGGAGCAAAGATCAGGTCTCTCATCGGATGAACCAGGTGGCCAGGCTCCAAACTGCGCTGGCGCAGTGGACCAACGACCTGCAAGCGGCCATCGAGATCGGTAACCGGCCCGGGCTGGACTATGACGGCAAATCGCTGCGCATCACCCGACTGGACCCAGACAGCCCCGGCCAACCTCTGCGCGTCGTGGCCTGGAGTCGGCGCGCAATTGCCGAGCAACATCAAGGGCTGGGCAGCTGGATTCGATGGCAATCGGCCCCTCTGTACGCGCCGAAGGATTGGGCGCGGGCCTGGGCACAGGCTGGCCAATGGGCTGCCAATCCCAGCCAAGAGGAGATGGCACGCGAGGTCGTTCTGGTCGGCCTGGAAGGCTGGCAGTTGTTTTACTTTCGGGACAACAGCTGGAGCAACCCCCTGTCATCGCCGGGCGGTGGATCCGGATCGGCCGACGAAAAAATGCCTGAAGGCATACGCTTGGTCCTCCAGCTGTCACCCGGACAAGCCCTCGAGGGGCGGCTGGTGCGTGACTGGATCCGGACGAGCGACACACGCAAATGAGATCAGGTCCCAGCGCCGCAGCGAGCCCATCCCAATCGGGCGCCGCGATACTCAGTGCCCTGCTGCTCATGACCCTGGTCGCCAGCCTGGCCATCGGCACACTCTGGCAGCAATGGAAGGTGACCGAGGTGGAGCGCCATGAGCGCAACCGACAGCAGGCCCAATGGATTCTGCACGGGGCAATAGACTGGGCCCGGGTGATCCTGGTGGAAGATGGCCGTGGCTCCCGTCACGACCACCTGGATGAACCCTGGGCCCTGCCACTGCAGGAGGCCAGGCTATCGAGCTTCCTGGCTGCCGATGGGAACACCGAAGCGACCCACTTCCTTGGACAGGTGTTCCTGTCGGGAAGAATCGAGGACATGCAGGGGCGCCTGAATCTGCGTAACCTGCTGCACCGCGACGATCTGTCGCGGCCGGACATCGAAATCGCCGAACGGCTGTTCGCCCTGCTGGATCTGCCGACGCCACTGGTTCAAGAGCTGGCCCAGCGCCTGCATCAGGCACACAAAGAGAGCTCCAAAGAGAAGTCCGCCGAGGATCGGGCCAGCAGCTTTTTGCCGCAGCGAACCGAGCAACTGGTCTGGCTTGGACTGTCCGAACAACAGGTCGCCCGGCTGGCACCCCATGTGACCCTGCTGCCCGAACGTACCCCGCTCAACCTCAACACGGCCAGCGCCGAACTCCTGCATGCCGCTGTGGGCCAGCTCTCGCTTGGAGATGCGCGCAGCCTGGTGCAGCGACGGGAAAGGCAAGCCTGGCGCGACATGGTGCAAGCGCGAAACGCTTTTGGACCGCTCGCCGGTCTCAACCCGGAGCAACACAGCGTGAATTCCCGGTATTTCCGCATCACGGGCCTGCTGCGGCTCGATGACCTGCAGTTCTCGCAGCAGGCTCTGATGCAAAGGGACGGCCTTCGGGTTCGCGTGCTTTGGCGACAAAACCAGGTCAATTCGCTGGAAGCCCAAAATCGCAACTGACATTTTTCTTGACAACCTGTAGTGTCATGTTAAATTGACACATCAGGGGAGGCCATTCGGCGGCCCTTTCGACAGGAGGCCCCGATGAACATCAGCCTACGAATCGAGCAAGCGCTCGATCAGCATTTTTCCCGAGTGGAAACTGCAGGGGCCCCCCCCCGATTACTGGCTGCCATGCGCCATGCGGTCTTTCCCGGGGGCGCGCGAATCAGGCCGCAACTGTGCCTGGCCGTCGCAGCAGCCTGCGGCGACGATGCGCCAGCCCTGAGCAACGCGGCGGCCATCTCGCTGGAGCTGCTGCACTGCGCCTCGCTGGTCCACGATGACATGCCTTGCTTCGACGATGCCGATCTGCGACGCGGCAGGCCGACCGTGCACAAACAATTTGGCGAGCCTCTGGCCCTGCTAACCGGCGATGCGCTCATCATCCTGGCCTACCAGGCCCTGGCCCACGCCGGCACCCGCTGGCCGCAACGGCTGGCCCCACTGTTGCAACTCGTCTGCGATGGCACCGGTGCGCCCGACGGCATCGTGGCCGGCCAGGCTTGGGAGTGCGAACCCAAGGTGGCTCTGAGCCAGTATCAGCGGGCCAAGACCGGCGCGCTGTTTGTCGCCTGCACAGGCGCTGGCGCCGTAGCCGCTGGGGCCGATCCGCAACCCTGGCGCCGGCTGGGCGACTGCCTGGGCGAAGCCTATCAAGTGGCCGACGACATCCGCGACGTCATGGGGCAGGCGCTGGCCACCGGCAAGCCGCAGGGCCAGGATGCCCAACACGGAAGGCCCAGTTCGGCCGCCGATCTGGGGCTGCTGGGTGCCTTCGCCTATTTCAGAGAGCTGATTCAGGCCGCGGTCGACTCGGTACCGGCCTGCACCTCTCGGGGCATGATGCAAAAACTGGTGCTGGCCGAGTCCGAGCGCTTGCTGCCTCAACATGCGCGTGAACAAATCACGCGCGGGATCGCCGAACCCGGTCTGGCATGAGTCGTCTGGCCTCTGCGCAAGTGCAAGCGCCGGTAGCCGGCTGGCGCGAACGCTGGCTGTCTGCGCTGGATCGCTGGCTCAGCAGTCCCGGGATGTACCGGTGGGCGTTGACCCATCCCCTGGGCCGCCTTGTGATGCGTCGCCGCTCCTCTCAGCTGTTCAATCTGATGGCCGGCTTTGTGAACAGCCAGGTCTTGCTGGCCTGCGTGCGGCTTGGGTGGTTCGAGGCCTTGTTGGCCCAGCCGCGCAGCTTCGGCCAACTACAGCAAATGGGCGGACTGCCAACCGATAGCCTGCAGCGTCTGCTGAGCTCGGCCATCGCACTGGGACTCATCGAGGAGCGCGGCAGCCGCTACGGCCTCGGGCCTTTGGGCGTGCCGGTGGCCGCTCACAACGGCTTGCGAGCCATGATCGAGCACAACGCGCTGCTCAACGCCGATCTGGTCGATCCGCTCCAACTGCTTTTGAGTCCTGAAAAATCGGGCATGCACGCCTACTGGCCCTACCCCACGGGTACGGCTGACGAACCCTTGTCGCCTGCCGCCAGACCGGTTGCCGGGACTGCGGCTGGACCTGTCGTCGATCTGCAAGCTTTCAGCCAGAGCCAGCCCGACGAGTCTCAGGTGGCCCGTTACTCAGAGCTGATGAGCCGCTCGCAGAGCTTCCTGATTCAGGAATTGCTCACCGCCTACGACTTCAGCCAACACCGGGTGGTGCTTGATGTAGGCGGCGGTCAGGGGGGATGGGTCAGCGCACTGGCCCGACACCTGCCCGATTTGCAACTGCACTTGTTTGACCTCCCCGGCGTGGCAGAACTGGCCCGCCAGCGCATCGCCGAAGCCGGTCTGAGCCACCGCATCCATTGCACCGGCGGCAGCTTTCGCAGCGATGAATTGCCCCGCGGGGCCGACTTGATCACCCTGCTGCGGGTGGCCCACGACCATGCCGACGAGGCCGTGCTGCAACTGCTGCGCTCCATCCATTCAGCCCTGCCGGCCGGCGGCCATCTGCTCCTGGCAGAGCCTATGGCCGAACCCGAAGGACGGCCCTGCCCAAGCGATGCCTACTTTCACTTCTACCTGCTGGCCATGGGACGGGGGCGCCTGCGCACGGCCTCGGAGCTGGAAGATCTGCTGATCCAGGCCGGTTTCGAGTCCGTCCGCGCCATCCCCAATCCGGTGCCCCTGCACGGCAGCGTGCTGCTGGCACGGAAGACCTAAAAGAATCTGACTTTGTCAAAAACATTAGTGTTTACCCTAGTTTTTCGCCCAAGACGTCAATTTAAGTTGACACACATTGATGTCAACTCAAGAATGCACTCATGAAAGCCTCAGCGATCGTCTTTCAAAGCCCACGCCAGCTATCGGTGCAGTCCTTGGAGGTGCGGGACCTGGCGGCCGGCCAGGTGGAAGTCGAGGTGGACTTCAGCGGCATCAGCACCGGCACCGAGCGACTCCTGTGGGACGGCAGCATGCCGGCTTTTCCTGGCATGGGCTACCCCTTGGTCCCAGGCTACGAGACGACCGGCCACATCGTCAGGATGCACCCAGAGGGCAACGAAGGCCTGTCCGTGGGCGACCGAGTGTTCGTGCCCGGGTCCTACAGTTTTGAAGGCGTGCACAACCTCTTCGGTGGCGCCGGTTCCCGTCTCGTCGCAGCCAGCGCGCGGGTCGTCAAGGTACAAGACTCGCTGACCCATAACGCGACCCTGCTGGCCCTAGCGGCAACCGCTTATCACAGCGTGGCTGTGGGGGGCACCCGTGAGCCGGCAGCCCCACCGGCCCTCATCGTGGGACACGGCATCATGGGGCGCCTGCTGGCCCGCTTGACGGTGGCCTCTGGCGCCGCCCCGCCCGTGGTGTGGGAGACCCATCCGCAAAGACGCGATGGGGCTCTTGGCTACACCGTCATCGATCCAGCCGATGATGAACGCAAGGACTATCCGGCCATCTACGACGTCAGCGGCGATGCCAGCATCGTCAACGCGTTGATTGGACGCCTCAAGCCGGGCGGTGAAGTCGTGTTGGCGGGCTTCTACAAGCAGGACATCAGCTTCGCCTACCCACAGGCCTTCATGCGCGAGGCCACGATACGCGTGGCCTCCGAATGGAAACGGGCCGACCTTCTGGCCACCACAGCACTGGTTCATGACGGCACGCTCTCGCTGGAGGGCTTGATCACCCACACCCAAAGCCCAGGTCGGGCGCACGAGGCCTATGAACAGGCCTTTGGCGACAGCACCTGCCTGAAGATGATCCTCGACTGGAGACACTGATGAGCCCTTCCAACCCAGCCCAGACGGTCCAGTTTGTGCAACGCCTGCGCAGCGAAGCCGCTGAGGAGCCAGCGCCGGTAGCCACCGGCGCGCCCACAAAGGAAACGCAGATCATCGCCATCTACGGCAAAGGTGGCATCGGCAA
>CAYPSU010000064.1:0-16290 GCA_964413475.1 uncultured Polaromonas sp. | reverse complement strand
GGCTCAAGATCAACAGCCTGACCGACCTGGTCGCCTACGCGCGCGCCAACCCCGGCCGACTGAACTACGGCAGCGGCGGCAACGGCAGTGCCGGTCACCTGGCCGGCGAGATGTTCAAGAAAGCCGCCGGGCTCTTCATCGTGCACATTCCCTACAACGGCGGTAACCCAGCACAACTGGCCCTGCTCAGCGGACAGGTCGATTTCAACTTCGACAATCTGGCCACGGCCTCCAGCAACATCCGCGCCGGCAAGCTCAAAGCCCTGGCAGTCACCACCACGCAGCGCAGCGCGGTCATGCCTGAGGTACCTCCGGTGGCCGACACCCTCAAAGGCTTTGAGGTCGATACCTGGTGGGGTCTGGTGGGCCCAGCCAGTCTGCCGCGCGATGTGACCGCCAGACTGCACCAGGCCTTTGCCGGTGCGCTGCAGCAACCCGAGGTAAGAACCCGATTCGCTCAGCTCATGGCCGAGCCGGTGGCCAATACGCCCGAGCAGTTTGGTGCCTTCATGAAGCAGGAGCTGGCCAAGTACGAAAGCGTGGTCAAAGCCTCCGGCGCCAAGGTCGACTGACCCGGTTGCCTCAGCGGTCCTTGACGAACAGCGTCACCAGGGGCTCCTCGCCCACCTGCCGGCTCCAGTGGCCGTGCACGGTGGGGTCAAAGGTGGCGCCAGGCGGCAGCACATCGGCCGAATAGAAATGCTCACCTGGCTTGAAGATTCGGCTTTCGCCGCCCTGCAAACCGATCTCCATCTGCCCACCCAGGATGAACACCCACTGTGGCTTTTCAGTGCAGTGAAACTGACTGCGAAAACCCACCGGGCTGTGACGCAACTGGTAACCGGCTGAGGGCATTACAGCGGACAGTCGTGAGGCGGGGCTGCCTTCGGTCAGCGCGATCACCCGCTCGGCAAAACGCGCGCGGCCGTCGGTGTCGGTGTAGAGAACGATCTGGGTAAATTGGGCCATAGTCAGTTCCGGGCTGAGCAACAGGCCCCATTGTTGCGCATCGCCCCAGGACAAACACGGGCCCGCATGGCGGACAGAAATCCGCTCCGTGCCCAAAGTGCCCGATGAAACACCCGCAAATTGAACTCGCAAGACAATCGGGCAAACCTGAAGGAAGCCACCATGATGCCCCTGCGAACCCCTTTGCGACACTGGGCTCTTGTCGCCCTGGTCTTTGCCGCACCGATGGGGCAGGCCAGCGAAATGCAGCCGATCAGCCACTTTGAAATTGACCGTACCGAGGTCACCATCGTCCAGTTCAGGCGCTTCGTGCAGGCCACCGCCACCGTGACGCAGGCCGAGCGTGCCGGTGGGGGCAGCACCTTTGAGGCGGGCTGGGAGCAGCGCCGGGGCTGGGTCTGGCATTCACCTTATGGCAAGCCCGGGGCAGACGCAGAGCCGGTGGCCCATGTGACCCACGCCGAGGCGCAGGCCTTTTGCCGCTGGGCGGGCAAGCGACTGCCCACAGATGCCGAATGGGGTGAAGCCGCGTACACCGAGCGGCGCAACCCGCCACCGGCGGGCTTTGTGCGAGGCAAGACTTACCCCTATCCCACCGGCGACGGCCCGCGCGGGGCCAATTGCCTGGGCGATTGCGGACCGGTCAACCCGGTCTCACACGCGATCACCTCACGCGGCCGTGGTCATGCGCTGGCGGGCAGCACGGCCGCGGGCGTCAATGGCCTGCATGAGATGGGCGGGAATTTATGGGAGTGGGTGGACAGCGGCCCGGGCACCGAGCAACGCACACGGGGTGGTTCGTGGTGGTATGGCGCCGGACCGATGCAGGACCGGCACGTTCAAGGCAAGCCGGCAGACACGGCCGTGATCTACATCGGCTTTCGCTGCGCCCGGGATTTGAAGCGCTAGCCGGGTCAAAGCCCGATCGCGCCGAAGGCGGCGCTCCCACATCTCCCAGATCACAGCGATCGGCGCTGCCACACCTCCCAGATCGCAGTGATCGGCGCTCCCAATCCCAAACTCAGCGCGCCAGCCAACGCCGCGCCAACTCCACCCAATAAGTAGCCCCCAAGGGAATCAGATCGTCATTGAAATCGTAGCTGGGGTTGTGCAAGGTGCAGGGGCCGCCGCCGTGGCCCATTTCGCGGTGGGCTCCGTCACCATTGCCAATGAAGCAATACGCCCCGGGCTTGGCCTGCAGCATGTAGGCGAAATCTTCAGCGCCCATGGTGGGTTCCTGCGCCAACACCTGATCAGGACCGACGATCTCGCGCATGACAGAGCGCGCAAAGTCAGTCTCGGCGCTGGTGTTGACCGTGGGTGGGTAGTTGCGGACAAACTCAAACTCACACTGCGCCCCGAAAGCCGCTGCGGTGTGCTGGGCGATCTCGCGCATGCGTTGCTCGATAAGGTCAAGCACCGGCGTGGTGAAGGTGCGCACTGTGCCCTGGATCTCACAGAAATTGGGGATCACGTTGGTGGCCTCTCCAGCATGGATCATGGTGACTGAAATCACCGCCGTATCCACCGGCTTCTTGTTGCGCGTGACGATGGTCTGGAAGGCCTGAACCATCTGGCAAGCCACTGGCACCGGGTCGATACCGGTGTGCGGCAGCGCGGCATGTCCGCCCTTGCCGCGTATGGTGATCTTGAATTCATTGCTCGAGGCCATCACCGGCCCGGTACTGACGGCAAACGAGCCCACCGCCATGCCTGGCCAATTGTGCATACCGAAAACCGCCTGCATGGGAAAGCGCTCGAACAGGCCGTCCTTGATCATCTCGCGGGCGCCACCTCCGCCTTCCTCAGCCGGCTGGAAGATGGCGTAAACCGTACCGTCAAAATCCCGATGCGCGGCCAAGTGCTGCACCGCCGCCAGCAGCATCGCGGTGTGACCGTCATGGCCACAGGCGTGCATCCTGCCCTGGTGCTGGCTGGCATGGGCGAAGGTGTTGATCTCCTGCATCGGCAGAGCGTCCATGTCGGCCCGCAAACCAACGGCGCGCCCATTGGCGCCACCATCTCGCCCGCGGATGATGCCAACCACCCCGGTGGTGCCCATGCCCCGGTGCATCTCGATGCCCCAACGCTCGAGTTGTGCCGCCACCAAATCAGCGGTTTGCACCTCCTGAAAACACAACTCGGGGTGGGCATGGATCTCTCGCCGCAGGGCGGCAATGGCGGGGGCATGGCCCACGATGGAATCGATGAGTTTCATAACAGGATGAACGGTAGGCTGCAGATGCAGCGAAGCCCTCAACTGTAACAAGGGCCGGCCGCCCTTGCAGGCCGAAGCCGTCGGTTTGAATGGGCCAGGGGGCTGGCACAATAAGCTCATGCGCATCCTCCACACCATGCTGCGGGTGGGACACCTGCAGCGGTCCATCGATTTCTACACCCAGGTTCTGGGTATGCAACTGCTGCGCACCTCAGAAAACCCTGCCTACAAATACAGCCTGGCGTTTCTGGGTTTTGGCAAAAACCCCGAGCACGCCGAGTTGGAGCTGACCTACAACTGGGGCGTGGAGCAGTACGAGATGGGCACCGCCTTTGGCCATATCGCGCTAGGCGTGCCCGATGTGTACGGCGCCTGCGACAAGATTCGAGCCGCCGGTGGTCAGATTACGCGCGAGCCTGGGCCGGTCAAGGGGGGGACCACGGTGATTGCTTTTGTCACCGACCCGGACGGCTACAAGATCGAGCTGATTGAACGACCCTGAAAGCCGATGCACGGGCCCTCAGACCCCGCCACTACAACGGGCGCCCTGACCCCGCTCCCGTACCCTCCTCCCCTGCGCGATGTGCAGGCCATGCTGCAAGCTGCCCGGCGGGAATGGGGTGGCCGAGACGATCTCTGGGTGTTCGGCTATGCCTCACTGATTTGGCGCCCCGAGTTCGACTATGCAGAGCATCGGTGGGCACGTGTTCACGGCTATCACCGGGCCCTGAAGATGTGGAGCCGGGTTAACCGCGGCACCCCTGAACGACCGGGCCTGGTGTTTGCCCTGCTGCAGGGCGGCAGTTGCCGGGGCGTGGCCTATCGTATCGGTCGCCACGAGGCCGACCAAGCGCTGGAGCGACTGTGGCAGCGCGAGATGCCCACCGGCGTTTATGACCCACGCTGGCTAACCTGCCTGACCGATCAAGGCCCGGTACGGGCCCTGACCTTCACCCTGTCGCGGCGCAGCCCCAACTACACCGGTGACTTACCAGCCAGTGAGCTGCGCCGCATCTTCAGGCAGGCCAGCGGGCGCTACGGCAGCACGCTGGACTACGCGCAGCAAACCTATGAATGCTTGCGCAAGGCCGGCATCCACGACGACTTGCTGCACCGCATGCTTAAGCACGCTTGAGGCCCTTGGGCAAGCCAAGGGCCTCCGTATACTGCAACCATGCCTGCTGAACTGCCCTCCATCGCCGATCTGCGCAAAAGCTATGAACGCGCCGAATTGGACGAAAGTGCCTCCCACCCAGACCCGCTGACGCAATTTGGCCAATGGCTGCAAGAAGCCATTGCGGCCAAGCTGCCCGAACCCAACGCGATGACCCTGGCCACCGTTGACGCCGAGCTCAGGCCCTCGACCCGGGTGGTGCTGATCAAGGGCCTCGATGAGCGCGGTATCGTCTGGTACACCAACTACGAAAGCCGAAAGGGTCAAGACCTGGCCGGCAACCCCTATGCGGCGCTGCAGTTTCACTGGGTCGAGCTCGAGCGCGTGGTGCGCATCGAAGGACGGGTCGAAAAAGTCTCGGCCGAGCAGAGCGACGCCTACTACGCCAGCCGACCCCTCGATTCACGCATAGGCGCCTGGGCCAGCCCGCAAAGCCAGGTGATCAGCGGACGTTCTGTGCTGGTGACTAACGCCGCCAAGTATGGCGCGCAGTTTCTACTTCAGCCCCCGCGCCCGCCCCACTGGGGAGGCTACCGGCTGGTGCCCGACCGCTGGGAGTTTTGGCAGGGCCGCAAGAGCCGCTTGCATGACCGCCTGCGTTATCGACTGGACGGCTCGGTCTGGGTGCGGGAACGGCTGGCGCCTTAGGTCCTCGCATTCACAAGCGCTGCAGCCGCTCAGGGGCCGTCCGAACAGCGCTCAATCGGCTGGTGACTCACCGCAGCCAGTGCCTGCGGCGCCACCTTATCCGGAGCGATCTCGGCCAGTGGCCGCAAAACGAAGGCGCGCTCCCACATGCGAGGGTGCGGCACGATCAGCGCGGGCGAGTCGATGCGCCCATCACCATAGAGCAAAAGATCGAGATCGAGCGAACGCGGCGCGTTGCGATAGGGCCGCTGGCGTCCAGCTTGCTGCTCCAGGCCCTGCAAAGCCTGCAGCAGATCGGGGGCAGTCAACTGGGTCTGCAGGGCCAATACCGCATTGAAAAAATCAGGATCACCGGGCGCACAATCGACCGGAGCGCTGCGGTAAAAAGAAGAGCACGCCAGCAATCGCACCCGGGGCAGCTGACCGATGCGCTCAGTCGCCCATTGCAGTTGCACCTGAGCATTACCGAGGTTGGCCCCCAAGCCCACAAAGGCCTGCACCCAGGATCGCGTAGCATCCTGTGTGCAAGCAAGTTCAGTCGCCGTCTGAGCCATGCGCCGAACCCTCTTGGGCGCCCCCGCTGCCCCGCCCGCGGCGACGACGTCTTCGCTTACGCGGTGCCTCGGCATCGACTGGCGGGTCGGCAGGTAGCGGTGCTGGCTCTGAATCAGTCTGCGCTTTGCTGCGACCGCGCACGCGAGTGGCGCGCGCCGTCGACTGCTGTCGCAGCTCGCCGATCATCTGGCCGCGCTCGGTTTCATCGGCATGCCAGAAGCGCTCCCACCAGGCGGGCAAATCCTCAGGCACCTCACCCACACGCGAACGCAAGCGCAGGAAGTCCAGCGCCGCCCTAAATCGTGGCTGCTCCACCAGGGTGAAGGGGCCGTTGCCGATCCGCCGTTCAAAGCGCGGCTGCAGGGTCCAGATCTCGCGCATATCCACCCCCAGCTTGCCGCGGCCAGAGACATCGCCGATGCGCGCATCAAAAGCAGTGTCAATAGCGGCATTGAGGGCCGGCATGGGGTGCAGGCCATTGGCACGCTCTTTGTCCCAGCCCGATTTGACATCGCCCCAGAGGACACTGGCCAACAGGAAGCTGGGGGCCACCGGCTTGTCCTCTTGGACGCGGCGGTCGGTGTCTTCCAAGGCCATGCGCAAGAAGGGTTCGTCGGCGCCGGCGACGATGACATCGAGCAGAGGATAAATGCCCCGATCGAGTCCAAGCGCTTTGAGCTGCGCGATGCTGGCCACGCAATGGCCGGTCTGCAACAACTTGAGCATTTCATCAAACAGGCGCGACTGCGGCACATCGGCCAGCAGGGCTTTCATCTCGCGCAGCGGGCTGGCCGTCTTCTTCTCCAACTTGAAGCCCAGAGCGCCCAGCTTGGCGGCAAAGCGGACCGCCCGGATGATGCGCACCGGATCCTCACGGTAACGCGCCGCCGGGTCGCCGATCATGCGCAGCACCCGCTTGCCCGCATCGCGCAGCCCCTGGTGGTAGTCGACGACGATTTGGGATTCGGGGTCGTAGTACATCGCGTTGACGCTGAAATCACGCCTTGCTGCGTCCTGCTCCATGTCGCCCCAAACGTTGTCACGCAGCACCCGGCCTGAGGCATCGACGGCATGCTTCATGCCGGCCAGCTCGCTCTTGCCGGTTCGTTCATTGCCCTCAACCTGCTGCGCCTGGCTGCTGTCAAGGTTTGCGCGAAAGGTAGAGACCTCGATCACTTCATGATCGCGCCCACGGCCGTGCACCACATGAACGATGCGAAAGCGTCGCCCGATGATGAAGGCGCGACGAAACAGCCCCTTGACCTGCTCAGGCGTGGCATTGGTGGCCACATCAAAGTCCTTGGGCCTCAGGCCCAGCAGCAAGTCGCGCACCGCGCCGCCGACGATATAGGCCTCATAGCCGGCCGCTTTGAGGGTGTGAACGACATCCACCGCACGCCGGTCCACCAGAGCAGGGTCAATGCGGTGCTCTTGCGGTCCCAACTCCTGACGCTGGCCGTAAGCCGAGCGGGCAGAGCGGCTACCACCGGGGCTGGGTCGGCCCAGCAGTTTGTTGATGAGGGTCTTGATCATGAAAACAGGTCGAGTATCGGCCAGCCGCGCTGGTCGGCCAGCGATCGCAATCGCTCGTCGGGGTTGGTGGCCACTGGATAGGTCACCCGCTCCAGCAGTGCCAGATCGTTGAGCGAGTCGGAGTAGAAGGTGGCCTGAATATCCGGCCAGGCCAGGCCGCGGGCCGCCAACCATTCGTTCATGCGCTGCACCTTGCCTTCGCGAGCTGAAGGGGTCCCCACAATGCCGCCGGTGAGCCAGCCTTTCGGGTCGCGCTCGAGCTCAACGGCAATCAGCTCGTGCACGCCAAACAACTCGGCAATCGGCCGCGTCACAAAATCGTTGGTGGCGGTCACGATCAGCAGGTGGTCTCCGGCCTGCCGGTGGCGCTCGACCAGATCAAGCGCCTGCGGTCGAACAGCCGGACGGATGATCTCATCCATGAACTGCGAATGGGCACGGGCCGAGGCCTGCTCACCTTGCCGACGAATGGCTTCGGTGGCAAACCGCACGTAATCGTGAATGTCCAGGGTACCGGCACGGTATTGCTCGAAGTACTCGGCATTGCGCCGCTTGAATTGGCTGGCATCGCACCAGCCCAAGCGCAGGGTGAATTCACCCCATTCGTAGTCCGAATCGAGCGGCAACAAGGTGTGATCGAGGTCGAACAGGGCCAGACGCATCTTGCTCATGCGGACTCCAGCATCGACTTGACCAGGGGAATGGTGATCGGCCGCTGGGTCTGCAGCGAATAGGCGTCGAGCCTGTCGAGCAGCTGCACCAGATGGGTCAGGTCCCGCGCAAAACGGTTGAGGATGAAATCCATCACCTCCTCGCTGAGCACCAGGCCCCGAACATCGGCCTGACGCCGCAGCACCGCGCGTCGCTGCTCATCCCCCAAAAGCTGCAAGGCAAAAACATGGCCCCACCCCAGACGGGTGCGCAAGTCCTCGCGCAGCCGCAGGTCGGCTGGCGGCATCAAGCCAGCGGCCAGTACGCCGGGTGTTCGACCATCCGCTGCATTGAGCGCACGTACAAACCACACAAAGGCCGCCTGCTGTTGAACCGCAGTGTAAAGATGGCAGTCATCGAAGAAAACCGCCGCCCAGGCCTCTTGAAAGTCGGGAGGCTCGACGCAGGAGGCGTCAAGCCAACCGATCGCCGCTCCCTGCTCACGCAGGGCATGCGCTGCCGCGCGCAGGAGATGGGTCTTGCCACTGCCGGTGGCGCCCCACAAGTAGGTGGGGACTGGCGAGCGCAAATGTCCACCCGCCCACAGTTGCAGGTGGCTCAGGGCCGGCTGGTTGGGGCCGGCCAGATAGTTGGAGAACATGGGCTCGCTGGGCAGGCCGATGTCCAGGGCAATCTGCTTCATGCCTGCTGGAATCGAGCCACCGGAGGCCGCTGCGTCGAAGTCACCAGAGGTGGGCCCTTAAAATGGAAGCTCGCATTTTATCGGCACGGCCGCCATCCAAACCCCAAAGCCCCGAGTCAGCAGGCCGCCCTACCGGAAACTCCCCCATGAGCACCACCCCCCTCTCCTATAAGGACGCCGGCGTCGATATCGATGCCGGCGACGCGCTGGTTGAGCGCATCAAGCCGCTTGCAAAAAGGACGATGCGCGAAGGCGTGCTGGCGGGCATTGGTGGCTTTGGCGCCTTGTTCGAGGTGCCCAAACGCTACAAGGAACCGGTTCTGGTCAGCGGCACGGATGGCGTCGGCACCAAACTCAAGCTGGCCTTTGAGTGGCAAATGCACGATGGCGTGGGGATAGATCTGGTGGCCATGAGCGTCAATGATGTGCTGGTGCAAGGCGCTGAGCCGCTGTTCTTTCTGGACTACTTTGCCTGCGGCAAGCTCGATGTGGACACCGCAGCACAGGTGGTAGGTGGCATTGCACGCGGCTGCGAACTCTCGGGCTGCGCCCTGATTGGCGGGGAGACCGCCGAAATGCCGGGCATGTACCCGCCGGGGGAATACGACCTGGCTGGTTTCTGCGTAGGCGCGGTAGAAAAGAGTGAAATCCTCAGTGGCCAGGACGTGCGGTCCGGAGATGTGGTGCTGGGCCTGGCCTCCAGTGGGGTGCATTCCAACGGGTTTTCCTTGGTGCGCAAATGCCTGGATCGCGCCCAAGTTCCGGCCCTACTCGATGGTCGCCCCCACCGACAGACACTGATGGAGCCGACACGGCTTTACGTAAAAAGCGTGCTGGCGGCCCTGCGGGCCCACCCTGCCACATCCCGTGGACGCACCATCAAGGCGCTGGCCCACATCACCGGCGGCGGTCTGCTGGAAAACATCCCCAGGGTGCTGCCCGAAGGCCTGGCCGCCCATCTGCACAAAGGCAGCTGGCCGCGTACCGAATTATTCGCCTGGCTGCAGCAAGCGGCCGGCATTGACGACCTGGAGATGAACCGTACCTTCAACAACGGCATCGGCATGGTGGTGGTGGTGGAGGCCGCTCAGGCCTCTGCAGTCAGCGCCACCCTGCAGGCCGCAGGAGAATCGGTTTACCCCATCGGAACCATCGCCAGACGTGGGGCCGGCGCCGCCGTCGTGGTGAGCTGATTTGCGCGTACCCCGCGCCGCCCGGCCCTAGTCCTGTCCCTGGCGCAGGCGAGCGACTTGCTCTGCAATCTCGTCCAAGTCCATCGCATCCTCAGCCTTTTCGAGATAAGTCTGCAAGTCGCTCAAGGCTCTGTCCTGTTGACCCTGCGCGGCCCATGCCAAGCCCCGGTCCCGGTACTCGCTCCAAGCCTGCGGCTGAAGGATCACCAGTCGATCGAGCACCGGGATCAGGCGCGCGTAATCGTCCTGACTCTTGTAGATTTCCTTGAGGTTGCGAAGCATGCGCGCCAGAATCTCCCGCGGGGAGGCTGCCTGCAGATACAGGCCCATCGGAATCTCGAAATCGTCGACCAGCCCACTGCGCTTGCGATAGGGCTCCAGTCGCTCCGAAAGCTCCTCCCGGCTGAGAGACAGGCCCGTGAACGGGTCGATGATCACCTGGCCCTTGGGCAGGCTCACCTTGACCATGAAACACCCCGGGAAAGCCACGCCGCGGGCCTGTAAGCCCAGGCCGCCGGCGAGCTCCAGCCAGATCACCGCCAAAGTAATCGGTATACCGCGGCGCGTCCGGAGCACCGCATTGAGGTAGCTGTTGTCCGGGTCATAGTAGTCGTTGACATTGCCACCAAAACTCAGCTCACGGAAGAAGAACTGGTTGAGCGCGCGAAGTCGCTGCAAGGCCGGTGCGTCAGAAGCCAGACGGCGCTTGAGACGGTCAAGCAATTGATCGACATCCCCGAGCACGCGCTGAACATCAAGGTCGGGGTATTCATCCTGGGCCACACAGACCGCCGCCTCCAGCAACGGGAAGTGATCGTCGCTCTCAACCAAGCTGGCAAAGTAGGCCAGTGGGGTCGGGACCTCAAATTTCAGACTCATAACCTGCACTGTCGCATATTTGAAAAGCGTCGACCAAACCCGACTCTCTCAACGCCCTATCAGGCTCCTGAGGGGGAACCCCAGCACCCGCAAGGCACCCAGGTACAAAAGGCCGCATCCCACCACCGCGGCGGCCAGCAAGCCCGCGCGCAAGCCCGGCTGAGCCCTCAGATTCACCCACTCAAAAGCGTGCGCCAGACCGGCCAGAGCCCCGGCCACCAAGGCCGTGGCCAGACCCACTTGCAAGCCAAAGCGCAGCCAGCCCTGCTGGGGCAGATAGCTGCCGCGGCGTATCAATCCCATGAGCAGCCAAAGCGCATTCATCAGCGCACCCAAGCCGATGGCCAGGGCCAGCCCCGCGTGGGCGAAATAGGGCACCAGCACGACATTGAGGGCCTGGGTGAGGAGCAGTACCACGACGGCAATCTTCACCGGTGTGCGCACATCCTGGGCCGCATAAAAGCCCGGGGCCAGCACCTTGACCGCCACCAGACCGAGCAAACCCACACCGTAGCCCATCAAGGCCGCAGTGGTCATCTGCACATCGCGCGCACCGAAGGCGCCGTAGTGATAAAGCGTGGCCACCAGTGGCTCGGCAAACAGCAGCAGGGCCGCTGCACAGGGCAGTCCCAGCGCCACCACGCAACGCAAAGCCCAATCGAGCATGGCTGAATACCTGGCCGAATCCCCTGCCGCACGGGCAGCGGCCAACTGCGGCATCAGCACCACGCCCAGCGCCACCCCAATCAGGGCAGTCGGAAACTCCATCAGCCGGTCAGCATAAGTAAGCCAGCTCACGCTACCCGGGCCCAGATGCGAGGCAATCTGGGTGTTGATCAGGAGCGAGATCTGGGCCACGCTGACCCCAAGCAAGGCCGGCACCATCAGCACCAGGATGCGCCGCGTGCCCGAATCACGCCAGGCTGCGGCCAAGGCTGAAGGGCGCCAATCCAGATGCGGCAACAGGCCCAGCCGCATCAGCGCTGGCACCTGAACCGCCAGTTGCAGCAGGCCCCCGACCATCACCCCAGCGGCCATCGCGTAGATCGGCTCGATGCCCCGTGCCTGTAGGACAGGGGCACCCCACCAGGCCGCCGCAATCATGGCCAGGTTCAAGAGCACCGGCGTAGCCGCTGGCACCGCAAACCGGCGCCAAGTATTGAGGATGCCGGCCGACAGGGCCACCAGGGACATGAAGCCGATATAGGGAAACATCCACCGGGTCATGTCGACCGCGGCCTCGAAACCTTCAGGCGACTGCTGCAGGCCACTGGCCATAAGCCAAACCAGGACCGGAGCTGCAGCCACCCCAACGATGCAGACAAACACCAGCGCCAAGGCCAGCAATGCAGCCACCCGGTCAATCAACTGATGCGTTGCAGCCTCACCCTCCTGCTCTCGGGTGGCCGCCAGCACCGGGACAAAGGCCTGGCTGAAGGCGCCTTCAGCAAAAAGCCGCCGCAGGAGATTCGGGATGCGAAACGCGACATTGAAGGCGTCGGTCATGGCGCTGGCCCCAAAGGTGGCGGCCATCAGCAACTCCCGCACCAGACCCGTCACCCGCGAGGCCAGGGTCAGCAGCGAGACGACGGAGGCAGAACGGAACAGCGACACGAGGCGAGTGTAATGACCCGCGGCTGCGAAAGCTCGGGCGGGGAGGCCATCGCGCCCAGGGCGGCGCTCCCCGCACAGAAGGCAGCAGCCTGTTGTCCCCCTATAATGGAGGGCTTTGCTGCAACATCCTTAAACACTTAAAGGAATTCACATGGCCACTGGTGGCAAACCCAAGAAAAAGAACCCGCGCCTGGCGTCGGGCCGCAAGCGCGTTCGTCAGGACGTCAAAATCAACGCTGCGAACACCTCGCTGCGCTCCAAATACCGCACGGCGGTGAAGAACGTCGAGAAAGCCGTAGCCTCGGGCGACAAGACCAAGGCCACCGAACTCTTCGCCAAGGCCCAGAGCATCGTCGACAGCGTTGCCGACAAGGGTATTTTTCACAAAAACAAGGCTGCGCGGGACAAGAGTCGCCTGTCGGCCAAGGTCAAGGCTCTCGCCCTGGCCGCCTGAAGGTCACACGACCTCGCCCGGACGGCCCACAGCCGTCCGCCGTTTTCAAGCGGTGCGCTGCAGCAAAGAAGAAAAACCGCCTTCGGGCGGTTTTTTCATGGCTCATCGTTTATCACGGCCCATCCAATGGGTCCTGTTCAGCACAGAAGACCTTGAGGTCGTTGTCGCGAGCGAAATTGAGCACGAAGTCCCAGGCCATGGGTTCGGCCTGCCTGAGATCGGGATGAACCACGATGCTTTTGATGCCCTTGATGGCGGTGGGTACGCACCAGGGTGAGTAACTGAGGTGGCTGCCCGTCTGAGCGCCCCCCGGCCTGAAGGGGCTCATCACGCCAGCGAGCCGATCGGCCCAGTCACTGGGCCGGAAAACCCGCCCATCAGAAGTAAGGCCCTGAATGATGACAAGCCCCGAATGGCGGGCACCCTGCTGAAAGCTCACTGGAGATTTGACAAAAGCTCAATCGAACGGTGGGTGAGCGCCTTTTCGTGCAGCGGCCCCGCAAGCCGAGGAATTGTATCTTATATAAGACATAAGTCTGTGCGCGGAGCCGCTGCCGAACCGGCTCACCCACAAGCGCCCGGGGCAGGTATCATTTCTTCTCGTTTTTGATCTACAACCCGGCCGGTGACCGCAGATCCGTGGCGATTGCCGGCTTTTTTCATCCAGAGTCCCTTCTCATGAGCGTCCCTTCTGCCCCAGCGCCCTCATCGCCCCACGTCATGACGACCTACGGGCGCCTGCCGATTGCCTTGTCGCACGGCCAGGGCAGCCGCGTCTGGGACGTCAACGGCAAGTGCTACCTCGACGCTCTGGGCGGGATTGCCGTCAACACGCTCGGCCATGCCCATCCCCGGCTGGTCAGCGCCCTGTGCGATCAGGTCGGTAAGTTGATCCATACCTCCAACTACTACCACATCCCCTTGCAAGAACAACTGGCCGCCAAGCTGGTTGAACTCTCGGGCCTGAGCAATGTGTTCTTTTGCTCGACCGGGCTGGAGGCCAACGAGGCGGCGCTCAAGCTGGCCCGCAAGTTCGGCCACAACAAAGGTATAGACCGGCCGGAGATCGTGGTCTACGAAAAGGCCTTCCACGGCCGAAGCATCGCCACGCTCAGCGCCACTGGCAATCCCAAGGTGCAAGCGGGCTTCGAGCCGCTGCTTGAGGGCTTCATCCGGGTGCCCATCAATGACATGGCCGCGCTGGAGAAAGCCACGGCGGGCAACCCCAATGTGGCAGCCGTTTTCTTCGAAGCCATTCAAGGCGAGGGCGGCGTCAATCCCATGGACGCCGGCTACCTTCAGCAGGTGCGCAAGTTGTGTGACCAGCGCGACTGGTTGCTGATGATCGACGAGGTGCAGTGCGGCATGGGACGTACCGGCAAGTGGTTCGCCCATCAGTGGGCGGACATCAAGCCTGATGTCATGCCACTGGCCAAAGGTCTGGGCTCAGGTGTACCGGTCGGCGCTGTGGTGGCAGGCCCCAAGGCTGCGCAAATTTTTGCGGTGGGTAATCACGGCACCACCTTTGGCGGCAATCCTCTGGCCATGCGAGCCGGCGTGGAGACCATCCGCATCATGGAAGAGGAAGGTCTGCTGGAGCGGGCCGCCAAGGTGGGGGAGCATCTGAGGGCAGCGCTGCAGCGCGAACTGGGTTCGCACAAGGGCATCAAAGACATCCGCGGCAGAGGGTTGATGATCGGAGTGGAGCTCAACGTGCCCTGTAACGAGCTGATGGGTCGGGCCGCCGAAGCCGGCTTGCTGATCAGCGTGACCGCAGATACGGTGATCCGACTGGTGCCCCCACTGGTCTTTGGCATCGCCGAAGCCGATGAAACCGTGGCCATTTTGGCGCCCCTGGTGCGCTCGCTCCTGGCCGAAAAAGGTACGGCATGAGTCTGGCCATGCCCGCGCTTCGCCATTACCTGCAATTTAGCGACTTCAGCGCGCAGGAGTATGACTACCTTTTTGCGCGTTCAGCCTTGATCAAGCGCAAGTTCAAGGCCTATGAAAAACACCAGCCGCTGAGCGACCGCACCCTGGCGATGATCTTTGAGAAGGCCTCCACCCGCACCCGGGTGAGCTTTGAGGCGGGCATGTACCAACTGGGCGGGTCGGTGGTCCATCTGACCACTGGAGACAGCCAACTCGGCCGGGCCGAACCCATCGAGGACAGCGCCAAAGTCATCAGTCGCATGGTCGATCTGGTGATGATCCGCACTTACGAGCAAACCAAGATCGAACGATTCGCGGCCCACTCGCGCGTGCCGGTGATCAACGGGCTGACCAATGAATTTCATCCCTGCCAGATCCTGGCCGATATCTTCACCTTTATCGAACACCGCGGCTCAATTTCCGGCAAGGTGGTGGCCTGGGTCGGCGATGGCAACAACATGGCCAACACCTGGCTGCAAGCTGCCGAATTGCTGGGCTTTACCGTGCATCTGAGTACGCCCAGCGGATACGAGGTCGACCAGGCGGTGGCCGGCATCCGATCGGGCGAGAGCTACAAAGTTTTCAGCGATCCGATGCAAGCCTGTCGGGGCGCAGATCTGGTGACCACCGATGTCTGGACCAGCATGGGTTACGAGGCCGAGAACGAAGCGCGTAAGAAGGCTTTTGCCGATTGGTGCGTCACCCCCGACATGATGGCCGCGGCCAAGCCCGATGCGCTGTTCATGCATTGCCTGCCGGCACACCGGGGCGAAGAGGTGGCTGCCGATGTCATAGACGGCCCCCAATCCGTCGTCTGGGACGAGGCGGAGAACCGCTTGCATGTGCAAAAGGCGCTCATGGAGTTTCTTTTGCTGGGGCGGCTCACATGAATGAAAGACAGCTGCACTGAGTGCGGCGCCTGCTGCGCCAGCTTCCGAGTCGACTTCTCCGCCTGCGAGCTGCAGTCTGCCGGAGGCTCGGTCCCTGATGGCTTGACGGTGCAAGTCAAGGGCGATATCTGCCGTATGCGCGGTACCGACCATGTGCCCATACGCTGCGCTGCGCTGACGGGCCAGGTGGGCCGCTCGGTGGCATGCGCCATCTACGAGTGGCGCCCCAATCCCTGCCGGGAACTGGAACCCGGCAGCCACGGTTGCGAGAAAGCGCGCCTTCGGCATGGGATGCCCACCATGGCTTGAGATCGGATCCGTCGTTCGGATGAGACAGGCCCGCCTACAAGTAAACCATACTAAATAGCCCATATATCGAAGAAGAGTCTCCACCAAGAGCCATAAATAGCTATATCAAGGTCATCGACCCTGCTTTAAGCGTGTCGTCCTTATAAAAAAGTCTTCTCCCCGGCTTGCGGAGAGGATACAAACCCTTACAGGGCTCTTGTATGGGGCCGCCCGAGCGATTCGGGGTGCGAACTCACCTCTTTTTACAGACTGATGCCTGAATAGGCACTTTCTCTGACTCGGCAGACGAACAGAGCCAAGGGAAATCTTTTATGTCTCGGTCTTTGCCCTCTCCCAAAACCATCGAGCCCATCATTGGCGAGCGTATCGCCGACAAACCGGCCATGACAACAGGCGAGGAGACGGCATCCCGTCAGAACTCGCAAAAGGTGCGGCGACGCGCGCGTAGAGCTGGCGACCCCGATGGCTCGCTGCAACCGGGTGCAAAAGAAGAGTCAGCCCAACACGCAACGGCGGCCGAGCTTTCGCAGCTGGAAGAGCGTCAGGCCGACGGCACCCCCTCCGGTCT
>CAYPSU010000063.1:0-16365 GCA_964413475.1 uncultured Polaromonas sp. | reverse complement strand
CGCCGTCGGCGCCATGGTGCGCTCGAGCTACCACGCCGACCAGCAGGCGCACGCGGCCTCTCTCAGACCCGTTTAACCCCTCAGGGCGGCGGGAGGCCGGCCCTGGTGACCCCACGCGCCTCAGGAATAGGCGCGCTTCATGCGCAAAATCCAGTCTTGGAAGGCGAGCATCTGTTCGCGCATGATCTTCAGCGTCGGCTCGTCCTTGAGCTGTCCTGCGGCATCGAACTTGAGATGTGCATCATTAATGAACACCTCGGGCTTGCCCATAGCCAGCACATTCAGGGAGGCCAGGCTGCGGCGCAGATCGTACTGGACCCGGGCGCCGCCCAGCGGACCGGTCGTGGCCGAGAGCATAGCCACCGGCTTGCGGTAGAAGGGCTGTTGATCGGCTGGGAAGCGGGAGATCCAGTCGATCATGTTCTTCAGGGGCGCCGGAATGGTCCAGTTGAACTCCGGGGTGGCGATCAGCACCCCGTCGGCAGCGGCCATAGCCTCGCGGATGCGATGGGCCGCAGCGGGCATGCTGCTCTCATGCAGGTCAGCGTTGTACAAAGGCAGATCGTGAAGGGGAACGATCTCGAGCTTCATGCCCTCGGGCATCAGGGTGCCGGCCAGCTCAAGGGCCGACAGGTTGTAAGACTTGGCGCGCAAGCTGCCACAAAAACCGGCGATCTTCAGAGGGGTCATGATTTGTTCCGTTGAACCAAAAAAAGCAGGAACGGCCCGCGTGTCGCTGGCCCCCTGCGAAAGAGGGGAAAAAGTATAAGTGGGATTCGATAGTCAGGCTTTAGTCCGGACTACCACCAGGACCAGCCGCTGGATTTAATCAGGGAGATGCTTAGATAAGGGAAGAGGACGATGGTGATCAGGAAAATCACCATGGTCAGCGTCATGGGGAAGGTGCCCTTGAAAATACCCCAGGTGTTGATGGCGATCTCCTTGACGCTGGCCTTGACCACAAAGACCGACATCCCCAGCGGCGGCGTCAACAGGCCAATCTCAATGGCCACGATGGTGATGATGCCAAACCAGATCAAGTTGACGCCAAAGGCGTCGAACAGAGGAATGACAAAAGGCAGCAGGATCAGCATGATGGACAGCGAATCCAGAAAGCAGCCCAGCACCAGCACCGCCAGCAAGTAAAGAAGCAGCAGCCAGCCGAAATCGAAATTGGCCTGCACCAACCACTGACTGACAGCATAAGGCAGGCCGGACATGGTCAGCATCTGCGAGTAGATGGAGGCCGACATCAAGATGAAGCAAATCGAGCAGGTGACTCGGCCCGTCTCAAGCAAGAGTTCCCAGAAGGCCTTGAGCCCCAGCTCGCGTCTGAGCAGGCCCAAAACAATAGCCGTCAAGGCTCCGGCAGCGCCCGCTTCGGTCGGCGTGAAAAAGCCAAAATACAGGCCTCCAACCACGCTGCAGACCAGCAGCACAATGGGCACCACCTTCATGGTCGACTGCCGCCAAGTCTCTTCCTCGCCCTGATCGGCAACCACATCAACCTTGCCCACCCCGTTCGAAAAGACAAAGCGGGGGAAAAAGAAGATGCAGACCAGGATCGCAACCATGAAATAGGCTGCCAGGAGCAGCCCCGGGATCACGCCACTGATAAACAGATCGCCAATCGAGACATTGGCCACGATGCCAAAGATGATCATCAGAAGGCTCGGCGGTATCAGCATGCCCAACACTGAAGACCCCGCCACCACCCCCAGCGAAAAGGCCGGGGTGTAACCATGACGAATCATTTCAGGAGCAGCGACTTTGGTGAATACCGAGGCCGATGCGATCGAGGTGCCGGTGCAGGCAGCAAAGATGGCGTTGGCCACTACGGTGGCCAAGGGCAGCCCACCCTTTGCCCGACGAGTCAGGCGGGCGGTGACATCAAAAATGTCACGCCCCATGCCAGTGGCCGAAACCACCAGCCCCATCAGCACAAACAAAGGGATGACCGCAAACACATCATTGGCAATCGAAGTGGTGGCCGAACTGGCCAATAGCTTGCCCGCGGTTGCGTAGTCGCGCAGGATCATCACGCCTGCAAATGAGGTGAGCATCAGCGCCACCGCAATGTGCATGCCGCTTTGAATCAGCAGCATCACCACCGCGATGCTGAGCAATCCGACGTGCAGGTTATCCATCAGGCGCCTCCCGATTGCTCAGGGCGGGCCCTTAGGGTTGTGATCCCCTCGACCACATACTGCAGGATCGAAAAGAAGGCCCCGATCACCACCAGCAGCATGAAGGGCCAGATCGGAATCTCAATATAGCCCGCTGTACCGCGGTAAAAGTTGCCTCGGTACTGCTCCAGGAAATTGGGCCAGACGTGGATGAAGATCAGCGTCATCAGCGCCACCCCGAGCAGGCTGTAGATCAGGGAAAGGTACTTACGCAGCCCAGGGCTTCGGACCAGGTCGATGAGGATGTCGTTGGAGATGTGCCTGCGCTCCATGATGGTGTTCGGGATCTGTAAGAACACGATGGAGACGATAGACAGGCTGATGAACTCCACCACCCCAGCAATCGGCCGGCTAAACAGATTACGCGAAAGGATGTCGGCATTGACCAGCACCGCCATGAGCACAATCATGAGGGTGCCGACCAGATTGAGGACGATGGCCATCCTGGAGATCCAGCCTAGCGACCGCAGTTTCACGATACAACCCTCCCCAGCCGCTTAACTGGCACCCGGCACCGCCGTCCTCGTGAGCCAAAAGCTCATTCCTTGTCCCAGTCCCGTATCGGCTTGATACCCGCCTTGCGCAACTCATCCATGAACATGGCCAATGCGCGGGTCCCTGGCAGCCCCTGTTTGTCTGCATTGGCGGCCCATTCCTTGGCCAGATTAGGCATCGCCCTGGCCCAAGCGGCCTGTTGCTCCCTGGTGAAAGAAATGGTGGTGGCCTTGAAGCCCGGCAGCGAGCCATATCCGTCTTCACCGGCTCGCGCGTAAGCCTTGTCCGACTCCACCCCCCAATCCTCGCCCACCTCGTGCAAGATCTTGCGGATCGGCTCGGGCAGCTTGCGATAAAGATCGCGGTTGATCGTCAGCGCAACTGCATATTGCGCTCCGAATCCTACGCGAGTGATATTGGGCGCCACTTCCGGGTATTTCATGGCCGGAAAGGTGGAGGGCATGATGATGAAGCCGTCATACACACCGCTCTTGGTGGAGTTGTAGTACTCCATCATGTTGCCCTGCACCGGGGTTGCGCCCGTACCTCGGAGCCAGGACAGGATCAAGCCGCCAGAACTGATCTTCTTGCCCTTGATGTCTTCCATCGAACGCACCGGGAAGGTGGTCAACAGTTCATAGGAATCGACCCCGCTACCCCCCAGGCGCACTTGATTGAATTTTTCATACTGTGCACCGAATTCGGGAAAAGTCTTGTGCAGACGGTTGATGATCCGGCTGATGGTCTGAACATCGGTGGTGGCAAACGGCACGGTAAACGATAACTGCTCAAGGGGCAGCCTGTCCGGCCAGAAGCCAATCGGAATGAAGCCAATCCCGGTAATGCCGTCCTTGACCCCATCGAGCATCTGCAGGGGCTTTAGCAAGGAGCCGGCATAGGCTTCCGTCCAGGCGATTTGATAGTTCAGGCCGGCCGCCTTGATCCGCCGGTTGACTTCGGGAATGAAGTACTCATTGACCTTGGCCAGCGAGGGCAGTGATCGGGGCGGCTGTCCCGCCGCCACCGTGATGGCGATCTTCTCCTGCGCAAAGACGGCCGGCGCACAAAGGGCCAGGGACAGCAAAGCAAGCTTGGCTTTTTGCATCATCATGTCAATCTCCTCCAAAAAATCAGGGCATCACCGGCAGTATCAGTCTCGAGGCATGCGGCTTGGCATGCATCAAGGTGTCAGTGCCGACCTTGTACCAAAGGTACTGGTGACTAAACAGGGAATCTGTCATCGGCGAATCGCAGTTGGAAATTTCCAGCCGGATTCGATGCCCCTTCTTAAACAGGTAAGCACAGGGCAGGATCTCAATCTCGAGTTTGTAGACCTCACCGGGCACGATCGGCTGCGGATCGGTATGGGTGTAGACCGGTCGGAAGTCGGTGGACAGCGTCGCATCTTTCTCGCGGTGCGAGGCCCTCATCCAGCCCTTGGACACCACGGTGTAGCCAGGCTGGCGTCCCTCCTGACGACTGGCCTCGGTCTGGGGCATCTGATCGGAGAGCTTGACGATGAATTCCGAGTCGATATTGGTCGACTTGAAAAAGAGCTCAAGCACCACCGGACCGACAACCTCAAGGTCTTGCTCCAGAGGCTCGGTACAGAAAGTCAACACACCGGCAATCGGATCGGGGCCAAACTTGCCCTCGGTCACTACGCCGAACTTCCAACGCGGATCCGGATAGTGGAACTCGGTGGCAGCATCAACGACTGAATCGGCCTGCCGTGTGAGGGAGCCGTCGTTGATTGAATCAACGCTGCCCGTTTTCTGTCCCGAGAGAAAAAAGCTGACCGCCTGGGTTTGGCGCGGCGGCCACTGATCGAAGGCCTTGTACTGATTGAGTCCCCGCACGAAAAGCTGAACCGGCGCCTTGCTGCTGTAAGAACTGGCAACCTGCTTGAGATGCTGATCGTAGAAAGGCAGCAAATGCTCTTTGTGAAACTCGATGGTGTCGAACATCTCGTGGACTTCAAACACATCCTTGCCGCCGGTCACCAGCAGCTTCTTGTCGGTTTCGGCACGTTCATAGCCGACAATATTTCCGCGCAAATGCAAACCCAGTTTGCCCCAGTGGCCGATCGAGAAGATCGGAACCTT
This sequence comes from uncultured Polaromonas sp., assembly GCA_964413475.1. Taxonomy (GTDB): domain Bacteria; phylum Pseudomonadota; class Gammaproteobacteria; order Burkholderiales; family Burkholderiaceae_C; genus Polaromonas. The sequence continues at coordinate 11,579 of CAYPSU010000063.1, read as the reverse complement.
GATGTTCTTGATACGCTCGATCGGTGAGCGCTCCTTCCACCAGTCGTCATAGGTCTGGTGCTCGATCATTTCCCAGGTGATATCCCGGTGCATGGCCTTGCCCAGGGGCAAGTTGGCGGGGCGAATGAAATTGTTCGCGCGCACCATGTTGTACCACCAGATCATGAACTCGCAATAGATGCCGCCGTGATAGGTGACGTCGCGATAGAAATCGGTGGCCCCATCGTAGGGAGCAATGCACTTGAGCGACGGTGGATTGACCACGCCCATGAACCATTGCGTCCACGCATAGTAGGACTGCCCAATGCCTCCCACCCGACCGTTGGACCAGGCCTGACGGCCTATCCACTCGATGATCTCGTAAAGGTCCTGCTGCTCCTCATAAGACACCAGCGAATACTCGCCCCCGGATCGACCCGAGCCGCGAACATCGGCGTGAATATATGCATAACCCTGCTCGCGCACATACCACTCCACCGGCCCGACCTCACGCCACAAGAACAGGGCGCTGTGGGGAATGGAGTCGGTATCAAACTGATAGGGCGAGGCGGCAAACAGGCAGGGAAAGGGACCCTCAGCCTTGGGTCTATAGATACGCAGCGCAATCGTCACGCCATCGCGCATCCGGATATGGACGATCTCATCGATCATCTCGTAGCGCGCATTGATCTGGATTGCCGCTGGATGGCCCATAGGTACTCCTCTCTGCAGAGCGTTGACACAGCACTGAAGCGAGAGGCGACCGGTGGCCTCCTCCTCCCCTTTTCTTATAGACCTGATATTGCTCTCAATAATTTGCAATTGACCTAGGGCGGTCGCTATTGACTTTTTTAAAAATGCGAAAGCAAGCTCGCCGCACCCGTGGCCATCAGGCCTGACCAAGCGGTCGGGCACCAGGGGGGCACAGGCCAAGGGCAGCCTATTGAGGCCTTCGGAGCGGACGGCAGCCTAAGAGGCGGCGATCTTGAGAGCCCGCGCCGGATCCTCGCTGGCAATCACCTGCTCAGCCCATCCCCGCAGCTTGCTCGCATCGGTGCGCAGAACCTGCTGCTTGACCGCCAGGATCTGCGAGGGGTGCATGGAGAAAGAACGCAGACCGAGCCCAAGCAGAAGGCGGGTCAGCGTGACATCCCCGGCCATCTCGCCGCAGACGCTGACCGGCTTGCCCTGCGCTCGGCATTCGGCAAGGGTGTCGGCCAGCAGGCGCAACACCGCCGGATGCAAAGGGTCATAAAGGTGCGCCACCGCCTCATCGGCCCGATCTATGGCCAGCGTGTACTGAATCAGGTCATTGGTTCCGACCGAAAGGAAGTCGAAATGCCGCAAGAAGGTCTTGACGGTCAGCGCGGCGGCTGGCACCTCAATCATGGCGCCGAGCTTGACCGGTCCGTAGGCCTGCCCCCGGTTATCGAGTTGCGCTCGGGCATGGTCCACCAGCGACAGCGTCTGTCGGATTTCTCTCGCATGGGCGAGCATCGGCACCAGCAGATGGACCTGGCCGTGGGCCGCCGCACGCAAAATGGCTCGCAATTGGGTCAAAAACATGGGCGGGTCGGCCAGGCTCCAGCGGATGGCCCGAAGACCCAGCGCAGGATTGAGATGGTCATCCTGCCGGTTGCCTCTGTCCAAGGGCTTGTCTGCGCCGATGTCCACGGTACGGATGGTTACCGGCAGCCCCTGCATGCCCTCGATGGCCCGCACATAGGCCTGGTACTGCTCCTGCTCATCGGGTAATTGCCCGCCGCGTCCCATAAAGAGGAATTCACTGCGAAAGAGTCCTACACCCACGGCACCGGCCTGCACCGCTGCCGCAGTGTCCTCGGGCATCTCGATATTGGCCATCAATTCGATCTTCTGGCCATCGAGCGTGACGGCCGGTGTGTGCCGCAATCGACTCAAGCGCTCGCGCTCGAGCTCTCCCTCACGCTGCTTGAATCCGTATTCCGCCAGGATAATCGGCGAGGGATCAACGATGAGCACACCTGCATCGCCGTCAATGATGACCCAGTCATCCTGAGCAATCAGGCTGCTGGCGCTGCGCGCTCCGACCACCGCCGGAATATCCATGCTGCGCGCCACAATGGCAGTGTGAGAGGTGCGCCCACCGACATCGGTGGCGAAGCCTACGAACAGGCTCTGCTTGAACTGCAGCATGTCGGCCGGCGACAGGTCGTGGGCCACCAGCACCAGCGGTACGTCCATGGAATCGCCCAGCAACTCGCCCTGTAACCGGCGCTTTGACGGGGCCGCAGGCTTGACCGGCGATGCAGCGCCCTTGAGGTAGCGCAGGACCCGCTCGACCACCTGCTCCAGATCGGCTTTGCGCTCGCGCAGATAGGGGTCCTCCATCTCGTCAAACTGCCGCGCCAGGGCCTCGTACTGCGTTGTGATCGCCCACTCGGCGTTGTAATGGCGCTCGGTGATCCAATGCTTGACGCCAGCCGAAAGCTGATCGTCCTGCAACAGCATCAGGTGCACATCCAGCAGGGCCGCCAACTCTGGCGGTGCATCCTTGGGCAGCTCCCGCTGTACACGCGCGATCTCTTCGGACACCGCATCACGGGCTGCGCGTATGCGCTGAACCTCTGATTCGGCCTGAGCTGGGTCGATGAAATAGTGGGCGACATCCGCGCGGCTGGAGGCCACCAGCACCGCTCGCCCGATAGCAATGCCGCGCGAGACCGCCAGGCCGTGTACGGAAAAGCTCATTCGCCCTCGCCGAACTTGTCGTTGAACAAGGCCAACAGGGCGTCCATGGCCTCTTGCTCACGCTCGCCATTAGTCTCGATTTCAACCGAGCTGCCCAAGCCAGCGGCCAGCATCATCACACCCATGATGCTCTTGGCATTGACCCGGCGCTCGCCGCGGCTCATCCAGACCTCGCAGGGGAAGCTGCCCGCGAGCTTGGTGAGTTTGGCTGAAGCACGGGCATGCAGGCCCAGCTTATTGCTGATGGTCACGCTGTTCTTGATCATGATGACGACGGGGCTGGTTCTGAGGAGCGGTAATGGCCACCTGCATCACGCCCTGACTGGCACCGGCCAGCGCCCGCGCGACCATGGCATCCAGGGAATCATGGCGATAAGACAGGGCGCGCATGAGCATGGGCAAGTTCAGACCGGTCACCAGCTTGCTATGGATGCCATCGACCAGCTTCTGGGCCACATTGCAGGGGGTTGCACCAAAAATGTCGGTTACCACCAAGCAGGTGCGGCAATCGAGCTGCTGCATCACGATACGCGCTTGCGCCAGAGTCTCTTCCGGCGGCACATTGGGCTGCACATCAATGGCCGCAAAGCAGCGCGGGGGAGCGCCGAACACATGCGTCACGCACTGGCCCATGGCCGAGGCCAGGGGCGCATGTGCAATGACCAAAATGCCATTCATGACTGGGGATTATCGACCCTGGCGTAACGATAAAAAGCAAACGAGGCCAGGCAGCAACACAGGTAAACGGTGAAAGCGCCCTGAAAGCTGGCCTCCACCGACCACCCCGTGACCCTCAAGGCATCCACCAGCAGCCCGATGCCCCACTGTATGGCAAAGATACCCAAAAAGCAGACCAGGTTGTAGGCGGTCAGCGCTCGACCGGCCAGGGACGGGGGAAAAGTCATGCTCAGAGACGGCTGAGCCAGGGAAACCACGCTGCCAAAGACGATGAACAGCGCCCAAAAAGGCCAATCGGCCCGACTGCCGAGGAAAGTGTTCATGGCCAGCGCCGCCAGCATCAGAGGAATGCCCAGGCTGAGCAGGCGCTCAACACTCCAACCCCGACGGGTCAGACTCGGCATGACCAGACCCCAAATTGAAAATGCCAGCAGGGATGCGAGATTGATGGAAAACAACCCGGTCGCCGCTTGCAAGGGACTCAGTCCAACCACCCGGGTGAGCCAGGGTCCGAGCCACAGTGTCTGCAAGCCAATGAGCCCGCCGTTGATGAAAAACGAAAACGGCAACAGGCGCCTGAAGGCCGGGCTGCGCCAGACCTGCGTGTAGCCGACTGGCCCCCCCGGCTCGGGCTCATGCGGCACGTGGGCCGGGACCAGACGGGCCAACAGCACCATCGTGAGCAGCAGCAACAAAGCCAGAAACCAGAACATAGGCCGCCAGCCCATAAGGGGCAGCAGCCACTGAACCGGCAAGGTAGCGGCCACCATACCCAGCGAGCCCATCATCAGGATCCAGGAATTGGCACGCAGCATCTGGCCGGGCTCATACCAGCGCCGAAAGCCAGTCAGAGGAGCCATCAGGCAGGCACTCACACCGACCCCCAGCAAAACACGGGCGGCCAGCAGACCGGCAAAGTCAGTTGCAACCGAAAAAGCCAGACAGGCGATCACCGCAATGGCCAGAAAACCGATCGACACCCTACGGGGTCCGTAACGATCGAGCCAGGTTCCCAGCAGCAACTGCGTGCTGGCAAAACCTAGGAAAAAGCCGCCTCCCAGGAGACCCAGATCGGCCGCCTGCAAACCAAACTCCTGGGTCAGCGCCGGCGACAAGGTGGCAATCACGGTACGCACCACCGCAGACAGGAAATAGCCCAACGCAAAAGCCAGAAACACCAGTACCGCAGACCGGCCGACCAGACGATCCGGGACAGATGATGGCATCGAATACAACATACTCACAGCAGCTTGATACTCGCAAAAAAGGTCTCGGCCGCTTCAGGCGTCACGCGAGTGGCGTAAATCGTCGCCTGAAAGACCCGACTGCCACGGGCAAAGAACAGGGCCTGGCCTTCGACCGGCCGCCCATCCGGGTGCGACCCCAAAGCCGCCCAGAGCACCGGAGCCGGTTGAAGATCGGCCCCCATCACCTGAGGGGCACGTTGCTGCGGTTGCGCCGCACGCATGTGGGACAGGGTCAGGGCTTGCCATTGCCTGAGCACCTCAGGGGCGCGCGATGCGTCACCCAGGTCGGCCACGGAAAGCACGAACATGGCGCCCGCGGCCTCGCAGCCCATCATGACCAGCCGGGTTGATGGCCCGCCCAGGGGCACCGTCTTGCTGGCTCGATCCGGCTTACAGGGCAACAACGCCGTTAAATCCCCGGCATCGGTACGCACCTCGCGCCAATTGAGCGCAGGACTGCAGGCCAACAACACACCGGACAGACAAAGCCCGGACAAACAACGAAGAACACAGTTCACGGGGGGGACTGTACAGGCATTCCCGTGCAGAGGCCGCCACCGGACAAGCGACCAGCAGCTGCGCCACAATGAGACCATGAATTCCCTGCAAGGTCTACGCGTCCTCGATCTGTCCCGCGTGCTCGCCGGCCCCTGGTGCACTCAGAATCTGGCCGATCTGGGCGCCGATGTGATCAAGATCGAGCGGCCCGTCCAGGGCGATGACACGCGCGGCTGGGGACCACCCTTCCTGCATGACGATGCGGGGCAGGAGACCCAGGAGGCGGCCTATTACCTGGGGGCCAACCGCAACAAGCGCTCGGTGACCTGCGATATCGCCCAGCACCAGGGTCAGGCCCTCGTGCGGGACTTGGTGCGTCACTGCGATGTATTTGTAGAAAACTTCAAGGTCGGCGACATGGCTCGCTACGGCCTTGACCCCAAAAGCCTGCTGGCACTCAATCCACGCCTGGTGTACTGCTCAATCACCGGCTTCGGTCAGACTGGCCCCTACGCCGAGCGGGCCGGCTACGACTATGCCATTCAGGGTATGGGAGGGCTGATGAGTATCACCGGGGAGCGCGATGACCTCGGGGGTGGGCCGCAGAAGGTGGGGGTGGCGGTGGCCGATCTGATGACGGGCATGTATGCCACCGTGGCGATCCTGGCCGCCCTTCGGCATGCCGAACGCACCGGAGAGGGCCAGCATATCGACATGGCCCTGCTCGACACCCAGGTGGCCATGCTGGCCAACCTGGGCGCCAACTACCTGGTCAGCGGCAAGGTTCCCGGACGAGCGGGCAATGCCCACCAGAACATCGTGCCCTATCAAGTCTTCGAAGTCGCGCCAACGGCCGATGGCAGCCGCGACCACCTGATCCTGGCCGTAGGCAATGACAGCCAATATGCCAAATTCTGCGAAGTCGCTGGTCGCCCCGAACTGGCGCAAGACCCACGCTTTTCGACCAATCGCCAGCGCGTGCTTCATCGCAAGGAGTTGGTGCCCCTGCTCGAAACCGTCATGAAAACGCGCAGCAAGGCCGACTGGCTGTCGGCCTTGGAAAAGGCCAAGGTACCCTGTGGAGCTATCAACAACCTGGCTGAAGTTTTCGCTGACCCGCAGGTAGAGAGCCGTCGCATGGTCAGCCGCTGGCAGCATCCGCACCGCCACGACCTGCGCCTGGTCTCCAGCCCCATGAAGCTGGGTCTGACGCCAGTGCGCGATCCGGCGCGAGACGGTCTGCCGCCTCCGCTCCTGGGCCAGCACACCGAGGAGGTGCTGCGGTCGGTACTGGCCTACGACGAGGCCCGACTGGCCGAGCTTAAACGTCAACAGGTCATCTAAAACCTGGCCGTGCAACAGGCGGGCCCGATCGGTACACTCGATTCATGTTCGATCCTTCAAGCGCCAACGCCTCGCGCCGGGGCCTGATCGGAGCCGCCCTGGGGTGGGCCGTCCTCGGCAGCGCCTGTTCATCGGGCAAGGCTGCACCCGAAACCCGCTTCGTGCTGCTGGACGGCAGCCAAACCAGCACCCAAGCACTCCGGGGCAAGGTCTTCCTTATCAATTTCTGGGCCACCAGCTGTATCAGTTGCGTGGCCGAAATGCCCAAACTGGTACAGACCCACCAGCAGTTTCACGCCCGCGGCTTTGAAACACTGGCGGTAGCGATGAGCTACGACCCACCCGCCTATGTCGTCAATTTCAGCCAGAGCCGTCAATTGCCCTTCATGGTGGCGATCGACAATACCGGCGCGGTGGCCAAGGCCTGGGGCGATGTCCGCATCACACCCACCACCTATCTGGTCAACAAACGCGGCGAGATCGTCAAGCAGTATGTGGGCGAGCCCGACTTCGCCGATCTGAACAAACTGATCGACAAACTGCTGACCCAGTCCTGATCCGCTTGCGGGCAGGCCTGGGGCCGCCCGTGGATTACTGAGCGCGGTAGGCGTCGTGGCAGGCCTTGCAGCTACCAGCCGTGGCGCCGAAGGCGGCCTTGATTGCCTCCAGATTGCCCGTCTTGGCCGCTGCTGCCAGCTTGACCGTCTCGGCCATGGCTTTCTCTCCCGCTTCGCGGAACTTGGCCTGCTCGGTCCAAATTTCAGCCTTGGCCTTGGTCGGGGCGCCCTTGTCGGTCCCCGGCCCGAATCCAGCCCAGGGCAGCTTGGCCATATTGGCCACCACCTCGGCATTCTCGGCCGCGACCTTGGCATCGAAGGGGATGCGGCCATTGGCCATGGCGCCCACACGCTGAAAATGCTGGCCCATAATGAAAAGGGCGCTCTGCCGGTAACGGATCGAATCCTCCGGCTTGGCAAACTGGGCTTGCGCGGGCAGGCTGGCGCCTACCAGCAGGGCTGCGGTAGCGAGAGAGGCAAGAGTTTTCATCGGGTCATCCTTCAGGAAAAAACAAACACGCGGACCCCCAGGGCCGAATGGGCCTGAGTCTAACCACCGAAGTTTTTTCCGGTAATCTAGACGCCGATCCCGACAAGATCACCCGGATTTGAATCCAAGCCCTCAAATGAAAAAGCTCATCCAGGGAGCCGCATGAATCCTTACGCCAGCCACCTGCACCGCACGCGGATCTGGGACCTGCCCACACGGCTGTTTCATTGGGCGCTGGTGGTCTGTGTGGTTGGGCTGGTGATCACCGGCAATGTCGGCGGCTCGGCCATGCTCTGGCATTTCCGCTTCGGCCAGGCGGTGCTCACCCTGCTGGTCTGGCGCATCCTCTGGGGCATCGTAGGCGGGCGCTGGTCGCGGTTTGTGCACTTTCGGCTGCACCCCCGCGATGCGCTGGACGAGTTGCGGGGCCGCGCCGACGAAGGCCTGCACACCGGGCACGGACCGCTGGGCTCACTGGCCGTGCTGGCCTTTCTGCTGATCCTGGTGGCCCAAGTCAGCAGCGGCCTGCTCAGCGACGATGAGATCGCATTTGCGGGCCCTCTCACGCACCTGGTCTCTGCCAGCACGGTCAGCCAAGCCACCGGATACCACACGCAGATCGGTAAACTGCTGCTGATCGGGCTGGTGCTGCTGCACTTGCTGGCCATCGTCTGGCATACCTTCAAAGGTCGGCCTCTGCTCGGCGCCATGCTGCACGGCGACAAGCCGCTGGAGCAACCCATGCCGGGGACGCGGGACGACAGTTTGACCCGATGGCTGGCCCTCATCCTGCTGGGCGTTTGCTACGCGCTGAGCACCTGGGTTTTCAGTCTGGCCCCGCGGCTGGTCTGATTTCAAAAGCCGGACCCTCTATGCCAACGCCCGGCCGATCCCGACAGCGTCCCGAGCTGAGCGTCATCACGCCCAGCAGCCCCGAGGAACTGGCCGCGACGCGAGAGATTTTTCAGGAGTACGCCGACGGCCTGGGGGTGGACCTGTGCTTTCAGGATTTCCAGAAGGAGCTGGCCGAACTGCCAGGTGAGTACGCGCCACCCAGAGGCGCTTTGAGGCTGGCGCGCGTCAATGATCAACTGGCCGCGTGCTGCGCTTTGCGCGGACTCGACACCGTCGACTATCCCAACGCCGCCGAGCTCAAGCGTTTGTATGTTCGCAAGCCCTTCCGCCGCTTTGGATTGGGCCGGCAGCTGGCCGAGCTGATGCTTGACGCCGCACGCGCGGCCGGCTATCACTGCGTGCTGCTCGACACCCTCGACGACATGGAAGCGGCCCGACAGCTGTATGCCGAACTGGGCTTCAAGGAAATCGCGCCCTACTATCACAACCCGATACCGGGCAGCCACTACCTGAAGGTTGATTTGTGAGCGGCTCAAATAAAAACCGCCCGAAGGCGGTTTTTTTGTGGGTAAAGGGCTTGCTGCTTCAGCCTTTGGCCTGTGCCAGCATGGTGCCCGCGTCACTGACCTCGAACTTGCCGGGGCCTTCGACATTGAGGGACATCACCTTGCCGTTCTTGACGAGCATGGAAAAGCGATTGGCGCGCACACCCATGCCGCGCGCAGTCAGGTCGAGCGTCAGACCCAGGGCCTTGGCAAACTCAGCGCTGCCATCGGCCAGCATGCGAACCTTACCAGCGGTCTTTTGATCACGCGCCCAAGCGCCCATGACGAAGGCGTCGTTGACGCTGACGCACCAAACCTCATCAACGCCGGCTGCCTTGAGGTCATTGAACTTCTCCACATAGCCCGGCACATGCTTGGCCGAGCAGGTGGGCGTAAACGCTCCAGGCAGCGCAAACAGGGCGATGGTCTTGCCAGCTACAGCCTTGCTGACATCCACCGGATTGGGGCCGATGCTGCAACCATTACCTTCGACTTCTGAATATTCCATCAACGTGGCGGCGGGCAGACTATCTCCAACTTTGATCATGGGCGCTCCTAAATGAGGACAGGGAAGAAATGAAGAAGAGATTGTCGGTGGTTTTGGCAATCGCTGCAGGGCCCGCAGCAGCGGGCCTGCCTCACTCAGGCTGGGCGAGCAGCTGCTGGACTCAAGAGCCTGGGCGCCAAGCCGCGGGCCACTCCAAAGAACGACCGGCCAGGCGACGCACCGCGGCCAGATCATCGGCTGTATCGAGATCAAGCCGGTAAGCCTGATCCTGGCTCGGCCAAGCATAGACCCGGTCTGGATGTGCAGCCTGCCATTGCCGGCAGCCCACCTCCGAACCCTGCGCAAGTATTTGGCTCTGCACTTCTCGACTGAACAGCACCGGATTGCCGGGCAAGCCCTGAACATGGGGTTGGACCACCTCGGTTCCGGTCGGTCGCTGCAGGTAGGCATTGATAAGGGCACGCAATTGAGGCTCTCCGATCAAGGGCTGATCCGAGAGTAAAACCATCACTGCATCGGCCGGCTGGGCCAAAGCCCGCAAACCCAGCCTCAAGGATGAGATCTGGCCTTCATCAGGCTTGGGGTTGAGGACGCATCGAATCGTTGTACCGGCCAGCGCAGACTCGATCGCCGACGCATAGTGGCCCAATACGGCAACCGTCTCACCAACACCGACCTGGGACAAGGCATCGGCCAAGCGACGGATCAGAGCCACGCCCTCGTATTCCAACAGGCTTTTGGGCCGATGGCCCATGCGCGAAGCAGCACCAGCCGCCAGGACGACGGCCGACACACGCAAAGGCGGGCAAGTTGCACTCATCGAAACACTCTCCCAAAGCCCATCATAAAAGACGGCCGATGGTCTGGGTGCCAATCACGCCCTCCAAGAAAAAAGCCCACCGAGGTGGGCTTTTTTTCTGAGGCGAGACCCGCTCAGACGGCAATAGCCTTTTGCACCAGCTTGGTCGCGACCCAATTCTTGGTTTTGGACAGCGGCCGGCTCTCGGTGATTTCAATGATGTCGCCGAGGTGGTACTCACCCTTTTCATCATGGGCGTGATACTTGCTCGACATCGAGACGATCTTGCCGTAGAGCTCGTGCTTGACGCGACGCTCGACCAGCACCGTCACGGTCTTGGCACGCTTGTCACTGACCACCTTGCCGATCAACGTGCGAACGAGTTTCTTGCTTTCGCTCATTTGGCGGCTCCTTTGGCAACGGTCTCGGCCAAGACAGTTTTGGCCCGAGCAATGGCACGACGGGTGGAGCGCAGCTGAGCGGTGTTGCTCAATTGCTGCGTGGCCTTTTGCATGCGCAGGCCGAAGTGGGCCTTTTGCAGATCCTTGACTTCGGCCTTCAGGCCGTCCACATCCTTTTGACGCAGTTCAGAGGTTTTCATGATCTATCGTCTCCTGGATCACTGACCGATCATGCGGCTGACGAAGGTGGTGCGCAAGGGCAGCTTGGCCGAAGCCAGGCGGAACGCCTCACGTGCCAGCTCTTCGGGGACACCGACGATCTCGAACACAATCTTGCCCGGCTGAATTTCAGCCACATAGTACTCAGGGTTGCCTTTGCCGTTGCCCATGCGAACCTCAGCCGGCTTTTGCGAAATGGGCTTGTCGGGGAAGACCCGAATCCAGATACGGCCGCCACGCTTGACATGGCGAGAGATCGCACGGCGTGCGGCCTCGATCTGACGTGCGGTCAAACGACCGCGGTCGGTGCACTTGAGACCGAAATCACCGAAAGCCACCGTGTTGCCACGAGTGGCCACGCCGGTGTTGCGGCCCTTCTGCTCCTTGCGATATTTTCTGCGGGCGGGTTGCAGCATGTTCTATCTCCGTGATGAGACCGATCACTCGGTCTTGGCACCGTCAGCTGCTGCAGCTGGCGCGGCTTTGCGAACGCGCTTAACGGTGGTTTTCGGGGCCTCGGCTGCGGCGGTCGCCTCGGCCGGCTTGTCGCTCCCATCGGCGGGCGCACCTGCGGTCCGCGGGCCACGGCGAGCGCCCGGGGGGCGGTCACCAGCGGGGCGGCTGTCGCGGCGTGGACCGCGCGGCTTGCGCTCCTCTTCCGCCGTTGCCTCGGTCTTGACACCAGGGGCATCAGCTCGCCCAAGCGTATCGCCCTTGTAGACCCAGACT
>CAYPSU010000062.1:16084-16445 GCA_964413475.1 uncultured Polaromonas sp. | reverse complement strand
CATAACCGGCGTGGTTGGCTGCTTGTGGTGCCGCGCCACTGCGCAACTCTTCCCGGATGCGTTCATTGATGAGCACGTTCGAGTCAATGGCCATGCCCAGCGCCAAGGCGATGGCGGCCATGCCCGGCAGGGTGAGGGTCGCTTGCAACATCGAGAGCACGGCCACCAGCAAGAGCAGGTTGACCGCCAAGGCCAGGCCGGAGATCAGGCCGAACAGCATGTAGTAAGCCGCCATGAAGATCACGATGGCCACAAAGCCCCAGGTCACGCTGTTGAAGCCCTTGGCGATGTTCTCGGCGCCCAGGCTCGGGCCGATGGTGCGTTCCTCGATGATTTCCATTGGCGCGGCCAGGGAACCCGC